>NZ_WQGF01000008.1:0-254559 GCF_013034545.1 Ruegeria sp. HKCCA5763
GTTTTTCGGCCCGTGAATCACGCAACCAAACGGAAATCAATGGGTCCTGAGCCTAGTCCAATTGGCCCGTAAGTAAGAAATCTCTCTAATGCCGAAATCTGATCAACTGGCACGATAATCTCCTTTAAAAAAAGAAAAAGTTTATCACAGACTGAATTTATTTCCAAATTGTGGAGCAAGCTTAAATTTAGGACTCAATAAATTCCACCAATTACGTATATGGGAGCACCAAGGGTAGGGTAGGTTTCCAAACCATTGCTCCGAAGCGACCCAAACGCATGATGTGTTAAAACCCCATTCTGCACTACACAAAAAAATGGGCGGGTAACTCCCCGCCCTAACCTTTACCCCTTATCCCAATGGGCAATCACATCGTATCCGACCGGTGAGGGCGGGCCTTCCATGAATTCGGCGAAATGGCCCCACAGCTCGGCCACTTTGGGCGCGTTTGCGTTCGAGGTCTCTTCGCTTTCCACCACTGAGATCACATAGCCCGATCCGTCCTCGTTCATCACGTTGGTAAAGCAATGCATGCCGGGCATGCCCATGATCTCGGATTTCAATTCGTTCATTTTTGCCGTGGCGGCCTCGCGCGTGCCAGGCTTCATTTTGAATTGGGTAATACGTGCAAACATTACTTTCCTCCCTCACGTGACAGAACTGTCATGCGGCGCACCCAGAACGGCCACGCCGCGCGCATCCTAGCACAGGGGACTGGAATCTCAGATTGATACGTGGGATTTTCGGCCATTTTCAACCAAGCGCCTCACTGCGCGCAAGCATCTGACACTTCAGGGTTGCAACCTAGAGCCCCGCGGAACTTGCCTTGCCCTGTTCGGCGGCTATGTCCCCTCTCATGCGTGCAATCCTGACCTCTCTGATCTTTGCCACCCCAGCCTTGGCATGGGAGGCGACGGTGGGCGATATCTGCACGCTTTCGCATGACACAGGTGCCGCGACGATTTTCCTGACCTATGACCCGTCTGCGCCGCTCTACACGCTGACGGTCACTCGGAAAGATCAGGTCTGGGCCCAATCCCCGTGGTTTGCCATGCGGTTCGAAGGACGAAACCCCATCGAAATCGCCACCCCACGCCATGTCTTGTCCGACGGAGGGTCCGCGTTGACGGTGACAGATACCGGCTTTGGCAATGTGCTGGATGGGCTGGAGTACAATCAGGTCGCCTATGCGTTCACGCAAGACGGGATCGCAGAGTTTCCCCTGAACGATGCAGCGCCGCAGGTACGTATCTTTCGCACCTGTGCAGGCGCACAATTGTCCTGAATGCGTTGAGTAAATCCACTAAGGACGCACAAACTTGGCATTGCCGACCGCACGTTGTTGCGGCTCTGGGCGGCTTTCTGATTGCGCGGCCTGAGGTGCAGGCGTCTCGGTAAACCCACAGGCAACGCCGTCTCCGTCCGGGTCATTGCGCGTGTGGTACCCCGGCTGGCCTTCACGGAACGGCCCGATTCCCATGGCCTGCGTCGCGTCGCACCCCGCCAGCGCGATCAGGTGTATCACGGCCTCGTCCCTATTATACTCGGACACCCGTATGAAAACGCCCACCGCGATCAGTACAGTCGTAAGGGGCAGCAATAGTACCATAACCAGAATGCGCACCGGGGACAGTGCCTGTCGGCGCGCGGCCTCGGCCCGCTGGTGCCGACGGGTTGATCTTGGGTTGAGGTCAGGCGCGCCCTGCGTGGGTTTCTTGAACAGCATGACTGGGTCTTACGATGGATATGTGGCAAAGCCGAGGCAATCGGATCGAAAGGTTGGCGGGCCGCCGACTTACGCTCTAGTGTCACTGCGAAACCCTGACTGTGAGGTCTAGCCAAACCGTGACCAGTCCCTACCAAACCCCAGACGAAACGGTCCGCGCGCAGGCCAGAGAGCTTTTGGAGCAGGCGCGGTTTGCTGCGTTGGCGGTTTTGCACCCTCAGACGGGTTTGCCAACACTGTCCCGTATCGCGCTGGCTACGGATACGGATGGCCGCCCAGTCACGCTGATCTCGTCACTGGCCGAACATACTCAAGCCCTGAATGCCAATCCAAACTGCGCCCTTCTGGTCGGAGAGCCCGAAGAAAAGGGTGACCCGCTGACACACCCCCGCCTGACACTTCACGCGGTGGCGCTTTGGGTACACCGGGACATGCCAGAGTATGCTCCGCTGCGTGAGCGGTATCTAAGCCTGCGGCCCAAGGCAAAGCTGTATATCGATTTCGCCGATTTCAGTTTTGTCAGGTTCACCATCAAGGATGGTTTGCTGAACGGCGGTTTTGGCAAAGCCTATCGCCTAACAACGGTCGATTTCTGATGGTCAACGAACCACGTGGACAGCGCAACTTGCATGTCGCACGACGTGGGAAGCCGTCGAGCCCAGCAAAAGATCCTGCATCCCCGGACGGTGCGACGCCATGATGATCAGGTCGGGTTTATTGGCTTCGGCCCAGTCCAGAATGGTCCGACCAGAATGCCCTTCGATCACCAATCCGCGTGCATTCGGAACCTGCGACGCCAATTCATCCAGCTCGGCCTGAATCGCCTTTCGCGCTTCGGTCAGGTATTCGGGTGGCATGTAGGAAATCGCATAGTTCGGAATATGCTCAACCACATGCAACAACGTCACCTGGGCGTCTGGCGTGGCCAACAGCTGAGCCAGTTTCAAAGGCCCGGATGTGTCTCTTTCAGCGTCGAATGAGATCGGGACAAGAATGTTGTGATACATAGCGTGAGCCTCCGTTTTGCAGGCTCACTTTGAAACATATTGTTGTTGCAGGCTTTGATTCAGGTCAGGAATCTCAGAATGTCTCGGCCACGTCATACATGACCGGCTCAAAGCTTTTGCACAATTCGTTGATCTTGCGATTGCGGTCGCGCATCTCCGGCGTCCTCAACATGGCAAGGAAATCGTCACGACGCTCCCATTGCGAGTAATTGGCGATACGGGTTTGAGCATCGTTCACATGCAACCCTGCAGACACAAAGCCCGGCTGTTTTGAGATGAAATCGGCATAGGCTTCAGTGAGGGCTTCCAACAGATCCTGACAGGTGCCTGGCGTCATTTCAAAGGTTGTGATTACGGTTTGAACACTGGCGTTTTTGGCGATTTTCGGCATTGGGATTCTCCGTTTGTTTTCCTCAGACTAGCACACCCAACAAAAAGGTCGCCTATTTCCTGCCAGCGCAGTAAAGCAACGCCAGTTGTGCCTGGCATAGCACTAAGAATTGACCGCCCTATTCAGGGCGGCCACTGATGTCTTTATTTGTCCATCCGAATCAAAGCAGTGACTTCGCCCTTAACTTGCTCAGGCCATTTAAGGGTCAAATTAACACCAAGAGACCCCTGCTCGGGTAAAACGTGAGGTGCCGCAAAAACCTGGTTATTGAAAACCCCTGTAAGCCCACCGAGCACTGTAACACTATCGCAACTGCGCGCTTTGCCGTTGAACGGCAGTTCGCCATTTGACAAAACCGGCCAAAAACTTGCGGCCGAGTTTTGCTGACGCCGGACTCTCAGAGGATGCGCGGTCTTTTTTGTGACACCGTGATAGGTGTTGTTCTGGAACGTCACATTCGCGTGCTTGTTGTTGTTCAAATCCGCTAAAGACGTGTCGATCCTTTCCGCCCGATCTATTGAACCGCTTGTGGCCCTAAACTTGTTTCCAGTCACAGCCAAACCATTCAGGAAATGCCCGGCCCCATAGGGACGCACAATGAAAAAACTGAACCAGGACGGCGCTTGACTTGAATAAAAGATATTATCGGTGATGCTCATTGCGCTGAACGAGAATCCGCTGGTGAAAGCGGGTGAGGCATCCCGTTCGTTGGTCCATTCGATGAAACAATTGTCGACATAGTTTTCGGCAATAGTGGAACTGTTATACGTGCCGATCATGATCAACCCAGCCGTGCGAACGCCCTGCGGTATGCCATCGCCCTGGAAAAAATGGTTGCCCAAAACCATGTTGTTGTCGCCGCCCAGAACGGCAAAGTGCTTGAAACGCACTGCCTGGTTGTGACGCAGTTTTACGTCATTTGAATTGGTGTTCAGCCCAATCGAAGAACGATCCGTCACATCGAAGGATTCTTCCGCTGACAGGAACTGACAATTGTCGATCAACATCCCCTTGCACCCTGTCGCAATCGAGGTGATCCCCCGGTCTTTGGGGCGACTGACAAAACAATCCTTCAACTGAAATGTGCTGCCCGACGCCGCAAGACGGATGGCGCTGCACCTGCTGTTGCACTGGAATTCAATCTGCTCCATGCCGAACTTGCGCAACGTGTTAAATCCGCTGAAGTCCAGTAGGTATTTGAACGCGTGGAACGTGAAGGTTTGCGTACCCGACGCATCATAGATTGGTGCGTTCAGGATGATCTCACCAGCACCAACGTTTTTTGACCGCACGTAGATTTCGCGGCCAACACCACTGCCCTGCACCAAAGAGCCCACAGGAATATTCGCAACATTGGCGACATTGGTCAGTCGTGTTTTGTCCGTAGGATCATAGGTTGCCACCGATGTGAATGTCTCGGTATCCCAAGCGCTACTGCTTTTGACATCGAACTGACCGTTGCGGATCACGCGGCGTGTGGAAAACCCGCCTTGTTTGTTCGGAACCGTTGCAGCCATGTCAATCGGAGCTGTCACCGAAATTTTGCGACCGCCCAGATCCAGTGATTCATGATCGGTGTTATTCAGCAGCGCCTGAAACGCCTTTTTGAAAGCCAATTCTTCATCGCCAAAGGCCGCTATATAGCTTGGCAGATGGAAGTCTTTGGTCAGCAACAGCATCTTGTCATCTGGCATCGTGACTGTGCCTTCAAATTCCATCTCAGAGGCCATGCTGGTGTTTTCCCCAAGATGATAGGTACCTTGCGGCACATAGACTCGACGACCACCAGCTGCCTGATCTGCGGCCTCAAATGCGGTGGAATCGTCGGTTACACCGTCTCCCACAGCGCCGTAATCCCGAACGTCCACCAGGCTGATCATTTCACGAAGGAAAACACTGGTGACGTCGGTGATCTCAAGATCATCAACACGCACCAAAGCACCATTGGCCCCTTCGATGTCCAGACCGAAATGCCCGTAAAGCGCAGCAAGCTCCCAGGGCATATCAACGCCCGGACGCTGGCCGGTGCCCACAATGGCCGTGATCTCATGTACCGAGCCATAGCCCGATAGCTGCGTAGCCGGTCCTTGCTCGACAACGCCCGCAACGTGCGCGTCCCCCGCACCGCCTGCCCATGCTGCGACCCGTACAGACGGTAACGGGCCGCTAATTGCTTTCACTCGGGCTTTGACCTGCAAATAGCAGCCGGGCAATATCGGCGTCTGCCCCATAAAACGCAGCTGCTGCGTGGTGTTCACCTTCAGAATCTCAAGACATCCGCCAAAATCCGCATCTGATGGTACAAATACGCCGGTGCCGGACCCGCCGTAGGTAGGCGAACCGGGCGTCCCGTCCCCCGCAGACCAGACCGTCAGGCCATTCGCAAACTGAGGTGGCATGAACACGATGCCGTCGGTGATTGCCTTGTTCATAGAAAACCCTTTCTCAATCGCGCCGCGCCAATTTGGCGACGCGTCCAAACCTCGTGTTCAGGTCCGTCCCGAACGCGCCAGTTTGAATACCGAAAGGGGATTAATCACGGTTCATCGCACCGTGACGGTGGTGTTGCGTCAGACCGCAGGATCCGAGTTGCTCAAAAGCTGAACCCCGTTGATCTTCCAGCCACTCTCCAACGGAACCATCTGATAGTCCAGAATATGAACCAGCCCGTTTCCGTCGGTGATCATTACCTTCTGCCACAATGACCCGGCAATCTCGCGCAGTTCCAGAAAGCGTACATCAGCAGGCCGCCAAACCATTGGATACCCATTGCGTACCATCGCTCCGAAATTGTCCGGGTTTCCGAAGAGACGCTGGATATTGGGGCTGGCAAAGGTAAAGGCCGTGGCGAAATCATCCGCCTTGAAGGCCTGCATCTGGGCCGCGATATTGGCCTCGATCTCGGCGCTCTGGGCAAACGCACCTGAGGCCAGACCGGCACTCAAGGACAGGGCAAGTAGTAAACGACGCATGGGGCTACCTCCTGACGGAACGGTAGCCCCTTGCGGGATCAGGTCAAATCAGACCAGCTCTCCGGCCAGGGCCTTGTCGATCAGCGCAATCGTTTCCGGCACGCCATAGAGGGCAATGAAGCCACCAAAACGCGGGCCTTGCGAGGCACCCAACAGCACCTCGTAGAGTGCGGTGAACCAGCCACGCATCGGGTCGAACCGCTCGCGGCCGATCGAGTAGACCACCGACTGCAGCGCCTCATCCTCGGTGGGGCCATCATATGCTTCAAGCGCTGCCTTCAGTGCCTCCAGCGCCTCACGTTCCTGATCTGTAGGCGCGCGATGCTTGCGTGTCGGTTTGACGAAATCGTTGAAGTAGCGCACAGCAAATCCTGCGGCCTGATCCAAATCAGGATGGCTTTCCGCCGTCGCTTCTGGCGCATAGCGGCGAATAAAGCCCCACAGCGTCTCTTTGTCTTCCGCGCCAGACACCGATGCAAGATTCAGCAGCATCGCAAAGGGCACGATCAACGTCGATTCAGGAACGTCACCGCCGTGGATGTGCCAAACCGGGTTGTTCAACTGCGCCTTCAGATCCTGCCCCGGATAGGCCCGCAACTGCTGATGATACTCATCGTAAGCTTTCGGGATCACATCAAAATGCATCCGCTTGGCCGTTTTGGGCTTTTGGTACATGAAATACGCCAAGCTCTCGGTTGGCGCATAGGTCAGCCATTCGTCAATCGACACGCCGTTGCCGGACGACTTCGAGATTTTTTGACCGTTTTCATCCAGGAACAGCTCATAGCTGAAATGCTCGGGCGCACGACCACCCAGCGCACGGCAGATCGAGTCATAGATCTTTTCGTTCGTCGCATGCTCTTTGCCGTACATCTCAAAATCGACGCCCAACGCCGCCCAACGCGCGCCAAAGTCCGGCTTCCATTGCAGCTTCACATGGCCCCCAGTGACGGGAACGGTCCATTCCTTGCCGGTCTCATCGTCAAAGGTCACGGTGTATGTTTCTGCACAGACCTTTTTCATCGGTACATACATGACCCGCCCGCTTTCAGGGTGCAGCGGCAGGAAAATCGAATAGGTCTGCTGGCGCTCTTCACGCAAACTCTTGAGCATGATCGCCATGATCTCATCATAGCGTTCAACCGCACGCTTGAGAATTTCGTCAAACTGCCCGGACTCGTAGAACTCTTTGGCCGAGTAGAACTCGTACTCAAACCCAAATGTGTCCAGGAACCGCCGCAGCATCGCGTTGTTATGCGCACCAAAGCTGTCGTATTCGCCAAATGGATCCGGCACCGAGGTCAACGGGCGTTGTAAATGCTGCTCCAGAATCTCCGGGTTCGGCACATTGCTGGGCACCTTCCGCATCCCGTCCAAATCATCCGAGAAACAGATCAGCTTGGTCGGAATGTCAGAAAGCGCTTCGAACGCACGCTTTACCATTGTGGTCCGAGCAACCTCACCGAAGGTACCGATATGCGGCAGACCCGAAGGGCCATAGCCGGTTTCAAACAACACATACCCCTTTTCCGGAGCACTTTTCTGATAGCGTTTGAGCAACCGGCGCGCCTCTTCAAAAGGCCAGGCCTTGGACGACATCGCGGTTTCACGCAGTTCAGACATTTCAATGTGCTCCATAGGGAAAGGTGCTCTGGTTGCCCCATGCAACCGGACCGGCCCCTCCTATTGTGCCAGTGCAGCATGAGTCAATAAAGCAGTCGCCCGTTTCCTGCCATAACTGACCAGAAACCGGTGTTTCCCCATGCTCAAAGAGCTAAAGTCTCTTGCACTGCTCCGAATACTCGAACGCTTTCTTCAATAGGCCCGAGACGCAGGTTTCACAGCTAAGCCTTACTGAAGCCACAATGCTGGGACGATTGTGCTCTCCGAAACAAAAAAGACACGGGCCGCACGCTCTGGCTTGACCTGCATATTTCACGGGCTTCTCAGGCCATGTATGACTAAGGCAAGATCAGGAAGCTTACCGGACCAGAGGACAGAAGATGCGACGCGAAACCACCAATCTGATCCGCTTTGTGCTTGAGGACATCGTACCGCCAATCTTGCGCGACAGCGCCGCGTTTCACTGGCTCGCACGTCGGGTCTGGGGTGAACATATCACCCGGCTAGCGGCATTCCGCGAACGCGCGCCTTTTCTGACAGACGAAGAATACGAAACCCTGTATCGCGACCATCCGCGCGTTCATGACGGAACCGACAATTCCGAAGCCTGCATAGATCGGATTGCCAAAGACATCATCGGCGACAGCATCTGCGATGTCGGTTGCGGCACCGGCGTTCTTTTGCAGCGTATCCGTGCCCAGCGCCCAGACATAACCGCCATGACCGGCGTGGATTTTGTGGTCGACGACGCGGAAGCTCTGGACAACATCAGCTATGTCGCCGCACGGATCGAGGATCTGCCCTTTGAAGACAACAGCTTCGACACCGTTATCTGCACCCATGTGATCGAGCACCTGTTGGATTATCGCCAAGCGATTGCGGAACTGCGGCGGGTCGCGCGCAAGCGCGTCATCATTGTGGTCCCGCGTGAGAGGGAATACCGCTACAGCTTCAATCCGCACTTTAACTTCTTCCCCTACACCCACAGCTTTTTGCGCGCTGTACATCCCAGCCCGAGCGTACATGTCTGCGAAGATATCGGGCGCGACATCTATTACTGCGAAGACCGCCCTGTGGATCAAAGCAACGAAAAGCCCGTAAAGGATCAGGCGGCATGAGCGCCACCGCGCCAACGGTTCTGATCTGGACGGGCTTGCTGTTGACGCCTGTCATGATCTCCGCCGGTCAGGTGTTGTTCAAGCTTGCAGGCGGGCGGATCGACGGGCGCGACGCCACAGGCTTAGTGGGCGTAGTACACACCCTTTTTGACCCTTTTTTGCTTGTCGCACTTGCGATCTACGGGTCCGCGACGATCCTTTGGATTTACGTCCTCAGACATGTGCCTTTGTCGCAAGCTTATCCGTTCATGGCGCTTAGCTTTGTGCTGGTTCCCCTCGCCTCGTGGCTGTTCTTTGGCGAAACGCTGGGGCTGCGCTATTGGATCGGGGCCGGGCTTTTACTGAGCGGAATGGCGGTGATGAATACCTGACCGGTTTAACCTGCCACACAAACGCGGCAAACAAGATGTTGAACCTGCCCTGCCCCCCTTCTATCCTGCGCCTTTGAAGAACCCCAAGCAGGATGCACCGAATGACCGAGCAAGTTCCCCACCCGATGTCCCCACAGGATTGCCTTGTGGCGATCATGGTTGCGATTTCGGCATCTGACGAAACGATCCGAACCGCTGAACTGGTCAAGATAGAAGTTGCGGTGAACATGCTGCCGGTCTTCGCCGGGTATGACATCGACCGGATGCGCCATGTGTCACAGATCGTTTTTGATCTGTTCGAACAAGAAGACGGCTTGGATGCTCTGTTTGGGCTGATCCGCGACAACCTTCCTGAACGGCTGAACGAAACAGCTTATGCGCTGGCCTGCGATGTTGCCGCCGCAGACGGATCGCTGGCCGAGACCGAGCTGCGTTTGCTGGAAGAAATCCGGTATGAGCTCAGCATCGATCGCTTGCACGCTGCCGCAATCGAACGCGGTGCCCGCGCGCGTCACGCCGTCTGACAACAGGCGTCGTCGGGTTTCACAGCTTAACTGCCATATAGCGAGCCCCACCGTTCAAGCAGTGCGCGTTGCAGCTTTCGCGACCTTCGGTTCCAGCTGCGCGCGCCATCCGGACGTTCACGCTGAGCACGCGGTATTTTCGCGCGTTTCGCCACGTCTGCCGTGAAGATAGCAAAGGCCAGGTCGACCCCGTCTGCTGTTGTCAGGAAACCGCCCAGCCCGGAAACAAAGTTCAGTGTCCCGGTCTTGGCGTCAACCTTAACTGGGTGGTTCTTGACGACTCGACCATTCCGATCGGTCAAGGCAAAAGGTTTCATCAACGGGCGCAATATCCCCGACTTCTGTGCGACCACCAAGGCCGAAACCAGATCTGCGGGTACAATGCGCGAAGCATCACCAAGACCGGAATGATCGACCATGGCGATACCGTTCACACCAAAGCTCTCCAAAGCCCATCGGTTCATCTCGGCCGCCGACTCTGCCAAGTTCCTGGGATAAACACCCCGTGCCTTTGTCGCCGCCAGTCCGACCATCTCAGCCGTCAGATTGGTCGAGTATTTCAGCATCCCACGCAGAATACTCTCCAGCGGATCACTGCGATGCACCACAAGATCCAAGCTCTGCGGGCGCTCTCGTGTCACCTGCACCCGTCCCAGCACGATCCCGTTTGACCGCGCCAGGGTTCGGAACACATCCCCTGCATAAAGCGCGGGTTTACGTACTGGCAACCAGCGGGCTCCGCCATTCCCCAACGCACCTTTGGCCACGGTCCAGCGATCCTGGCGCGCGCTTGGTTGATAGGTATAGATCGGCAGGCTTCGGCTCTCGACGCGCATCGAGGCTACATCCACCGCAGGCACATAGCGCGCGCTGCGCGCGTCCATGCTTACGTCATATCCTTTGCCCGCGCGCTTCCACTCAAAGTGCACCCGGTTGAAATTCAACGAAATCCCGCTGATGGCAGGACTGTACCCCACATGATCGGGCTGTCCAGGGTCGATGCTGAAAACAAATGGCAGTGCCCCGTCGTAGACCTTGAACGCACCACGCACCTCGGTAATCCCAGCCTCTCGCAGGTTGGCCGCCATCGAGGCTAGTGCATCAGTATCCAACAGTGGATCCCCACCGCCCGCCAGGATTAAATCGCCATGCAGGATGCCGTTTTCGATCGGTCCATCCGCCACCAGACGGGTTTCAAATCGGTGATCCGTGCCCAAAACGTCCAGGGCATAAAGCGCGGTCAACGCCTTGCCAACGCTGGCGGGGGGCAAGGCGGCCCCTTCTCCAAACACCTCCAGCTGCGCTCCGGTCGCTACATCCGCAACCGCAAACACAACCTCGCCTTTTAACCCGGCCGCAGCCACCAGGCGTTCGGCCCCGCTTAGCGGCACACCGCGGATCTGCGGCCTGAGAGAAACTAGCGGGGCCTGTGCAAGACCTGCTGCCGGGATTAGAGATGCCCCTAATCCCCCCAGAAACACACGACGTGAAAAACGATCAGCCATAGCTGAATTAAAATCCCACAGAATAAAATCGCACAACCTCTCGCTGAGATTATGCGCCCATAGGGGCTATTCCGGCAACACTTGTGCGCGCCACTCTCCGCGCGTTCGGATTTCGGTCGAGCTGACATCAACCATTGGCACGTTCACGAAACACCAGGCCGGGGCTTGCGCCTGACCCAAAAGATGTCGCGCCTGCCCATCGATGCGATACTTTGCATAGACCCGAGCCGCAGGTGACATCCGCGCCGAAATCCGATCCCCCGGCCGCGCGACGACGCCGACTGGCACGCTATCCATGATCAGCCGCCAATCTTTCCAACGATGAAACTGCGCCAGGTTATCCGCCCCCATCAGCCAGACAAACCGAACCTGCGGGTACAGCCGCCGAAGTGCTGCCAGAGTATCCGCTGTCGCCCGCGTGCCCGTCATCGCCTCGATATCCGTCACGTCGACCTTCGGGTGCTGCATCACGGCTTTCGCGGCTTGCAACCGCCGCGCCATCGGGGCTGGTCCATGCTCCTTCAACGGATTGCCCGGCGAGACCAGCCACCACACCCGATCCAGCCCAAACGCCTTCATCGCCTCGCGCGTGACGTGCACATGGCCTTTGTGCGGAGGATCAAAAGACCCGCCGAACAGCCCGATCACCTGCCCGGGTCGCGCATATGGAATATGATAACGCTCCATCCCCTGCTGATGTTCAGAACTCAAGGGGGTTGTCAATCAACAGGTTGCACCGCATCACCCAGCTTGACACGCCCCGGGCGGAGGACTTCGGCACACCAACCCCCATGCCCGCGCACGGCAGAGTAACCGCCCTGGCCCAGAGCCTCTTCCATCCGACTGCACGGCGCGCAGATCACGGTAAAGCGCAGGATGGCCTCGCCCACCTGCACCTCACGCCCCTTGAGGGCCGCCAGATTGATCCCCGACACCACCAGATTACGCCGCAGGATTTCCGGTGCCACGGGCCTTTGCCCCAGATAAGTGCCAATCGCCGCCAGATGTTCGTGCTGGATCAGAGTCACCGCCCGCGTGCCAGCGCGGCCACGGTCGCCGTCGAGCCCGCCAATGGAGATCACGGCCTCATTCACCTTGACCATTTCCACCCGCCGCTCGGGTCGTAGCCCGATCCATTCGACACGTCCCGGCTGCGCCCAACCGGCAATCAGCTTTGCCAATTCAGACAATTTATACCCCTTGTTTGATCAAGCCTTTTTAGGTGAAGCCGGCACTAAGCGAAATTCACAAAACCACCAGCTTGCCCCGCACGCCGCGCTCAGATATCCAGCGTTCCAACTCAATTTCCCCGACCCAGAGGACGCGACATGGCCGCCTATCAATATGTCTACCACATGCAGGGTGTCTCCAAGACCTATCCCGGTGGCAAGAAGTGCTTTGAAAACATCCACCTGAGCTTTCTGCCCGGTGTGAAAATCGGTGTCGTCGGCGTCAACGGCGCGGGTAAATCGACGCTGATGAAAATCATGGCCGGCCTCGATACCGATTTCACTGGTGAGGCGTGGGCGGCTGAGGGTGCCAAGGTCGGCTATCTGCCGCAGGAACCGCAGTTGGATGAATCGCTGACCGTCCGCGAAAACGTCATGCTGGGCGTGGCCGCGAAAAAGGCCAAGGTCGACCGCTTCAACGAAATCGCCATGGAGATCGCCGAGAATTACTCGGACGAGCTGATGGAGGAGATGACCACCCTGCAGGACGCGATCGACGCGGAAAACCTGTGGGATCTCGACAGCCAGATCGACGTCTCGATGGAGGCACTGCGCTGCCCGCCGGACGATGCCAACATCGCTAACCTCTCGGGTGGTGAGAAACGCCGCGTGGCGCTCTGCAAGCTGCTGCTCGAAGCGCCCGACATGCTGCTGCTCGATGAACCGACCAACCACCTGGACGCCGAGACTATCGCCTGGCTGCAACAGCACCTGATCGACTACAAAGGCACCATCCTGATCGTCACCCACGACCGGTACTTTCTGGATGACATCACCGGCTGGATTCTGGAACTCGACCGCGGCCGCGGCATTCCGTATGAGGGCAACTATTCCGCATGGCTGGAGCAAAAGGCCAAACGGCTGGAGCAGGAAGCGCGCGAGGACAAGTCCAAGCAGAAGACCCTGCAGCGCGAACTGGAATGGATGCGTCAGGGTCAGAAGGCCCGTCAGGCCAAATCCAAGGCCCGGATCAATGCTTATAACGAACTGGCCGAGCAGTCCGAACGCGAAAAGCTGACCCGCGCTCAGATCGTCATCCCCAACGGCCAGCGCCTTGGCGGCAAGGTGATCGAGGTCGAGGGCCTTTCGAAACACATGGGCGACAAGCAACTGATCGAAGGGCTGGACTTCGCCCTGCCCCCCGGCGGCATTGTCGGCGTCATCGGCCCCAACGGCGCGGGTAAATCGACCCTGTTCAAGATGCTCACCGGTCAGGAACAGCCCGACAGCGGCACCATCACGCTGGGCGACACGGTCGAACTGTCTTATGTCGACCAATCGCGCGACGACCTGAAAGACAACGACACCGTGTGGGAAGCGATCACCGGCGGGGCCGAGATCATTCAGCTGGGCGATGCACAGGTCAATTCCCGCGCCTACTGCTCGTCCTTCAACTTCAAAGGCGGCGATCAGCAGAAAAAGGTCTCGCTGCTGTCAGGGGGTGAGCGCAACCGCGTCCACATGGCCCGCTTGTTGAAAGAGGGCGGCAACGTCCTGCTGCTCGACGAACCGACCAACGACCTGGACGTCGAAACCCTGCGCGCACTGGAAGACGCGCTGGTCGATTTCGCCGGCTGCGCCGTCGTTATCTCACACGACCGCTTTTTCCTCGACCGGATCTGCACGCATATTCTGGCCTTCGAAGGCGACGCGCATGTGGAGTGGTTCGAGGGCAACTTCGAGGACTACGAAGAGGACAAAAAGCGCCGTCTGGGACCGGATGCGCTCGAGCCCAAGCGGTTGAAGCATAAGAAGTTTGCAAGATAGACGTTTCTATAGGCGGCAATTTTGCCGCCTTTTTTCCAACCAAAGAAACAGAAATGCAGAAAAAACTTACAGAACTTCGATTTTGGCTGAAACAAGCCCTTTGGTTTGTTCCCTTTGCCTACTTTCTCAACTTTATTTATGCTGTTTACTCCGATCAATCCGGCGGAACTTTTGGAGACACCTTTGGCGCGGCAAACGCCCTCTTCTCAGGAACAGCTTTACTCTTGTTAGTGCTTGCGGTCAGCCTTCAACGAGAAGAGCTCGAACACGTCAAAAAGGAACGAAATGACACTCTAAAACTCCTTGAAGGGCAAGAAGGTATCAATGAAGCGCAAAGAGTTGCTTTAGAAAAGCAATTGTTTGAAAGCTCCTTTTTCTCTCTATTTTCCATGATCAACGAGGAGAAAGCCCGGTTGCTAGAACAAGAGGGCGCAGCCGGAAAAGAAACAGTTCGCTTAGAGCAGTACCGCAGAGCATCCGAGTGTCTCCTCGAAAAAAAGCCATTGAAAGTGAGTTCCATCCCAGTCAGCGGCACCACTTAGATCTAGAAGCAAACAAGATTTTCAACCTCGTTAACTTAATTTCCGCAGCAGTTGCACTAGTCAAAAGCGCAGAAAACAACGAACGCGACACCGAATTTTATACTTCGTTGATTCGAGGCACAGTAGACTACGATACGGCAATTTGCTTCGCTTGGTTTCACGCTTCGATAAATGACAAAAAATCAACCGTGTCATTGGCTTACGAAACTCTTGATATTGAGCAGTCGTTAGCTCCTCTCCACACGAAATGCGTTGACCAAATTTTACGAAAGGAAGAACCGTAATCACATAGTCAGCGAGCGTAGGGTGGGTACTCGCACTCGTCACTCCTCAATTTCCGATAATTCAACCAAATCAAATGACGGGTGAAATCACCCATCTTGGGGTTCTCCGAACGCCCCTTCGTTCACGCCACTGCTCCACTCCGGCCCTACCCAACCCGAACGAATATCTCGATGGTTTGATAAACAGGGTTACGTCGCTGGACGCCATCCAGCCACTTCGAAATGCATCAAGCCCCCTCGAAGCGACCAAACTCCGGCGTCTCAGTCAAAACTCTAATGGATGATAGCAGTTGCAGGCTTTAAGCTGACTGGTTTCTGCGAAATTTGCCCAGACCAAACAGCCCGGCCAACGCGCCAACCAGCAGCAACCAACTGGCGGGAATCGGGACAGCCGCAAGGTTTGCCTGCGCCACGGCACCTTCCGTTACGCCCTGCTCTTGGTTGGGGCGTTCCCGCAATAGCTCCAACTCTTCAAGATGCCGGTCATGTTCAGAGGGTTCGGGTGCTTGGGTCAAACGGAGATTTTCCCATTCCAACTCTTCACGATGTCTTTCGCTATCAAAGCCTGATAAAAGCTCGGATGTAACTTGATCACCATCCGCAGTCGAACGTTCCGACCCTTCTGAAATGGTCAAAGCTTCTGACGCTCCGGCCCAAAACAGAACCGCTAATGTGCAAATAACTCTCATATTGGCCCCCACGACACTGTCTTTAAGCATAGCATCCCAGCGTCATTTTTCAAACATCACAATAATTGAATTAAAATGAAGACTTATGAGATCAAAGGATACCGTCCTATCAAGACACCTCTGATCCTGTGCCTAAAAGGGCCGCAAGCAAAGCTGCGATTCTCAATAGTCTCATTATGCGTTTATTCGGAAACCGGGACGACCACCGGTCGTATGAGCCAGGCACGGCAATTCCCACTCTTTGATCAAAGACCCCTTGAATCACTGCAATATGCTCTGGGGCCGCTGTCCAATTCAGGCGATCATCCCTTGCCACACGGCCACCTCAATGCCATATGAAGGGAGCTTACGTTTTTCTATTTCGACCCACTGTCTCCTTTTACGGCGCTCAGTCTATCGATCCAGACAACGACGCCAGGCTGCCGCATCCACGTGGGCAGCACCAAACAGGAGACAACGGATATGCCTGCAGGCACCGTAAAATGGTTCAACACCACCAAAGGCTACGGCTTTATCGCACCCGAAGATGGCGGCAAAGACATCTTCGTTCACATCTCGTCAGTAGAGCGTTCGGGCCTGACCGGTCTGGCCGACAACCAGAAAGTCACGTACGAGCTGCGCGCTGGTCGTGACGGTCGCGAAAGCGCCGACAACATCCAACTGGCCTAAGCCGGTAAAAGGGTAAGGCGCGTCTTTGCCCTTTTCTATCCGGCCGCCTGCGTGGCGGCCGGAACACATCACGACCACGTGATGTTTGCCCCAGAATTGACCAAATATCATATCATACTGAAACTGTTCTTAAGTTTCCTTGGTCATTCGATGAGGGTTTTCCATGTTTACACGCCGTGTTTTTCTGGCCGGAACAGCAGCCAGCCTGTTGCCGGGAATCGCCAGCGCCAAGAAAGCGGTCGAATATGATCCGACGCCGCAATTCGTGCGCATCAAAAAGCAATTCGTGCCTGGGCAGCTTCTGGTCGCCCCCCGGTCGTTCTATCTCTACTACGTGACCGAACCACGCAAAGCGATCCGCTATGGTTGTGGTGTTGGAAAGGCGGGGCTGGAATTTACCGGATCGGCGACCATCGATGTGAAAAAGGAATGGCCCACCTGGCGTCCGACCGATGAAATGATCGAGCGTGACCCGGTTACCTACGCAAAATTCAAAGACAATGACTATGTGCAGCCCGGTGGCGGAGATAACCCTTTGGGCGCGCGGGCGCTGTATCTTTTCCAGAACGGCGTCGACACATATTTCCGCATCCATGGTACAACGCAGCCGCAAACCATTGGTCATGCAGTGTCAAACGGGTGCGTCCGTATGCTGAACGAACATGTCATTGACCTATACAATCGTGTCCCAATCGGAACAGTGGTCACGGTCGTCTGATCAAAGTCAGGGGGCCGCTGCCTGCCCGACAAGTTCCAGAACGGATGGGCCCAGCGCATCCACGATCCGGGCGACCCCGTCGGCATTTGGGTGAATGCCGTCGGCCTGCATGAACTGTGACACTGCACCAGGATCGCCCTCGGCTGTCAGCCCTTCAAAGAAACTGCTGGCAAACAAGACCCCATAGTCTTGCGCCAATTCGGGGTACATCGCGTCAAATGCCTGTTTGTAGTCCGTTCCGTAATTGCCCGGCGCTTGCATTCCGATCAGCAGAACAACAACGCCGCCATCCCGCGCAACCTCCAGAATTTCGCGCAGGTTGGCCCGTGAGACTGCAGGGTCGATTCCGCGCAATAGGTCATTTCCGCCTAAGGCGACGATCATTCCATCCACATCCGGCGTCAGGGTCCATTCCACCCGCGCAGCTCCGCCTGCCGTTGTGTCACCTGAAACGCCGGCGTTGATCATTTGCACATCCGCGCCCTGCGCCCGAAGCCAACGGTCAAGCTGAGGTACAAACCCGTCTTCTTCCACCAGCCCATAGCCTTGCGTCAACGAATCCCCTAAGGCGGCAATCACCACTTGCTCGGCTGTGGCCGTGAAACCGCAGAAGATAAACAGACCTGTCATCAAAGCCTTGCGCAATGTGGTGATCGCTCCATATCCCAAAGGACCGCTCCTTAATCGGGTAAACCCATGACATCTGCTGTTCTCACCCTCCAAAATGCTGCTTTGTCGCTGGATGGCAATGCCGGGCGGGTCGATATTCTGCATGACATTACGTTGTCTGTGACCAAGGGTGAAACACTGGGCCTGATCGGGCCGTCCGGTTCGGGCAAATCTTCGCTCCTGATGTTGATGGGTGGGTTGGAGCAAGCGACCAGCGGACAGATCACCGCGCTGGATCAGGACCTGACAAGCATGGACGAAGATGCACTGGCCCGCTTTCGCCGCAACAACATGGGAGTGGTGTTCCAAAACTTTCACCTGATCCCGACCATGACTGCGCTTGAGAATGTCGCAACACCGCTGGAGCTGTCAGGGCACAGGGATGCGTTCGACCTGGCCGAGACTGAGCTGGACGCTGTCGGGCTATCGCATCGGCGCGATCACTATCCGGCGCAACTGTCGGGCGGTGAACAACAGCGCGTGGCACTTGCCCGTGCCTCAGCGCCGCGCCCCAAGATTTTGTTGGCAGATGAACCCACCGGGAACCTGGATGAAACCAACGGCGCTGCGATTGTTGATCTCCTTTTTGGACTGCGTCAGAAATTTGATGCGACCCTCGTTCTTGTCACTCACAGCCGTTCCTTGGCGGAACGCTGCGATCGGGTTGTTCGCCTTCGCGATGGACGGATTGCGGAAGAAACTCGGCAGGAGGCCGCCGAATGAGCCTGCGACTGGCGGGGCGGCTCGCCCGTCGCGAGCTGCGCGGAGGCTTGCGGGGGTTTAGGATCTTTCTGGCCTGTCTGGCGCTTGGCGTCGCAGCCATTGCAGCCGTAGGGTCGGTACGGCAAGCCATTCAAACCGGATTGGCGCAAGAAGGTGCTTCGCTTTTGGGCGGCGACGCCCAGCTTGAATTCACCTATCGCTTTGCAGATGAGGCCGAGCGCGCCTGGATGCAGCAAGCATCCGAGCAGGTGTCCGAGATCGTCGATTTCCGCTCGATGGCTGTTGTGCCCCGTGCCGAAGAACCGGAGCGCGCACTGACGCAAGTGAAATCTGTCGACACTGCGTACCCCTTGATTGGTTCGGTCAGACTGGATCCTGACATAACGCTGGATGACGCCCTAAACGGGACATCCGGCTTGCCCGGAGCAGTCATGGAACAAGTTCTGATCGACCGGCTTGGGCTGGCCGTTGGTGATCGCTTCAAGCTTGGGGCGCAGGAATTTGTCCTGACAGCCGCACTGGTGAACGAACCCGACAGCGCGGCAGATGGGTTTGGCCTTGGACCGCGCACATTGGTGAGAACCGAGGCGCTACAGACGTCTGGGTTGTTGGAGCCCGGCACTCTGTTTTCGACCAAATACCGTTTGAACCTGCCAGACACGATCGTCCTTGCCGAAATCGCCGCCGAAGCTGACAAAGCCTTCGACGGCACGGGAATGCGATGGAGCGATGCGCGCAACGGTGCCCCCGGTATTTCCGAGTTTGTCAGCCGCCTGAGCGCCTTTCTGGTTCTTGTCGGCCTCTCGGGCCTTGCGGTGGGCGGCATTGGCGTTTCAGCCGCCGTGCGCGCGTACCTGAGCCAAAAAACAGAAACCGTGGCGACCTTGCGCACCTTGGGGGCTGATCGCGCAACGATTTTTCAAACTTACATGCTTCAGATCGGCGTGCTGTCTGTCATCGGAATTGCGCTCGGCCTGGCGCTGGGCGGGCTGGCTCCGCTACTTCTGGCGCCTCTGTTGGAAAGCCAGTTACCGGTTCCGGCAGTATTCTCGCTCTATCCACAGCCACTGATTGAGGCCGCAATCTATGGGCTGCTTACCGCATTTCTGTTCACGCTTTGGCCATTGGCCAGAACCGAAGACGTGCGGGCCGCAACCCTGTTTCGCGATGCGCTGAGTACGGCCCGAGCGCTCCCACGCCCGATTTATGTCATCGCCACCGCAATTGGTCTCGCATTGCTTGTCTCCGTTGCCGCCTGGTTCAGCGGTTCCACACGATTGACCCTTTGGACAAGCGGCGGGCTTGTAGGTGCGCTGGTTTTATTAAGCCTCTCTGCCTATGCCATTCGCAAACTGGCCCGGGCCGTAGCTCCTCTGGCACGCGGCCGCCCTGCCCTGCGATGGGCCTTGTCCGCCATTTCAGACCCGCGTGAGGGCGCAGGCTCGGTTGTTCTGTCGCTCGGTCTGGGCTTGTCCGTTCTGGCCGCCGTTGGACAGATCGACGGCACGCTGCGCAACGCAATCTCAGGCAACCTACCAGATGTCGCGCCCTCATATTTCTTTGTCGACATCCAAAAGGATCAGATGCCCGGCTTTTCCGATCGCCTGACCTCGGACCCTGCCGTCAGCCGCATCGAAAGCGCGCCAATGCTGCGTGGGATCATCACGCAGATCAATGGCCGCCCTGCCCGTGATGTGGCTGGTGATCATTGGGTGCTCGAAGGAGACCGTGGTGTCACCTATTCTGCCCGACCCCCGGCAAACGCGAATGTAACCGATGGGGAGTGGTGGGCCGAGGATTATTCGGGCACACCTCAGGTCAGCTTTGCCGCTGAAGAAGCCGCCGAAATGGGCCTGCAACTTGGCGATCAACTGACCGTCAATATCCTTGGTCGCGACATAACCGCAGAGCTGACCTCGTTGCGCGAGGTGGATTTCTCAACCGCAGGAATGGGATTCATCATGTCGATGAACCCCTCTGCCCTGTCCGGTGCACCGCATAGTTTCATCGCCACTGTCTATGCAGAAGAGCAGGCCGAGGCTGCCATCCTCAGGGATCTCGCAGGTCAGTTCCCCAACATCACGGCCATTCGCGTACGCGATGCCATCGACCGCGTTTCAGGGCTGCTGGCCGGTATCGCCGCCGCCACATCTTACGGCGCAGGTGTGTCCTTGCTAACCGGATTTCTGGTCTTGATCGGAGCCGCAGCGGCAGGCGAACCTGCCCGCAGATACGAAGCGGCAATCCTGAAAACCCTCGGGGCCAATCGGGGCCGCATCCTGCGCAGCTTTGGCCTGCGCTCTGTCTTATTGGGGGCCGCCGCAGGCTGCGTCGCCTTGCTGGTCGGCATTCTGGGCGGATGGGCCGTTGCCACCTACATTTTCGAGACGGATTTTGCGATCATCTGGTCTTCGGCGTTGGGCATTGTTCTGGCCGGGATCGGCGTCACGCTTTGCGCAGGTCTTGCCTTTGCTCTGCGCCCGCTTTCGGCCCGGCCAGCCCGCATCCTGCGCGCCAGCGACTAAGCTCAGCGCACACAGGCCACGGGCTGCAAAAGCTTCAGCAACGGATCATTGTCACAAACCAAAGCATCCAGCGAAACATCATCGAGAGAGGCGTAAAACACTTCGGCCGCGTCCTGCAGCGCCAACCGCAACCGGCAGGCATCCGTCAAGGGGCAGGTATTGTCCGCATCCGCAAAACATTCGGCAATGGGCAAGGCGCCCTCAACATGCCGGAACACCGCGCCGATCCGAATTTCTTCCGCCGGGCGCGCCAAAGACATGCCGCCATTGCGGCCGCGTTGTGTGCTTAGATAGTCCAACTGGCTCAGTTGGTTGATCACCTGCGCGAGATGATTTTCCGAAATGTTACACACTTCGGCAATTTCCGACTTGGTGACCAACCTGTCCGGGTGCGCTGCGCAATACATCAAAAGGCGCACGGCAATATTTGTCCGTTTCGTAATCCGCATGAGGGCCTCCCTGAATTCAAGATGCAGCCTTATTGCATGTCCGGGAAAAAAGCGGTTTGACATACATCAATCGATCAAAAGGACGCCTTATCCATGCCTGACCCCTATTTCTTTGGCTATGGCAGCCTTGTGAACCTCGCCACACATGATTTTCCCGACCCGCGTCCGGCAAAACTGAAAGGCTGGAGGCGGGCGTGGCGTCATACCGATCTGCGCCCGGTCGCGTTCCTGACCGCAGTTCCCGACCCCGAGGCTGAGATCGAAGGAATGATCGCGCATGTGCCAAAAAACGACTGGGCCGCACTGGATCAGCGGGAATGGGCCTATGACCGGGTTCCGGCAACGAATTCGATTTCACACACCCTGACGCATGATGTCGAAATCGCGGTTTATGCGGTGCCCCATGACCGGCACACCGCGCCCAGCAATCACCATCCCTTGCTGCTCAGTTATATCGATGTGGTTGTGCAGGGATACCTGAGGGCGTTTGGACCAGATGGTGCGGACCGGTTCTTTGCCACAACCGACGGCTGGGACGCGCCTGTTGTGAATGATCGGGCCGAGCCGAAATATCCCCGTCACCAACTGCTCAAACCTGACGAGACAGCATTTGTAGATAACCGCCTGAAGCGCGCATCGGTAAAGATAATCCAGCCACATCAACAAAAAGAGGCAGACGAATTTCCTGCCTCTTTCAAATTATAAATTCATACCGTTTCGGTACGGAGCATTCAGCCCCGTGCGCGGATCACCTGCAGCAAGGGCAGTAGAGCCGCCATTTCCGGCCCCCGCTCCATCCCGGTCAGGGCTTTGCGCAGCGGCATGAACAGGCCCTTGCCCTTGCGGCCTGTTGCCTCTTTCACCGCTTTGGTCCAAGTACCCCAGGTCTCGCCATCAAACGGGCCATCGGGCAACAAAGCGACCGCTTCGGCAATAAACTCTCGATCTTCATCGGCAATCAATGGTTCGGCCCCATCGCGGCACAGTTCCCACCAGCCTTTCAGATCAGCCAGAGTGGTGATGTTTTCGCGCGCCATTGCCCAGAAGGGTTCCGCCAAATCAGCCGGAACTCCAGCGTCTTCCACCGCATCAGCTACATCTGTCAGCGGCAGCGATTGCAGGTGCTTTGCGGTCAGAGGGAACAGGTCCTGTACGTCAAACTTGGTCGGTGCCGCACCAAACCGGTTCACATCAAACCCTTCGATCAGTTCCGCCATGTCCGAGCGCAACTCAACCGGGTCAGACGACCCCAGACGCGCCATCAGGCTCAACAAAGCCATCGGCTGCACGCCCTGTTCGCGCAGGTCGCGCAACGCCAGCGTGCCCAAACGTTTCGAAAGGGCCTCACCCTGCGGGCCGGTCAGTAGCGAGTGGTGGGCAAAACGGGGGCACTGGCCGCCCAGCGCTTCGATGATCTGGATCTGCGTAGCGGTGTTGGTCACGTGGTCCGACCCCCGCACCACATCGGTTACACCCATTTCGGTATCGTCCACAACGGACGCAATCGTGTAAAGCACCTGACCGTCACCGCGGATCAGCACGGGGTCAGAAACTGAAGCAGCATCAATCGAGATGTCGCCCAGAATACCATCAGTCCATTCGATACGCTCATGATCCAGCTTGAAGCGCCATACACCGTTGCCACGTTCGGCGCGCAGGGCGTCTTTCTCGGCATCTGACAGGTTCAGCGCGGCCCGGTCATAGACCGGTGGCTTGCCCATGTTCAGTTGCTTCTTGCGTTTCAAGTCCAGCTCGGTCGGCGTCTCAAACGCCTCATAGAACCGACCCATCTCACGCAGCTTGTCCGCAGCTTCGGCATAGCGATCCAAGCGCTCAGACTGGCGTTCAACCTTGTCCCAGTGCAGACCCAGCCACTCCAGATCCCGCTTGATGGCATCGACATATTCTTCTTTCGAGCGCTCGGGATCGGTGTCGTCAATTCGCAGGATGAATGTACCGCCCGCCTTGCGAGCGATCAGATAGTTCATCAGGGCGGTGCGCAGGTTGCCCACATGGATGTATCCGGTGGGCGACGGGGCGAAACGGGTGGTTGTCATGGGTGTCTCCTGTTGGCGCGGCTCTTGTCATAAGACGCGTGTTTTGTCCAGTCGCAGGCCCGCTCACGCGAACGTGGAGTGGCAGCCGCCCTGTTCCGTCCTATCTATTTGACGCTGGCACCTAAAGGGAGACCCCAAAATGACTTTCAATCTTACACGCCGCGCCGCGTTGGGCGCAGCCGCAGCTTTGCCATTTGCGTCTGCCGCTTCACCGCTTCTGGCTGCAGGCTCGGGCACCAAAGCAAACTCGACCATCGCCAAGTCCTTCACGCTGGGCGACTTTACGGTAACCACGCTGCTGGATGGCAGCATTGCACGCGACGGTGCCAAAGAGATCTTTGGCGGTGGAGCGACAGATGAGGAATTCGCCAAGGTTTCAGCGGACAATTTCATTCCGGCAGATGCAGCCCAGTTTTTCTTTACCCCTTCACTGGTCAACACAGGTTCTGAACTGGTTCTTTTTGACACCGGATTGGGACAAGGTGGCATTCAGGCAGCTCTGGCCGATGCAGGCGTGACGCCGGACCAAATCGACGTCGTGGTGCTGACACACATGCATCCTGATCACATCGGAGGCATGACCACCAACGACGCGCCTACATTTGCAAATGCGCGTTACGTGACCGCTGCGCCCGAATATGATTTCTGGGCGGCGCAGGAGGCGGGCAACCGCGTCGGCGATCTGGTGGCCGCCAAGGTAACCCCACTGGCAGAAAAGATGAGCTTTATCGGCGACAGTGGCGAAGTGACGTCAGGCATCACGGCAGTCGCCGCGTATGGCCACACGCCAGGTCACACCGTGTATCATCTGGAAAGCAACGGACAGCGCCTTATCCTGACGGCAGATCTGGCCAACCACTATGTCTGGTCTTTCGCGCATCCCGAATGGGAGGTCCGATTTGACATGGACAAGGCAGCAGCAACAGCCGCGCGTCGCAACGTTCTGGGGATGCTGGCGGCAGATAAGGTACCGATGGTCGGCTATCACATGCCGTTCCCCGGCGCGGGCTTTGTCGAAACCCGAGGCGACGGTTTCCGCTTTGTCCCGGTCAGCTATCAGATGATGGGCTAAGCCGTTAATACCCCGGATCCGGCCTCACTTTCGAGCCGTCGGTGAACCGCGAAAGGCGAAACGCGGCCGGATCCACGCAAGGCGTCGTTTCAGCGACAAGATCGGCGATCAACCGTCCGGCGCCCGGACCAATGCCAAATCCATGGCCAGAGAATCCTGTGCCAATGAATAGGCCCGGCAACTCATCAACACCTGAGATCACCGGAATGGCGTCAGGCGTAACGTCGATCATTCCAGCCCAACTTTGCACAACTTCGCTGTTCATAAGCGCCGGGAACCCTTTGCAGGCGCGGCTCCAAGCGTGCCGCAACACTTTCTGCGATGGCTCAGGGTCCAAATTTCGGCACTGCTCGAACGGGGTCACATCGGTGGGCAGCCAGTGCCGATCGTGTCGCGCTTCGATCGCCCAGCGTCTGGACAGGCGAAAGCGCAAGGATTTCCACTCCTGCGCAAAGGCAGGCAAGAACCGTTTCGCAAGCCGGAAGCTGTCGGGCACAATGTCCACCGTGTTTTCGTGGCCAGACGCAATGGTATAGCCGCCGTCAGCGCGCTTGCGGATCGCAAAATCGTCGGACCACAACGCGGGTCCAGGCCCATCGTGCACGGGGGATGTGCGAAGCACTGTGTTCAAAACCTTGAGTTGCGGCAGCTCGACGCCCGCGTTGCCAGCAAACAACCGCGACCAGGCCCCACCCGCCAGAACGACGCGTCCGCAAACCACTTTTCCACGCTCGGTAAAGACACCGGAAATGTGCCCATCCTTGGTTTCGACGCTGCGGACTGCACATTGCGTCATGATCACAGCGCCCCGGTCTCGTGCAGCCTCGGCAATAGCCGGAGCAGCCCATTGCGGCTCGGCACGACCGTCCTGCGGCATGTAAAGCGCTGTTGTCAAACCTGTTTGGTGCCCTTGCAGCAAATCGGAAAGCTCACCGCCGGACACTATCCTGGCCCCGGTCTGCAATCCCTCAACATGGCGCATCCACTTTTGCAGGTTGGCTGCGTCTCTTGCGCCAGAGGCCCCAAAAAGGATGCCGGATTGGGTATAGCCTGTTTCGCGCCCCAAACGCTCGTCCAGCGTTTGCCAGATGCGCAACGCCTCTTGCATCAGGGGAATTTCCCTTGGGTCTCGCATACCCAGACGCACCCAACCCCAATTGCGCGAACTCTGCTCTGCTGCAATCTGACCCTTTTCACACAAAAGAACAGAAGCGCCGCGTTCAGCTAGCTCCAATGCCGTTGAAACGCCGATGATGCCACCGCCAATAACAACAACATCCACATGTTTGGGCAGAGCCAGATCAGATTCAACTGGGGTCGGTTTGGGTGCGGTCATCAATAGGTCTTACATCGGTCGCTTGGACCAGTATGGAGACCTGCCCGCCGCGTATAGGCAATGTGAATTCCGAGCGTTGTTGCAGTATTTTCGACACCTGTGGCCCAGTTGCCGAAATCGGTGTCAGCAACGAGCGTATTAGGCCGCGCCGGACAACTCTGCCCATTTCTGGCGCAAGATCGCCGACAACCCGTTTTGTTTGGATGCCGCTTGATTTGTTACTTCCTTTTGCGGCAGCAACCTCGGAAACTCGGTTCGGAAATTGAGTGCAGCAAGCTCATCCAATTCTCGCTGTTCCTCCATTAGATTGGCGATCGCCGCATCCAGCTTTTCTTCATCCAATTCTTGCGGCTGCGTCTCTATAGACCGCCATTTCAAAGGTGTATGAAGCGAATTGTCATATTCCTTGTACATTTTACCACCACACCGTTCACTCAGACATCTAACCCGGGATGCGTCGCTCGTACCGCGAACCAATTTTACGCGTACAGATTAAATTGCGTCGCACCCGCCCCACATCGGGCAACTTCTAAGCAAAAATGTGGCAGAAAAATGTCGCGCAGGCAAGCTTGAGGCAGCCGTAACCGCCTCAAATCACAATCAATTTCTCACACTTGGGATACAATTTTGCCTAATCTATAGACACTGTTTCCAAACTGGCCGTCCGGCCCCTGGTTTTCAGGTCCGATCGCGCCATCGATTCACAATTGGATAGCGCCGATCCAGCCAGAACGCCCGCTTGCTGAGGCGCGTACCGGGGGCAGACTGGAACCGTTTGTATTCACTGATGTAAATCAGATGTTCGACCCGCCGGGCCTCGGCTACGTCATACCCGGCAGCGACGCAGTCGGCGATTGAGCCATCCTGATCGACCAAAATCTCAAGGATACCGTCCAGAACCGGGTAGTCGGGCAAGCTGTCGCTGTCCTTCTGGTCTGCGCGCAGCTCGGCACTTGGCGGTTTGTCGATAATGGACGGGCGGATCACCTCGCACTTGGGACCCATCATCCAGTCACGATGATTGACGTTGCGCCAACGGCAGGTTTCAAACACGCGGGTTTTGTACAGATCTTTGATCGGATTATAACCGCCATTCATGTCGCCATAGATCGTGGCATAGCCCACTGCGACCTCGGACTTGTTGCCGGTGGTCAACAGCATTTCACCAAACTTGTTCGAGATCGCCATCAGCAACAGTCCACGCAGGCGAGACTGAATATTTTCCTCGGTCAGTCCTTCGTCCAGCCCTGCAAACAAAGGCGCCAGAGTATTCGTTACCGCGGCCCGGCCCTCGGAAATCGGCACAAAATCATAGTGCACGCCCAGCGCCTTGGCGACGGCCTCGGCATCATCCAGCGAAGCCTGGCTGGTATATTCCGATGGCAACATCACACAGCGCACGTTTTCGGCCCCGATGGCGTCAACCGCGATGGCCGCCACCAAGGCAGAATCGACCCCGCCTGACAGACCAAGAAGCGCCTTTTTGAAACCCGTCTTGCCCATATAGTCCCGCAGCGATTGCACCATCGCGCGGTAATCCTGCTCCCATACATCTGGCTGAGGAACGATTTCGGCCGGCGTAATCCGCCAGCCATCGTCACCACGCTCAAGGTCCACTTGTGAGACAGTTTCGTCAAAAACAGGCATCCGGAAGGCCAGCTCTCCACCCGGGTTCAGGCCAAAGCTAGCACCGTCAAAAACCTGATCGTCCTGCCCGCCCACCATGTTCAGGTAAATCAGCGGCAGACCTGTTTCGACAACCCGTGCCACCATGTGATTTAGGCGCACGTCATACTTGTTGCGGAAATAGGGCGATCCGTTGGGGATCAGCAGAAACTCGGCCCCGGTTTCCTCGAGCGTTTCTGCGACGTCCGGGTGCCAGCCATCCTCGCAAATCGGGCTGCCTATACGGAAGTTTCCAACTGAATACGGCCCACCCAACGGTCCGGCATCGTACAGGCGCACTTCGTCAAAAACGGTTTCGTTCGGCAAATGATGTTTCAAAACCTTGCTGGTGATCCGCCCGTTTTTGAGGATCAGGTAGGCGTTGAACAACTTGTCCTCTTCCGCCCAAGGCGCGCCAATGGCAATCGCTGGTCCGTCTGCGCATGTTTTGGCCAACGCCTCGACCGCCGCCATGGCCGCACGGTGAAACACTGGCTTCTGGATCAGATCCTGCGTGTTGTACCCGGTGATGAACATCTCGGGGAAAGCCACCAGATCAGCACCGGCCGCCTTGCCTTGCTCCCATGCGGAAACGGCCTTGTCTGCGTTGCCTTCGATGTCGCCCACGGTTGGGTTCAGTTGCGCCAAAGTGATGCGGAAACGGTCGGCCATGCTGCCCTCTTGCCTCGTCAGTCCTATTGCCATTTAGCAGATCACCGCGCGAGTAAAAGGCCAATGCGGCAAAAGCCGTTGCCCTGCCTTCGACGGTATCCTAGTTTTGCTTTCAAAGATGCAACCAGCGATGACCCGGCAGGCAGGACCGAAAATGAACGTGATCCGATACTCGATTTTGGCAGCGGGGCTAAGTCTGTCCGCGGCGACAGCGTTTGCGCAGGACGGAACGGTCATCGTCAAAGATGACGAGGTTGGCGGCGTCTATGAAGGCACCTATGAAAACGGTTTGCGTCACGGGACGGGGACGTACAGGCTGCCCAACGGGTTTGAATACACGGGCCAGTGGGTTGAAGGCGAGATTCAGGGTCAGGGCTTGACCCGCTATCCGGACGGGTCGATCTATGAAGGCAGTTTTGCCAAAGGCCAACCCGAAGGGCGCGGTAAGATCGTTTACGCCAATGGCAGCAGCTATGACGGCGAATGGTCCAACGGGTCGATCAACGGTACGGGAGTTGCAGAATTTGCAAATGGCACGCGCTATGAAGGTGAGTTCAAAAACGCCCAGCGGCACGGCAAAGGCATTCTGACTTTTCCCGACGGATACATCTATGATGGCGACTGGGTTGATGGTCAGCGGCAGGGCAAGGCCAAAGTCACCTACGCGGACGGCAGCGTGTACGAAGGCGACGTCAGTGCAGGTTTGCGCGATGGCACAGGCACGCAAACCATTCCCGACGGCATGATATATTCCGGTGAATGGGCGCAGGATCAGATCACCGGCACCGGTCGCCTGACCTATGCCAATGGCGATGTCTACGAGGGCGAACTGGTAGAAGGGCGCCGTCAGGGCAAAGGCAAAGTGACCCACGCGCAAGGCGACGTGTACGAAGGCGACTTTGTCGATGATCGCCGCCAGGGCAAGGGCACGTTCACCGGCACGGACGGCTTTGTGTATACCGGCGACTGGAACCAGGGACAGATCGAAGGTCTGGGAGAGCTGACTTATCCCGATGGCTCGGTTTATGTCGGCGATTTTGTTGCCGATTTGGCCGAGGGTACGGGCCGCATCACCTATCCTGATGGGTCAACCTATGAAGGTGATTGGATCGCGGGCGTGATCGAGGGTCAGGGCACGGCCACTTATGCCAACGGAATGATCTACAAGGGCCAGTTCAAGAACGCGCAAAGCCATGGCAAGGGCGTCGTGACACGCGCGGACGGTTCGGTCTATGACGGCGACTGGGTCGATGGCGTTCGCCAGGGCAAAGGCAAAGCGACCTATTCCGACGGGACCATCTATACCGGTGATTTTCTGAACGGAAAACGACATGGCAAAGGGGAAATCGTGACCCCCGCTGGCTTCAAATACGTGGGCGACTGGTCCGAAGGTAAGATCGAAGGCGTCGGCGTCGCCACTTATTCGAACGGCGATGTGTACGAAGGCAATTTTGTCGATAACAAGCGCCAGGGCAGCGGAACGATGCGCTATGCCAACGGGCAGGAAGAAACTGGTATTTGGGAAAACGGAGTCTTGCCGGGCCGTGCCTCTGACCAGCAAAGCGAGTCAGACACGCCGGATCCACAGCCCGCGCCGGATGATCAGGCCGAAACGCCCGAGGCCTCCGACGGGTAAACGCTCACCAAGGAACGGGTTGCCCGGCCCAATCAAAGAAACCGCCGGTATCCTCTGGCGTCAGTCCATTGATCACGGATAACAGGTTTTGGGCGGCGACCTCCGGCTCGACGGCGGGATGCCGATTCAAGTACTTCTGAGTGAACGCAGTTTTCACGGTCCCTGGATGCAAGGCGACACAAATCGCCTGCTTATGCGTCCGCGACAGCTCGATGGCTGAGGTATGGACAACCTGATTTACCGCAGCCTTGGCGGCCCGGTAGCTGATCCAGCCGCCCATCCGATTGTCCGCGATGGATCCTACACGCGCTGAGAGAACCGCAAAAACCGACCGCCCCTTGCGGGGCAAAAGCCTGTGTGCCCGGCTCAGCACCAAAGCCGGACCTACCGCGTTGAGTGCAAATTGATCCATCATCGCCTTGGCTGAAACCGCACGAATTGTCTTTTCCGGTGCAGCGCCTTCGATCTCCAACGCTCCGGATGCGACCAGTATCAAGTCAAAGGGATCGGACAGCCCATCAATGATCGGCAACGCATGGTCAGGGTCAGTCAGATCGAACCCATCCATTGACCGCGACAGACCCGTTACCGAGACGCCTTGCGACTCTAAGGTAGTACAAACCGCAGCGCCAATGCCGCCCGAGGCTCCGATGATCAATGCTGTTTTCATCTGCATCCAGCTAGCTGCGCAGAGGGCACAATCAAGTTGGTCTGGAATGAGAAAGCCAGCGCAGGACCCCTCGGGCGCAAATTGGTCTTTTCATTCCTGCCGGGCTCTGTATAACCTCAATCCCATGATCAACCATGCAGATATCCTTTGTGCCGACACCGCCATGCGCGGTGCGTCTCTGCGTGGCCTACTGATCCTAATCCGCCTCTGAGCGTGCCATCCGGCGCGCCCGCTCAGAGGAGGACGCCAGCGCGCCAAGAAGGCTTTAGGACAGACAAGAAAGAGATTCCCATGACAAACGTGACCGACCAAGACCGCGTCTTGATCTTCGATACCACTTTGCGCGACGGCGAGCAGAGCCCCGGAGCGACCATGACCCATGACGAAAAGCTGGAGATTGCCGAGCTGCTGGACGAAATGGGCGTCGACATCATCGAGGCTGGCTTTCCAATCGCGTCCGAGGGTGATTTCAAGGCGGTGTCCGAGATCGCCCAACGCGCGAAAAATAGCCGCATCTGCGGTCTGGCGCGCGCTAACTTCGCCGACATTGATCGCTGTTGGGAGGCGGTGAAACACGCCGAGCAAAACCGGATTCACACGTTTATCGGCACTTCTCCGCTGCACCGCGCCATTCCGAATCTGACAATGGATGAGATGGCCGACAAGATCCACGAAACGGTCAGCCACGCGCGTAATCTGTGCGAAAACGTACAGTGGTCGCCTATGGATGCGACGCGGACGGAGTGGGACTACCTGTGCCGCGTAATCGAGATTGCAATCAAAGCCGGGGCTACCACGATCAACATTCCAGATACTGTGGGATACACCGCACCGGTCGAAAGCGCTGACCTGATCAAACGCCTGATCGAAACGGTTCCGGGCGCGGATGAGGTGATCTTTGCCACCCATTGCCACAACGACCTGGGCATGGCGACCGCGAACTCGCTGGCCGCAGTCGCTGGTGGCGCGCGTCAGATCGAATGCACCATCAACGGGTTGGGCGAACGTGCGGGCAACACCGCGTTGGAAGAAGTCGTGATGGCCCTGCGCACCCGCAATGACATCATGCCTTGGCACACCGGTATCGACACCACCAAGATCATGCATATCTCCCGTCGTGTGGCGACAGTGTCGGGGTTCAACGTGCAGTTCAACAAGGCCATTGTTGGCAAGAACGCCTTTGCGCATGAAAGCGGCATCCATCAAGACGGGATGCTCAAGAACCGCGAAAACTTTGAAATCATGCGCCCCGAGGACATTGGCCTGTCCGGTACTTCTCTGCCGCTGGGCAAACACTCGGGCCGCGCGGCGCTGCGCGACAAGCTTGAGACTTTGGGTTTTGAGGTTGGTGACAACCAACTCAAAGACATCTTCGTGCGATTCAAGGATCTGGCCGACCGCAAGAAAGAGGTGTTTGACGACGACCTCATCGCGTTGATGACGATGGATGATCACGATGATTATCTTCAGCTTGTCTCGATGAAAGTGACCTGCGGTACAGGTGGTCAGGCGGAATCCACGGTCGAGTTGGAAATGGACGGCAAGGACGTTATCGCCACTGAACATGGTGACGGACCGGTGGACGCGACCTTCAAAGCGATACGGGCAATCTATCCCAACACCGCCCGCCTTCAGCTGTATCAGGTTCATGCGGTCACCGAAGGCACCGATGCGCAAGCCACAGTGTCTGTTCGCCTGAGCGAGGATGGAATGATCGCCACAGGCCAGTCAGCCAATACAGACACGGTGGTGGCCTCGGCCAAAGCGTATATCCACGCGCTGAACCGCCTGATCGTACGGCGCGAAAAAGCGGGTCCCGGTGCTGATACGCGTGAGATCAGCTATAAAGACCTGACCTGAACGGCCCAAGGGCTCCCGCACCCGCGGCGGCCCGGCTTCGCCGTCCCTTCTTGGGCTTTGGGCCCGGCAGCGCGCTTATGGCGCGCTGCCGGGCCCAACTTCTTTTCAAAGCTGGTCAAACAAAGTGGACAGACGTTCCACTTCGTCTTCGATGCCAAACGGGGCGTTGATGATGAACATGCCGGAGCCGACCATCCGATGCCCTTGACGAACCGGAGGGAACGTCACCTCGTGACAGACAGCTTTGGGGTAGTTTTGCAACTTCAAAGCACGGGTCATGGGCAGGTGGCGCTTATCCGAAAGGATGGGATACCACAGCGCAATGATACCGACATTCCACTTACGGTGCAGCTTGGCGATGATCCCGGGCAGCCGGTCATAATCGGTTTTCACCTCATAACTCGGGTCGATCAGCAGCATACCCCTGCGAGGTGTGGGTGGAAGCAGGGATTGCGCCAGCGCAAAACCGTCTTGCTGGTAAACCTTGGCCCCAAAGGGCGACATGGCCAAGGCCAGAGCGGCATGTTCTTGTGGGTGAAGTTCCGCAAAATGCAAGCTGTCCTGATCCCGCAGCAGATTGGCCGCAACCAGTGGCGATCCGGGATAGGCAGAGGAACCGTGCCGCGCCTGCACGCGGTGCAAAACGCGCGCCATTGGATGATCATCCCCGAACCAACCCTCTTGCTGTGCACGCTTGATCCCTGCAGCCGCCTCGCCGGTGCGCACGGCTTCGGCCGCATCCAGCTTGTACAAACCCCGCCCGGAATGCGTTTCGATATAGCTGAGCGGCTTGTCCTTGCGTGTCAGATAATTCAGCACCCAGGCCAACAATGCGTGCTTTTGGACATCAGCCAGATTGCCGGCGTGGTAAATGTGTTGATAAGAGAGCATTTTGCCTTCTAAAGTCCCAATCAATAAGGCGGAAAGGTGCTGATTGTCGCGGAATCAGCCCTTTTACCGGGCGTGATGGCACCCTATAAGTCATCCGTCCCGGAACCGTCGAGTCGCGGGCAGTAGAAAAACCGACATACAGGATCAGGGGAAACATGGGGATCTTTGGCAATCTGGGCGGCCTGTTCACAGCGGATATGGCTATCGACCTTGGAACAGCAAACACGCTGGTTTACGTCAAGGGGCGCGGTGTCATCCTGTCTGAACCCTCGGTGGTCGCCTATCACGTCAAGGACGGTGTGAAAAAGGTTCTCGCAGTTGGCGAGGATGCCAAGCTGATGCTGGGCCGGACACCCGGTTCGATCGAAGCCATCCGCCCGATGCGCGAAGGTGTGATTGCCGACTTCGACACAGCGGAAGAGATGATCAAGCACTTCATCCGCAAAGTGCACAAGCGCTCGACCTTCTCAAAACCCAAGATCATCGTCTGTGTGCCTCATGGTGCGACGCCGGTCGAAAAACGCGCGATCCGTCAATCGGTTCTGTCAGCGGGCGCGCGCCGCGCTGGCCTTATTGCAGAACCGATTGCAGCCGCGATTGGCGCAGGGATGCCGATCACCGACCCAACCGGCAACATGGTCGTCGACATCGGCGGCGGGACAACCGAAGTTGCGGTTCTGTCGCTGGGTGACATTGTTTACGCCCGCTCGGTCCGCGTGGGCGGCGACCGTATGGACGAAGCCATCATCTCGTACTTGCGTCGCCAACAAAACCTGCTGGTCGGTGAATCCACCGCTGAGCGGATCAAGACCACCATCGGCACCGCCCGTATGCCCGACGATGGCCGTGGCCAGTCGATGCACATCCGAGGGCGCGACCTGCTGAATGGTGTACCCAAGGAAATTGAGATCAGCCAGGCTCAGGTTGCCGAAGCACTCTCGGAACCCGTACAGCAGATTTGCGAAGCGGTTATGACCGCTCTGGAAACCACTCCGCCCGATCTGGCGGCAGATATTGTGGACCGGGGTGTGATGCTGACCGGGGGCGGTGCGCTTCTGGGTGATCTGGATCTGGCCCTGCGTGAACAGACTGGTCTGGCCGTGTCGATTGCAGATGAAAGCCTGAATTGTGTGGCTTTGGGCACCGGCAAGGCGCTAGAATATGAAAAACAGCTGCGCCACGCGATTGACTACGAAAGCTAAGGCGCGCACCCTTTGCACATAGGGTAAATTCGGCACGAGCAGCACGGGAAGGTAACCTGTGGCAAAAGACCGATCACAGCGCGATGACTACACAACCCCCTTGCGGCGTTTGCTGTTGGGCATCGTTATTATGTGTTTACTGGGTATCTTTCTGGTCTGGCGTATTGATAGCCCGCGCGTGGAACGGTTCCGTGCGCAGGTGGTAGATACGGTCGTCCCTTCGATGGAATGGGCCATGGTGCCCGTTACGGCCGCCGTTAATCTAGTACGCGATTTCCAAAGCTACCAACGCCTGAGCGAACAAAACCGTGAACTGCGCAGCGAATTGCGCCTGATGCGCGCCTGGAAAGAGGCCGCGCTGCAACTAGAGCAGGAAAACGCCCGGTTGTTGGATCTCAACAACGTACGTCTTGATCCGCGCCTGACTTATATCACCGGTGTTGTGATGGCCGACAGCGGCTCGCCTTTCCGGCAATCTGTTTTGCTGAACGTAGGCGAGCGCGACGGCATCGTCGATGGATGGGCCACGATGGACGGCATCGGTCTTGTTGGGCGGATCTCGGGTGTTGGTTCCGATACAGCCCGCGTTATTCTGGTGACAGATGCCACCAGCGCCATCCCTGCTACCATCCAACCATCGGGTCAGACTGCGTTGATCAAAGGCGACAACACGCCTGCGCCTGTGGTCGAGTTCCTTGAGAACCGAGAACTGGTTCGCCCCGGAGATCGCGTCATTACTTCAGGCGACGGCGGCGTGTTTCCGGCTGGCCTGCTGATCGGCCAGATTGCAGCGGATCCGGGTGGCCGGTTGCGCGTGCGCTTGTCGGCTGATTTCGAACGGCTGGAGTTTTTGCGGGTTCTGCGATTCAACTCAGCCCCGACCATTCGGGACCCCGGTGGCATCGTCGGCCCCACCCGCCCCGAAGCCGCTCTATCTCCTGAGGAACTTGGCGATGGATAAGCCAGCCTCACATAACTTGGCCATGCGGGGCCTTTTTGCGGCGCTGGCCGTCTTGGTGCTGTTCCTGCACTTGTTGCCGCTGGATGCACAACCCAACCGCTGGCCCTTTCCTGACGTTCTGATTGCCCTGACCTTTGCCTGGGTGCTGCGTCGCCCAGATTATGTCCCAACCCTGCTGGTTGCGTTCGTGATGTTGATGGCGGATCTTCTTCTGCAACGCCCACCCGGTCTTTTGGCGGCACTGGTTGTCTTTGGATCAGCCTATCTGCGTTCGGCGGCACCCGGTATGAAAGATGCCGGTTTTGTCGGAGAATGGATGTCCGTTGGCGTGGTCATCACGGGCGTCTTTCTGGCGAACAGGGTCATTCTTTCGATCTTGTCTGTGCAACAGGCCGCGTTGTGGCCCGTCATGATCCAGCTTATTCTGACGATCGCCTGCTATCCCGCCATTGTGGGACTCAGCCAAAGCGTGTTCGGGGTCCGTCGCATGTCCGCGTCGGATGCCAGTGCTGTAGGAGGTCGGGCATGAAGCCACGCAAGCCCAAGTCTCAGGGTCTGGCCTATAAACGCCTGCCAAGGCGGGCTCTGCTTCTGGGTGGCCTGCAAGCGGCCTTTGTTGGCGGACTAGCGGCACGTATGCGGTTCATGCAGGTGGATCAGGCCGATCAATATCGCCTTCTGGCCGAGGAAAACCGCATCAACATCCGTCTAATCCCCCCGGACCGCGGGCGGATCTATGACCGGAACGGGCAGATCATTGGCCAGAACTCTCCATCCTACCGTATCGTCATTGTGCGCGAAGACGCTGGTGATGTGGACCAAGTGATCCGCAAGTTATCAGAACTGATCCCGCTGAACGAGGATGAGATCGAACGGGCCATGACCGAGATGCGCCGCTCAGCCCCGTTCTTGCCGGTCACGCTGGCCGATCAGGTCACGTGGGAAGACATATCGAAAGTCGCGGTCAATGCCCCTGCACTGCCGGGTGTCACGCCCGAAGTGGGTTTGACACGACAATATCCACGCTATGAGGACTTCGCCCACATCGTTGGATATGTCGGACCGGTCAGTGACTACGACCTCAGCCAGATCGAAGACCCTGAACCCGTTCTGCGAATCCCCCGGTTTCAGATCGGAAAGGTGGGTCTTGAGGCAAGGCAGGAAATCTCATTGCGCGGCAAGGCAGGCGCCAAGCGTGTCGAAGTCAACGCCACCGGTCGTGTCATGCGCGAGCTGGACCGGCAAGAAGGCCAACCCGGGGCCGACTTGCAGCTGTCCGTCGATGCAGACCTTCAACAATACGCCCAAGCCCGGTTGGCTGGCGAAAGCGCCGCCGCTGTCGTGATCGATTGCGAAACTGGTGATCTGCGCGCAATGGCCTCGGCGCCCAGCTTCGATCCCAACCTGTTCGTACGTGGTATCTCGGTCGCGGATTACCGTATGCTGACACAGGACAAGTATCGCCCGTTGGCAAACAAGACGGTCCAGGGCACTTACCCGCCCGGTTCGACATTTAAGATGGTTACCGCGTTGGCAGCGCTTGAGGCCGGAGTCGTCGGCCCCGGCAACACCGTTTACTGCCCCGGCCATCTGAAAGTTGGCAGCCGTCGCTTCCACTGCTGGAAGCGTGGTGGTCATGGTATGGTGGACCTGAATACCTCGCTTAAACGCAGTTGCGACGTGTATTATTACGATGTGGCGATAAAGGTGGGCATCGACAGAATCTCCGAGATGGCCAACACCCTTGGACTGGGCATCAAGCATGACATTCCCATGTCCGCTGTGCGCGCCGGACTGGCGCCCAATCAGGAATGGAAACAAAGGGTGCATGGCGAAGAATGGCTGATCGGCGACACCGCAAACGCCTCCATCGGACAAGGCTTTATGTTGGCTTCGCCCATGCAATTGGCTGTCATGACCGCGCGGATTGCCACCGGACGCGCGGTCTCACCCCGTCTGGTGCGGTCTGTCAACGGGGTTGAGCAGCCTAGCGGTGCAGGTGAACCGCTCACGATCAGCCCAACCAATCTCAGACACATCCGCGAAGCGATGTGGTCCGTTTCAAACGACCGTCGTGGCACTGCTTATCGCAGCCGTATCATCGCAGATGATCTCCGCATGGCGGGTAAAACCGGCACAAGTCAGGTGCGCAACATTACCAAAGCCGAGCGTGCAGCCGGTGTGATCCGCAACGAGGATCTGCCCTGGGAACGCCGCGACCACGCGCTGTTCGTCAGTTTTGCCCCGTACGACAAACCCAAATACGCCATTGCTGTCGTAGTTGAACATGGGGGCGGGGGGTCCAAGGCGGCAGCCCCGGTGGCGCGGGACATCATGCTTCAGGCCCTTTACAACGGCACGCCGCCACTCGACGCGTATCCCGTCGGCGACCGGGACCGTATCAAGGAACAGCAAAAACGGCTTGAAGGTGACCGTCGTCCCAAAGCGCGTCCTGACGGAAAGGACCGCGCATGAGCTATCTTGAATATGCCGTCAAATCCACACCGTCTGGATTCCGGAAATTCCTCTACATGAACTGGCCCCTGACCCTGCTGCTGATCAGCACGGCCAGCGCTGGATTCCTGATGTTGTATTCGGTTGCGGGTGGTTCGTGGACGCCCTGGGCCGAGCCGCAGATGGAACGGTTCGGTCTTGGCCTGACAGCGATGTTCATCATTGCACTGGTGCCAATCTGGTTCTGGCGCAACATGTCCGTTCTGGCCTATCTGGGCTCGGTCGCTTTGCTGGTGTTTGTTGAACTGTTTGGCACCATCGGCATGGGCGCGCAGCGCTGGATCGACCTTGGTTTCATGCGTTTGCAACCATCAGAAGTCATGAAGGTCGCACTGGTTATGGTGCTGGCGGCCTACTACGACTGGCTGCCGTCGCACAAGACATCCCGACCGCTGTGGGTTTTTATCCCCGTGGCACTGATCATCCTGCCTACCTTGTTGGTTCTGAAGCAACCGGACCTTGGCACATCGATCCTTCTGTTGGCCGCTGGTGGCGGGCTGATGTTTCTGGCGGGCGTCCACTGGGCTTATTTTGCGGCTGTTATCGCTGCGGTCGTGGGTTTGATCGCCGCTGTGTTCAACAGCCGCGGGACGGATTGGCAATTGCTCAAGGACTATCAGTTCCGCCGGATTGACACCTTTCTTGACCCCTCGACCGACCCATTGGGCGCGGGGTACCATATCACGCAGTCCAAGATCGCCCTCGGGTCCGGCGGCTGGAACGGGCGCGGTTTCATGCAAGGAACACAGTCCCGTTTGAATTTTCTGCCTGAAAAGCACACCGACTTCATTTTCACGACGCTGGCGGAAGAGTTCGGATTTGTAGGAGGTATCACGCTGTTGATCCTCTACGCGCTGATCCTTGTGTTCTGTATGGTTACGGCTCTTGCTACCAAGGATCGGTTTTCCTCACTGGTCACTCTGGGCATCGCACTGAACTTTTTCCTTTTCTTTGCCGTCAACATGTCGATGGTGATGGGCATGGCCCCGGTTGTCGGCGTACCACTGCCAATGGTCAGCTATGGCGGATCGGCCATGCTGGTGCTGATGGCTGCGTTCGGCATCGTCCAAAGCGCACATATTCACCGCCCCCGCTGATCTGAAAGGCCCACGATGCCCGCTAACGTCCTGTTTTCCGCACGCTCTGCTCTGTGGCCCGTGTACGAACCGCTGCTGACTCAGTACTTGGCTGACGCAAAAGTCGACGCGCGGCTCAGCACGGAATTTGAACCGGATCAGGTCGACTATGTCGTTTATGCCCCCAACGGCGGAGTACACGATTTCACACCCTTCACCCGTCTGAAAGCTGTACTGAGCCTTTGGGCTGGTATCGAGAAAATCGCGGACAATGAAACGCTGACCGTCCCATTGGCGCGGATGGTGGATCACGGACTGACGCAGGGCATGACTGAATGGGTGGTTGGGCACGTGCTACGCTACCACCTAGGAATAGACCGGCACATCCTCGTGCAGGATGGCGTCTGGGAACCGGAAGCGCCGCCATTGGCAAAAGAGCGTATCGTCTGCATTTTAGGGCTGGGCACGTTGGGCGAGGCCGCGGCCCGAGCCCTGACTGCGCTTAACTTTCAAGTCACCGGTTGGAGCCGCACCGCCAAAGACATCCCCGGCGTGACCTGCTTGCATGGCTCCGAAGGGCTTCGCCAAGCGCTTTCTCAGGCTGAAATCGTGGTACTATTGCTGCCCGATACCCCCGCCACGGAAAACGCGCTGAATGCCGAAACGTTGGCCTTGCTGCCTAAGGGCGCACGGATCATCAACCCGGGACGTGGCCCGCTGATTGATGACGACGCGCTTCTGGATGCGCTGAACTCTGGTCAGGTTGGGCACGCAACGCTGGACGTGTTCCGTGTCGAGCCCTTGCCCGAAGACCATCCCTACTGGACACATCCGAACGTGACTGTGACCCCTCACATCGCGTCTGAGACCCGCCCGGTCACAGCCGCGCAGGTCATTTGCGAAAACATCCGACGTGGCGAAGCCGGTGAGCCCTTTGTGCATTTAGTGGATCGCACGCTGGGTTACTGAATTCAGGCCGCGATCAAGCCGCGGCCTTTCAACAGGGCGTCCACGCCTGGCAATCGCCCCCGGAACGCCAGATACAGGTCTTCCGCCTCTCGCGACCCGCCGGTGGACAGGATGTTGTCTTCCAGCGCCTTGGCGCGTTCGGTATCAAAGGCACCGCCCGCCTCTTCAAAGGCGGCGAAGGCGTCAGCATCCATCACCTCGGACCACATGTAGCTGTAGTAGCCCGAGCTATAGCCATCACCGGCAAAGACATGGGCAAAGTGGGGCGTGGCGTGGCGCATCCCGATGGCATGCGGCATCCCGAGGTCCGCCAGAACTTCGGCCTGTTTTGCCATCGGATCTGCCGGGGCATCCCCATCATGGAAGGCCAGATCAACAAGGGCCGAAGCAACATATTCCACGGTCTGGAACCCTTGATCGAAATTAGCGGCTTTCAACACTTTCTGCAGCATCTCCTGCGGCATTGGCTCGCCCGTTTCGGCATGGGTCGCAAATTCGGCCAGAACCTCGGGCACTTCCAGCCAGTGTTCGTAAAGCTGGCTGGGCAGTTCAACAAAATCACGCGCGACCGAAGTGCCCGAGATGCTCTCATAGGTCACATTCGACAGCATCTGATGCAGGGCGTGGCCGAATTCGTGGAACAATGTCCGCGCGTCGTCATAAGACAGCAGCGCCGGATCACCCTTGGCAAAGTTGCAGACATTGATCACAACCGGCGCCTGATCTTTCGGGAACTTCGCCTGCGCCCGCATCGCGCTGCACCACGCACCAGACCGTTTCGATCCCCGCGCAAAGTAGTCACCGATGAAAACGGCAATATGCTGCCCGCCACGTGTGACTTCCCAGGCCCGGCAATCCGGGTGATAGAGCGGAACGTCCAGCGGCGCGAATTCCAGCCCGAACAGACGGTTTGCGCAGGCAAAAGACGCCTCGATCATACGATCCAGTTGCAGATAGGGTTTCAGGGCCGCCTCATCCAGATCGTGTTCCGCCTTGCGCCGCTTTTCGGCGTAGTAGCGCCAATCCCAGGCTTCCAGCGGACCGTTGATGCCGTCTTCCTGCATCATCTGCGTCAGGATCTCGGCGTCAGCATCGGCACGGGATTTTGCCGGTTCCCACACCTGCATCAACAGTTCACGCACGCGGTCCGGTGTGCGGGCCATTTCGGTTTCCAGCTTGTAGTCGGCGAAACTGTCATAGCCCAGCAGCTTGGCGCGTTGCTCACGCAAACCTAAAATCTCGGCAGCGATGTCGCGGTTGTCAGTGTCGCCCCCATTGGCACCGCGAGCTGCCCAGGCGCGATAAGCCTTTTCGCGCAGGTCCCGACGAGGTGAGAATTGCAGGAACGGTACAATCAGCGACCGCGACAGGGTCACCACTGGTCCCTGTGCCTCTTTCTCTAGCCCCGCAGCGCGGGCTGCATCCAGGACGAAATCTGGCAGGCCCTGCAGATCCTCTTCGGTCAGGTCCATGAACCAGTCCCTCTCATCTGCCAACAGGTTTTGAGTAAAGGACGTCCCCAAAGAGGCGAGGCGCGACTTGATCTCTTGCATCCGTGTATCGTCTTCCCCTGCCAGCGCTGCGCCAGCACGCACGAAACCGCGATGGGTCAACATCAGCACACGCGCCTGTTCTTCGGTCAGGTTCAGATCATCGCGCCGCGCCCACAGGTCGGCCACGCGTTTGAACAGCGCCTTGTTCGAAGAAATGCCGGAAAAATGTGCCGACAGTTTGGGGGAGAACTCTCGCTGCAACTCTTCCCGTCTGGGATTGCTGTCTGCCCCTGCAACCGTGAAAAAGACCGACAGAACCTTGTCCAACTGCTCGCCCGCAGCCTCCAAAGCCTCAATCGTATTGCCAAAGGTCGGAGCGTCAGAATTCTCGGCAATCGCAGCGATCTGATCGTTATGCGCCGTCATTGCCTGATCCAGCGCCGGGGTAAAATCATCGTCCGAAATTTCGGCAAAGGGAGCAATTTCAAACGGGGTGGTCCAGCTGGACAGGATCGGGTTGGTCATTCGGATCTCCTTTGACCCTATAGCTAAGTCGCCTAGGCCGGGTGTTCTAGAACCCACAGCCTGCGTAAAGAAAGGTTAATCGTTCGCGGTGCCGCAGACGGGGCAATCGGCGCGACGGGTCAGGGTAATCTTGCGGCTTTCGCCGTACAGAGCGTCATAGATCAACATCTCGCTACGCAACGCCATGCCCGCGCCCGTGATCACCTTGATCGCTTCGACCGCCATCATCGACCCAACAACGCCGGGCAAGGGGCCGATCACCCCAGCCTCGGAACAGGACGGGGCCAAGCCTGGGGCCGGTGCTTCGGGGAAAATACACTGATAGCAGGGGCTGCCGTTGGCCGGGTCAAACACACTCAGCTGCCCCTCCCACTGCGACAAGGCCCCCGAGATCAAAGGCTTGCCAAGCGCGACGGCCGCGCGGTTGGCAAGATAGCGCGTGTCAAAATTATCGGTCCCGTCAAGAATAAGATCGAAATCGGCAAACAGATCGGCCGCGATCTCATCGTTCAACCTGCGATGATAGGGCAGAACCACCACGTTCGGGTTTTGCGCCTCCATCGCTTGTTGGGCCGAAAAGACCTTGGGCATCCCGATATCTGCGTCACGGTGAATGACCTGCCGTTGCAGGTTGGCGTTCTCGACGATGTCGTCATCTATGACGCCGATTGTGCCCACCCCGGCTGCTGCCAGATATTGCAAAGCAGGGGCCCCCAAACCACCCGCGCCAATCACCAGCACCCGTGCTTTTTTCAGCTTTTTCTGCCCCGGACCGCCCAATTCGCGCAATACGATGTGACGGGCATAGCGGTCCAGCTCGGTCTCGGTAAATCGGTCGGAGGGCATGGTAGGTTCCTGATCTGAAACGGACTCTGCGCGATTGCGCAGGGCTTTCAGCACCCTTCCATACACCAAAACAATCGCGCCGAAACCCACAAGGATCAGCCACATTGCCGCCGAGCCGCCCGTCGCCTGACGCAGCGGATGCCCGTCTGGCAAGATCAGATGAGACAGGATCACTCCGGCCAAAAGCACACTGACCGAAACCACACGCGCTGTTTTTGACGTGCCGGCGATATAGCCAACACCCCAAAGTCCTGCGGCCAGAACAAAAACCAGCAGCATCAGCCGCGCCCGGTTGAGCCAAAGCCGCCGGACCCGCGACCAGTTTCGCCCAATTCCTCAGCCAACTCGAAGGTGGCCTGCACGACAGGCGCGACCACCAGTTGCGCGATGCGCTCACCATGGGCAATTTCGAAGCGGTCCTGACCTGCGTTCATCACGATCACGCCCAAAGGTCCGCGATAATCACTGTCGATGGTGCCTGGCGTGTTGGGCAGTGTAATCCCGTGTTTCAGCGCAAGGCCCGAGCGGGGACGGACCTGAACCTCGTACCCCTTGGGAATTTCGATACGCAGGCCAGTTGGCACGAGCGTGCGTTGGCCAGGTTCCAACACGATAGGGGTGCCACCTGGCAAGTTGGCGCGCACATCCGCCCCGGCAGCACCAGCCGTTTCGTAAGACGGAAGCGCGACAGCGGGGTCTGCACCGTCTTCTCGGATCACTCGAATTGCAACCATGCCCATGCCTTTCCTTCAGCCTGCCAATGCGTCCGCGATCTTTGCCGCCAGACGCCGGGCAACTTCGTCCTTGCCCAAGCGCGGCCATTCTTCGGTGCCACTGCCCGAGATCAGAATGACCGCATTCTCGGACCCACCCATGATGCCGGTTGCCGGGCTGACATCGTTCGCAACGATCCAATCGCAGCCTTTGCGAAGGCGCTTGGCGGTGGCGTGTTCAACCACATCGTCTGTTTCAGCCGCAAAACCAACCACCAGCGGCGGGCGGCCCACTGCCAACTGGGATACACGTTTCAAAATGTCCGGGTTTTCGGCAAATTCCAGAACCGGCAGGCCATCTCGGCTTTTCTTCAGTTTCTTGTCCGATGCGCTTGCCACACGCCAATCCGCGACCGCCGCCGCGAATACACCCGCATCGACGGGCAGAGCGGTATCGACCGCGTCAGACATCTGTTGCGCCGTCTCAACGGGTACGACCTGTACACCTGCCGGAGGGGGCACGTCGGCAGGGCCAGTGACAAAAATCACCTCGGCCCCCAAATGCGCCAGTGCCCGCGCCACAGCAGCACCCTGCGCACCGGACGACCGGTTCGCGATATAGCGCACCGGATCAATCGGTTCATGCGTCGGGCCAGACGTCACCAGCACGCGTTTGCCAGCCAAAGGTCCCGCAGTCAGCTGTGCCTCAATCGCCGCGACAATTTCCAGCGGTTCAGACATGCGTCCCGGGCCGAATTCGCCGCAGGCCATGTCACCCTCATTTGGCCCGACAAAGCGTACCCCATCGGCTTGAAGCTGCTTGAGGTTGCGTTGCGTGGCCGGGTGGTCCCACATCCGTACATTCATCGCGGGCGCGCAAAGAACGGGCGTGTCCGTCGCCATCAAAAGGGTCGACGCCATATCGTTGGCCAGCCCAGAGGCCATCTTGCCCATAAGATCTGCCGTTGCGGGGGCGACAACGATCAGATCGGCCGAGCGCGACAATTGAATATGCCCCATCTCGGCCTCATCGGTAAGATCGAACAGATCGCGATAGACTTTCTCTCCGGCCAACGCAGACACTGACAAAGGCGTCACAAATTCTTCCGCTGCACGGGTCAGAACCGGTGTCACAGCAGCCCCACGCTCTCGCAGCCTGCGGATCAGATCCAGCGACTTATAGGCCGCAATCCCGCCGCCGATTATCAGCAGAATACGTTTGGATGACAGCATGTTCAGCCCTTCCTGTGCCGGTCGGCCCTGACATTAGGCAAGGCCAGCAGGTAGTTCCAGCGATTAATTCTGCACCTGAAACGCCGCACAGGGGTCTTCACGCTCTATCGACGGGCTGTCGATTACCAAGTCGAAGTCGCCATCGATAATGCCATCTTCGGATTGCCCTACCGCAACCACTTTCCATCCTGGCTGAAGGCGCGCAAGATAAGTCGGGATACCCCGATCTGTCCGCGCGTGGCCATTGCCTGTGATCACCGCAACCGGCCCTCCGGTTTCCTCCATGGCGCGCACCACCGCACGGGCCAAAACCGCATCGCGCAAGCGTTGGATCGCAACCATCTGCGGCAGCATTTCAACTGGCAAAGCATCGCAATGAGCGGCCAGTTGATCCGCCTCCCGCGCGGATTGTTCCTCGGGCGACAGCGGCACGGTCAGACCATACCGTGCCGCGTCTGCGCCCAAAGCCGTCGCCGCACCGCGTTCCATCGCTGCGCGCGCAGCTGTGCGGGGCACCATTGCCCCATAGACGGGCGCACTTGAGGCTTGGAAAACCGGGTAATACATACTGAGCGGAGGCCACCCGCTTTCGGCCCATTTAAGGATGCGCCCCAGTTCATCAGGGTCAGACACTGCCTTTTGCGACAGCCGCTGAGCACCCTCTTCTGTCACCATCTCCCATACAACGGCCGAGGGTGACAGCGCTTCAAGTGCTTCGGCCTGTATGTGGTGGTGCCTGGGGTTGTCATGTACTTCGCCCAAAATCACCACATCGACGCCCCGCATCGCTGTCAGAACGTCATCAGGGATCAAATCCTTCGCCGCGCCTGAACGCGCGGCGAAAACCGTAAGGCCAAGAACACACACAAGAATCGCAACATGTTTCATGCGATGAAGTGTTGCACCTCGCGCGACTGGGCTTCAAGGTTCTTACGCATTTTTGAAAACGCCGCGGCTTCTAGTTGGCGCACGCGCTCCTTGGACAATCCCAGTTCATCGCCCAAGCTCTCCAACGTTCTGGCGGGTTCGCGCAACTTGCGTTCGCGCACGATGAAACGTTCGCGGTCGTTCAGCGCATTCATCGCGGTCAGCAACCACTCGCGCAGTTGAGCTGTGTCATGGCTGTGCTCAACAGAATCCGCAGCCTGTTCGCGATCATCCTCTAACGCATCGATCCACTCGCGCCCGTCTTCGTCCGCAGACTGAACCGCGTTCAGCGAAAAATCCGAACCGGACAAACGCCCTTCCATCATTTCCACGTCGCGCAGAGGAACGCCAATCTCGGTAGCAATCATCTGATGCAGCTGGTGTCGATCCAACTCCAAGCCTTCGGTCGCCGCCTCACGCTCTAGCCGTGCCTGCACCCGCCGCATGTTGAAAAACAAGGACTTTTGGGATGAGGTGGACCCAGTCCGCACCATGGACCAGTTCCGCATCACATAATCCTGGATGCTCGCCTTGATCCACCACACGGCATAAGTCGAAAAACGCACACCACGGTCCGGGTCGAACTTGTCTGCCGCTTTCATCAGGCCCAACCCGGCCTCTTGAATAAGATCATTCATCGGCGCGCCATAGCGTTTGAATTTGGCTGCCATCGAAATGGCCAGACGCATATAAGCGGTAATTAGACGGTGCAAAGCCTGTTCATCACGGTCATCCCGCCAGGCGTACGCCAGTTTGAGTTCTGTTTCCGCATCCAGCAGCTCGGCCTTCATCGCTTGCCGGGACATCGAAAAGTCTGTCGCATTATCCAGTGCCATAAACCTCTCCCCTGTTTTGCAGGCGCTGGCCGGACTTGCTTTGCCGACCTATGACCTTTACGCAAAACAGCACCAATCGGATCAACTAAAGGTAAGAATTGTGTCTCCAGATTTAACCTTGGTTCTGGGTGGAGCCTCCTCGGGCAAGTCGGTTTTCGCTGAGGAACTAGTTGTTTCCGCTGGGAAAAGCCGCGTTTACCTCGCGACATCACAAGTGTTTGATAACGAGATGCGCCAGAAGGTTGATCGCCATCTCGTGCAACGCGGCGACGGCTGGAGCACGGTTGAAGAACCCCTTGATCTGGGGCCGGTTCTGGCCCGCTTGTCCCAAGATCAGATTTGCCTGATTGATTGCGCTACAATGTGGCTGAGCAATCATCTGCTGGCGGACACGGATCTGGAAACGGCACAGACCAACCTGCTGGATGCCCTGAACGACTGCCCAGCCCAGGTTGTGATTGTCTCGAACGAGGTAGGTTACGGGATCGTCCCGGACAACGCCCTCGCTCGTCAATTCCGCGAGGCGCAGGGGCGGCTGAACATCGCCTTGGCGGCGCAGGCGGATCTGGTCGTACAGGTGACAGCCGGATTACCATCTGTTCTTAAAGGCCAATTGCCATGACACGCCTGCATCTTGTCCGCCATGGGCCGACACATGCAAAAACCATGGTCGGTTGGTCAGATCTGCCTGCGGACCTGAGCGACACAGCAGCCTTGAGACGCCTGCATGATCATCTGCCGTCCGAGGCACTTGTGATCTCTTCCGACTTGTCTCGTGCCGTGGACACTGCCTCAGCCATTCAGGGCCCGCGCCGGCGCTTGCCTCATAACCCTGACCTTCGTGAGATTCATTTTGGCAGCTGGGAACTGCGTGGTTTCGCCGATATCGAAGCAGAAGATCCGGAGCTGGCTTTCGCTTATTGGGATAATCCTGGGGATGTCCGCCCTCCGCAGGGCGAAAGCTGGAACGATGTCCGATCCCGGGTCGATGCCGCAATCGACATGCTTTTAGCCGAGTACACGGGGCGCGATCTGGTGATCGTCGCGCATTTCGGCGTGATCCTCACGCAAGTGCAACGCGCTTTGGATCTGGACGGGCAGCAGACCTTTTCGCACCGGATCGACAATCTGTCTGTCACGGACATCGGCTTGGAAGACAACACATGGTCGGTCGGCAAGATCAATCACCTTCCGTGAACTGACCCCGCACAAATCACTGTTTTACTGTGCCACCGGCCTGCGGCATCGTTCAAGCATGACTTATGATTTGTATATCGGTGACCGCCTCTTCTCCAGCTGGTCGATGCGCGGCTGGTTGATGCTTGAGAAGTTCAAACTGCCTTATCGCAGCCACATGATCGGCCTTTATTCGGGCAGCATGAAACAAGACATGGAACCGCTGACCCCGGCCCGACTGGTTCCCGCGCTGCGTCTGCCCGAAGGGACGGTTGTAGGCGAAAGCCTAGCCATGGCCGAGACGCTGGCCGAGCGTCACCCTGAAGCTGGGCTGTGGCCTGCAGATCCCGCAGCGCGGGCAACCGCCCGCTGGCTTTGCGCTGAGATGGTTGCAGGGTTCAGCGCCCTCCGCGGCCAATGCCCGATGCAATTACAGCATGTGTGGCAAGGATTTGCCCCGTCATCCCAGACGTTAGCCGATCTTGAACGGATTGAGACGCTCTGGGCGCACGCGCGGCGTATCTCTGGTGCGCAAGACGGCCCGTTGTTCGGTGATTATTCGCTGGCGGATGTGTTCTATACGCCTGTTGCTGCACGGATCATCGGCTACGGGCTGCCAGTGTCCGAGGCGAACCGGATCTATTGTTTAGACCTCCTGTCGGACCCAGCCGTCAGACAATGGCGCGCAATGGGTATGACAGTTCAATACAATCCATTCCCCTATCCGCAGGAGTTGTCATCAATGCCCTGGCCGGTCGGAGGGGACTCGAACGCCAAACCGGTATCAGGCGGCCCTTCCCTCAACGAGGCTTGTCCGTACTCCGGCAACCCGGTTGCGGATTTTATGGAATTGGATGGCCAATGCTGGGGGTTCTGCAATCCGTTCTGCCGCGACAAAACCGTGGCTGATCCCGGCGCATGGCCCAAATTCACCGCCTTGCGCATGTCCGTTAACGACTCTTAAACCACACCCATGGCAGCAACGTCCTGTTAACCAAGAACAGGACTGCCATGGTCGCCCGTGCACATACCGTTGCCTTCCAAGGGGTCGATGCCCGCCCGGTCGAAGTGCAATGCGCCGTATCCCCCGGCCTGCCCGCCTTTTCCATCGTGGGCCTGCCAGACAAGGCGGTATCCGAAGCCCGCGACCGCGTGCGCAGCGCGCTGAGCGCGATGGCAATCGCCTTGCCCTCAAAGCGGATCACCATCAACCTGTCCCCCGCCGACCTACCCAAGGAAGGCAGCCATTTCGACCTGCCCATAGCCGTCGCGCTGTTGTCGGCCTTAGAGATCATTCCAGCCGACGCCGCAGAAAGCACCGTAGCGTTGGGAGAGCTTTCGCTCGACGGATCTTTGGTCCCGGTGGTCGGTGCTCTGCCTGCGGCAATGACTGCGGCATCTGATGACCGGATGTTGCTTTGCCCCCGCGCCTCCAGCGCCGAGGCGGCATGGGTTGACGCAACGCAGGTGATCGGCGCGGGATCTCTGGGCGACGTTGTGCGCCATTTCTCGGGCCAATCCCCCCTACCAGCCGCACAGCCCGGCGAGGTAAACCTGACGCCCAGCGCGCGGGATCTGCGTGATGTAAAAGGGCAGGAGCGCGCCAAACGCGCCCTGGAGATCGCTGCCGCAGGTCGTCACCATCTGATCATGATCGGAACGCCGGGATCGGGTAAATCCATGCTGGCCGCGCGGCTTCCCGGCATCCTGCCGCCCCTGACCGCAGTCGAAGCTTTAGAGACCTCGATGATCCAGTCTTTGTGCGGTTTGCTGGACGAAGGCGGCATCAATCGCACGCGCCCGTTTCGCGAGCCCCACCATACGGCCTCGATGGCCGCAATCGTTGGGGGCGGCAAAGGCGCGAAACCCGGTGAGATTTCGCTGGCTCATAACGGCGTGCTGTTCATGGATGAATTTCCTGAGTTTCCACGCACCGTTCTGGAAACGTTGCGCCAACCCATCGAAACCGGTGAAGTTATGGTGGCGCGCGCCAATGCGCATGTGAAGTATCCTTGCCGGCTCATGCTAGTGGCCGCTGCCAACCCTTGCAAATGCGGTTATCTGACAGACCCCTCTCGTGCCTGCTCACGCGCGCCGGGCTGTGGCGAGGACTATCTGAACCGCATATCAGGGCCGTTGATGGACAGGTTCGACCTGAGGATTGAAGTACCGCCGGTGGAATTCACTGATCTTGACTTGCCGCCATCCGGCGACAGCTCTGCTACGGTTGCTGAACGGGTCGAAAACGCCCGCGCCATTCAGGCGAACCGATTTCAAGACACCCCACATATGCGCCAAAACGCGGATGCAGAAGGGAAGGTTCTGGAAGAGATCGCAACACCCGATGCAGAAGGTAAAGAGCTGTTGCTGAAAGCGGCAGACCGGTTTGGCCTGTCCGCCCGCGCGTTTCATCGCATTCTGCGCGTGGCGCGCACAATTGCCGATTTGGAAGGATCCGCAAACGTCCACAGATCGCACGTAGCCGAGGCGCTGAGCTTTCGCATCAGCGCCCGGGTCATGGCTTAGATTTTGGCTTCGATGGCCTGCCAGATTTTTTCGGCAATGTTGACGCCGTCAAAGCGCTCAAGCTCTTGAATGCCGGTGGGTGAGGTCACGTTGATCTCGGTCAGATAGTCGCCAATCACGTCGATACCGACAAAGATCTGACCTTTTTCTTTAAGCAGGGGGCCGATGGCCGCGCAGATCTCAAGATCACGCTCTGACAAGCCAATCTTTTCCGGACGCCCGCCTACATGCATGTTGGATCGCGTTTCACCTGCGGCAGGAACCCGGTTGATCGCACCAACAACTTCGCCGTCGACCAAAATCACCCGCTTGTCGCCATTGCTGACGTCCGGCAGAAATTTCTGCACGATCAGAGGCTCACGCGAGAAGCCCGTGAACAACTCGTGCAGAGACGTCAGGTTTCGATCATTGGCATCCAAACGGAACACGCCTGCGCCGCCATTGCCATAAAGCGGTTTGAGGATGATATCGCCATGCTTTTCCTTGAACGCTTTGATCGTTTGCAGATCACGCGCGATCGTTGTCGGCGGTGTCAGGTCAGGGAAATCCAGCACCAGCAGCTTTTCCGGATAGTTACGCACCCAGAAAGGGTCGTTGACCACAAGCGTCTGACCCTTGAGACGATCCAGCAAATGCGTGGACGTGATGTAGTGCATGTCAAACGGAGGGTCCTGTCGCAACCAGACCACATCGAAATCAGCCAGATCAACCTCGCGTTCGGGTCCCAAGACGGCCGGATCACCTGCGACCCGCTGCACTGTCATGTCGTGGCCACGCGCTGTGATGCGGCCTTCCTGATAGACCAGTTGATCCGGCCCGTAGAAAAACAGCGAATGCCCGCGCGCCTGCGCCTCTTCCGCCAGTCGGAATGAGCTGTCGGCGTTGATGTCCACGGCCCCGATCGGGTCCATTTGAAAGGCGATTTTCATGGCGTGTCCCTCAGTTTCACGCCAGATACATGGCCCAGCAGGCCCTGGGGTTCAATGGGGCTTAGGCGTGACCAAAGGCGTTTTCGATGATTTGAACTGCGCCAGACCCATCCACCAGAGCCGCGTCAAAGCGCGCTTCGGTGAGTTGCCCGTTTGGTTCTTTTTCTAGAAACTGAGCAGCCGAAGCGTAGATTCGATCAATCTGTCTGGCGCTGATCCGGGCCGCCGCCTTTTCAAAACTACTGCTTTTCTTGACTTCGATGAACACAAGCCCAGCCCCGTTGCGCGCGATCAGATCGATTTCACCGCCCGGGCCGCGCCAGCGTCTATGCAGAATGGTCAAGCCGCGGCGCTCATAATCCTCAGCAACCCGAAGCTCTGCCGCCTGCCCGGCGTGGTAGGAAACAGAGCCCTGATTTGTCCGCCGACCCATGTCATCATTTTCCCAGTTTCAGAGCTTTCTGGTAAATCGGTCGGCGCGGCAGGTCATACATTTTTGAAACAAGATCTGCCGCATCCCGAACCGAGTGGCTTTCCAACGCTCGCTTCAAAGCCTCTTCTACGTCAGATTCATTAACGCTTTGCGAATGGCTACGATCCACAAGCACAACGATTTCACCTTTGACTGACTTGCCTTGGTACTCCTCGGCCAAATCGGCCAGGGTTGCTCGGCGAATCTCTTCGAATTTTTTGGTCAATTCGCGGCACAACGCCGCCTGACGGTCTGCCCCCAGCACCAAGGCCAGATCTGACAAGCTGGCGGATACACGTTTTGGGGACTCATAAATCACAAGCGTGCCCGGAATGTCCTTCAATGCCTCAATCCGGGCGCGGCGTGCGCCGGCTGCATTGGGCAGAAATCCTGTAAAAAAGAAGGCATCTGTCGGAAGACCCGCCAATGTCAGCGCTGTCAAGGCAGCCGACGCGCCGGGGGCGCAGGTCACCGTGTGCCCGGCCTCAGCCGCCTGCTTGCCCAGATCATAACCCGGATCCGCAATAAGCGGCATTCCGGCCTCGGACGCATAGGCAACCGATTGCCCTTGAGCCAGCGCCTCCATGATTTTGCCGCGCGCGCCTGCACCGCTGTGGTCGTGATAGGCTTGAATCCGGCGCCCCTCGAGCGGGATGCCGTGGATTTCCATCAATCGGCGCAGGCTTCGGGTGTCCTCCGCTGCGATCACGTCGGCAGATGCCAGAACATCCAAGGCCCTGAGCGTAATGTCGCGCGCGGTTCCGATCGGAGTGGCAACAAAATACAGGCCCGCAGTCAATCTGATCTTTTGGAAATTCAAAGCTGGACCCTCACAGCGTGACGTTTATTATCGCGGCTCGACAGAACAGAAGCATTCATAGCCGTCGGATCAGGGAGTTTTCATTTAGATGTTCACCGTTTGCAAGCCCGTTAGCAAGTTGGCGAAAGCCGCCGCTGCCCTGACAACCGCGGCGTTTCTGGCCGCCTGTGAACCCGGCGGCCTTGGGGGTGGACCTTCGATCAATACTTCTGCTCCGGTTCCGGTGGCCCTGCTTGTCCCCAGCGGGTCTGGCCAGTCAGGCGATGCGGCATTGGCGCAAAGTCTGGAAAATGCCGCGCGTCTGGCAATGTCTGATCTGCCCAATGTGACAATTGACCTGCGCGTTTACGACACTGCCGGAAACCCGAACACGGCAACGGCCGTGGCCCAGCAAGCCGTTGCGGATGGTGCCAAGATCATTATCGGCCCGGTCTATGCGCAGGCCGCAAATGCCGCCGGGTTGGCGGTGTTGAGTAACAACGTCAACGTTCTTTCGTTTTCGAACAACACCAGCATCGCAGGCGGCAACGTCTTTGTCCTGGGCCCAACATTCGACAATACGGCCAACCGGCTGGCGAGCTTTGCGGGCAGTCAGGGCAAGGTCAACACGGTGATCGTGCACAGCAACGACGCCGCAGGCCAATTGGGCCAAGCTGCGATTGCCAACGCGCTGGCCAGCAGCCCGGTCAACAACGCCGGCACTGTTGGCTACGACCGCTCGCAGCAGGGCGTTATCAACTCGGTGCCCACAATCAAAGCAACAGTTGATTCGACCGGAGCCGATTCGATTTTCCTAACTGCTACGACGGCGGGTGCCCTGCCATTGTTCTCGCAATTGTTGCCCGAGGCCGGAGTTTCTCAGGCCACGACGCAATTCATCGGTCTGACACGCTGGGATATTCCTCCGCAAACATTGGAACTGCCGGGTGTACAAGGCGGCTGGTTTGCGCTGCCCGATCCGTCCAAGGCACAGGCATATCGCCAACGTTACAACGCGACATATGGCGAAGCGCCCCACCCGATCAGCGGTTTGGCCTATGATGGTATTGCTGCCATCGGGGCTCTGGTCAGCCAAGGCAAATCCGACGCTCTGACCACTGCGGCCCTGACTCAGAACGCCGGCTTCCAGGGCGTCGGCGGCATCTTCCGTCTGCGTCCGAACGGCACCAACGAACGCGGCCTGGCGGTCGCCACGATCCAGAACAAACAGGTGGTTGTTATTGACCCTGCCCCACAAAGCTTCTCTGGCGCCGGCTTCTGATCAGCCGGGCGTCAGCCCTTTGCCTAAGAGCTCATTAATCTGCCCCGCCGAAGACATCTTCGACAGTGCCAACGTCAACGACGCGCTGGCGCTGGCGTTTGAATCATGCACAGACAACAGCAAAGTACGGGCCGAAACGGTGCGTATCCTGCGCGATGCGCAAAAAGCCGGGCGCGCGGCGATTGCCGAAGCCTTTGGCAAACAGCCTTTCGAGGCCCGCGCACTGACACGGTCCTACACCTATCTGACGGATCAGTTGGTCGGAACGGCAATGCAGGTGTCCAGCACACGCCTGCATCCGCTTGCGACACCCACCCAAGGTGAAAAGATCGCGGTTCTGGCGGTCGGCGGTTACGGGCGTGGGGAAATGGCGCCATCGTCGGATGTCGACCTGCTGTTCCTGACCCCCTATAAAATCACAGCCTGGGCCGAAAGCGTCATTGAATCGATGCTATACATTTTGTGGGACCTGCGGCTAAAGGTCGGGCATTCGTCGCGTACGATCAAAGACTGCTTGCGGCTGGGCTCCGAGGATTTCACGATCCGCACCGCCATGTTGGAACAACGCTATCTGGCAGGCGACAAGGCGCTGGCGGACGATTTGGATCAACGCCTGAAAAACGAGTTGTTCAAAGGGACCGAACGTGAATTCATCGAAGCCAAGCTGAAGGAACGGGACGAGCGGCACCTGAAACAAGGTGAGCGCTACATGGTCGAACCGAATGTGAAAGAAGGCAAAGGCGGTTTGCGTGACCTTCAATCGCTCTATTGGATCGCAAAATATGTCTATGGCGTGCAGGACGTGGCCGAATTGGTTCCATTAGGTCTGTTCACCCCAGAAGAGTTTGAGACCTTTGTTCAGGCCGAAGAGTTCCTGTGGGCCGTCCGGTCTCATCTGCATTTGGTGACGGGCCGCGCCACCGAACAGCTGACTTTCGACATGCAGGTCGAGGTGGCCGCACGCATGGGCTATGAAGACCGCGCCGGTCGCCGCGCAGTCGAGGTGTTCATGCAGCGCTATTTCCGCGAGGCCACCCGTGTGGGCGAACTGACTCGGATTTTCCTGACCAAGCTCGAAGCGCTCCACATGAAAAGCGCACCGTTGCTTGAGCGTATTTTCCGCAGAAGCCCAAGAGTAAAGGCCGGGTACAAAGTGATCCACGGACGTCTGGACGTGGCGGACCCGGAAACATTCCTGCTGGACAAGGTAAACCTACTGCGTCTGTTCGAAGAAGGGCTGCGCACCGGCATGTTGATCCATCCCGACGCGATGCGGCTGGTTAGCGCCAACCTGCATCTGATCGACGATGAAATGCGCAACGACAAAGAAGCCAAACGCATTTTTCTGGATCTGATGCTGAAACATGGCAACCCGGAACGTGCCTTGCGCCGGATGAACGAACTGGGCGTCCTATCAGCCTTCTTGCCCGAGTTCGAACACATCATAGCGATGATGCAGTTCAACATGTATCACAGTTATACGGTGGACGAGCATACCATCCAGTGCATCGTCAATCTGGCCCAGATCGAACGCGAAGAACTGGTGGAATCCCTGCCTCTTGCCTCTTCGATCCTTAAACGTGGTGTCAACCGAAAGGTGTTGTACGTCGCGTTGCTGTTGCATGACATCGCCAAAGGTCGCCCCGAGGATCACTCGATTCTGGGCGCGCAGATCGCACGCAAGGTGGCCCCGCGGCTGGGGCTGAGCAAATCGGAATCCGAAACCGTTGAGTGGCTGGTGCGGTATCACCTGCTGATGTCAGACATGGCGCAAAAACGCGACATTTCAGACCCACGAACCGTTCGGGACTTTGCCAAGGCTGTTCAGACGGTCAAACGGCTGGACCTGCTGACGGTTCTCACCGTTTGCGACATCCGCGGCGTGGGCCCCAACACTTGGAACAATTGGAAAGCCACATTGCTACGCGCCCTTCATGCGGAAACCAAGCGCGCGCTGGAAACCGGTATGGAAGATCTCAACCGCGCCAATCGCGGGGCTGAGGCAAAGAAAGCCCTACGTGCGGAACTGGCGGGATGGACCAAGGCGGACCTAAAAACGGAAACAGCGCGCCACTATGATCCCTATTGGCAGGGTCTCAACTTGGCGACGCATGTCGAATTCGCTGAGATGCTGCGCGCACTGGAACACGGCGGCGATCCGGGCGCGATGGAAATCAGGCTTGAACCAGACGAAGATCGTGACGCAACGCGAGCCTGTTTTGCGATGGGCGATCACCCTGGCATCTTTGCACGTATTGCCGGGGCTCTGGCTCTTGTCGGCGCAAACGTCGTGGATGCCCGCAGTTACACAACCAAGGACGGATACGTCACAGACGCGTTCTGGATTCAGGACGCCGAAGGACGCCCCTTCGAAGCCGCGCGCCTGCCCCGTCTGACACAGATGATCCACAAGACGCTGCGCGGGGAAGTGGTTGCCAAGGAAGCCCTGAAATCACGCGACAAGATCAAGAAACGTGAACGGGCTTTTAACGTGCCGACCCATATCACTTTCGACAATGATGGGTCCGAAATCTACACGATCATCGAAGTTGATACGCGCGACCGCCCCGGCTTGCTGTATGACCTGACCCGGACGCTGGCGGCGGCGAATGTCTATATCGCAAACGCCGTGATCGCGACGTATGGAGAACAGGTGGTTGACGCCTTTTATGTCAAGGACATGTTCGGACTGAAATACCATTCGGAGAGCAAGCAACGCGGGCTGGAGGCGAAGCTGCGCAAGGCGATCACCGAAGGCGCTGAGCGTGCGGCCTCATGAAGCAAATCCGGTTGATTTCGGGCTTTTTCACAGTTGGCTTCTGGACACTCGCCAGCCGCATACTGGGGTTTTTGCGGGAAATTCTGCTGACCGCCCTCATTGGCCCTGGGCCGGTTATGGACGCGTTTGTTGCAGCCTTCCGCCTGCCGAACATGTTCCGCCGCTTTTTTGCCGAAGGTGCCTTTAACGCGGCCTTTGTGCCCATGTTCTCGAAGCGGCTGGAAGCGGACGAGAATCCGCAGGGCTTTGCGCAGGATGCGTTCAATCTTTTGGCGCTTGCCGTTCTGGCACTGGTCGGACTTGCGCTGATTTTCATGCCCGGTCTGGTTTGGCTGACAGCCGAAGGTTTCTATGGCGACGAACGGTTCGATTTGGCGGTGGATTATGGGTATGTTGTCTTTCCTTACATCCTGTTCATGTCTCTGGCCGCGCTCTTTTCTGGCGTCCTGAACGCAACGGGGCGGTTCGCGGCCGCAGCTGCCGCACCAGTTTTGTTGAACATCTTTGCCTGCACGGCGCTGATCGCCGGAGCCCTATCAGGCGGCGAGGTAATTCGGTGGCTGATCTCAGTGATTCCGGTTGCGGGCGTCGCTCAATTGGCGCTGGTTTGGGTCGCAACCGAACGTGCCGGCATTCGTATCCGGCCCGGTCTGCCTAAACTGACGCCCGAGATGCGCCGTATGGTCCGCATCGCGGTCCCCGCAGCTCTGGCGATGGGGGTCACGCAGGTCAATCTGGTTGTAGGGCAATTGGTGGCGTCGAAAACAGAAAAGGCCGTGAGCTGGTTGTTTGCGGCAGATCGGCTTTATCAACTGCCACTCGGCGTGGTCGGTATCGCGATCGGTATTGTTCTGCTGCCCGACCTGTCGCGCCGTCTGCGCGCCGAAGACAAAGAAGGCGCGCGCAACGCGTTTTCCCGTGCCGGAGAGTTCATGCTGCTGCTGACCCTGCCTTCGACGGTGGCGTTTCTGGTCATCCCGAACCCGCTGGTCTCAGTCCTATTCGAGCGGGGGCAATTCACCACCGAGGATACCACAGCCACAGCGTTGGCCGTTGCCATCTATGGCATCGGACTACCTGCATTCATGCTGCAAAAACTGTTGCAGCCTCTGTATTTCGCGCGCGAGAATACGCGTTCTCCGTTTCACTATGCTGTTGTGGCAATGATCGTGAATGCGGCTTTGGCGTTTGGCCTCTTCCCGTTTGTGGGCTGGATCGCACCCGCCATTGCCGCCTCCACAGCGGGTTGGGCCATGGTCGTTTTGTTGGCCATCGGGGCGCGCAACATGGGAGACGAAGCCCGGTTCGATGACCGGTTCAAACAGCGCGCGGGCCGGATCGTGCTTGCCTCTATCGGAATGGGCGCGGTTTTGTACATGGCGCTTCAGGCGTTTGGGTGGACGCTGGGCGTTCCCGGTTGGCGCTATCTGGCGCTGCTTGTCCTGATTTGTGTCGCGGCGGCCTCTTATTTCAGTCTGGGCCACCTCTTGGGCGCATTCAAACTGTCCGAGTTCAAACGCGCCCTGCGTCGATCCTGATCAGTCGCGGCGTATGCGCCCAACGATACGATCCCAGGCGCCGGGTGCGACAAGGAAAGATACTCCGAAACCGGTGGCAAACCCGCCCAGATCGGCGACCCACTCCCAGTTGCCGCCGAAGATCAGACCAAACAGGAATTGAATGCCCATCAGGACGGCAATGAGTTGAAAAGCCCGCGCCTGATTTGCGCCAACCAAGGATAGTTTGCGCCACAACAACCAGGTAAATGCGCCGATCAGGCCGTAAACCGGAGGAAACCCTCCGATCAGGGGATAGCGGGGATCCAACAGAACGGCATAAGCCAACGCGCCCCCGATCCCTGAGACGACAAAGATCAACAGCATGGGGAAGCCGCCAAACACTTCACCGACCATCTTGCCCATGGCCAGAACGAAGACGCAAACAAACACCGCCTGCGTGAAATTGGCCGAGACAAACGGATAGGTCACGAACCGGATCACATGTTCAAACGGCCAGCGCCCGTTCAGCACCATCCAGTCGAAGATATCCGCCGAAAACGCATAGTGTTGTATCGCGTCCAGCCGCCAGCCGACCGCTGTTGGCCCTCCGACCAAACCGCGCGATCCCAGCGTAAAAGCGAGTTCAATGCCGATGATGAACAGAACCAGCGCCACAACAACGGGCGGCAAAGGGTTCACGGCGGGTGTGTAATGCTCACTGCTCATTGGGCGGGCCTTTCGCGGCTGTTGACGTCCCTGTGCCTCATGGGTAAGCGACGGGGGCTGATTTTTCCAGACGGGAGTTCCCTTCGATGACCGAGACCCAGTTCACGCCGCGCGTGTTTTCCGGCATCCAGCCTTCGGGCGGGCTGACCCTGGGCAACTATCTGGGCGCAATGAAGCGCTTTGTGGATATGCAGGGTGCAGATTTCGAAACCATCTATTGCATGGTCGATCTGCACGCGATCACCACATGGCAGGACCCCGCAGCGCTGTCCCACAACACCCGTGAACTGTGCGCAGGTTTTATCGCGGCGGGCATCGACCCTGAACAGTCGATCCTGTTCAACCAAAGCCAGGTGCCCGAACATGCGCAACTGGGCTGGATCTTTAACTGCGTTGCCCGGATGGGGTGGATGCAACGGATGACCCAGTGGAAGGACAAGGCAGGCAAGAACCAGCAGAACGCTTCGCTGGGGCTTTTTGCCTACCCGTCGCTGATGGCGGCTGACATTCTGATCTATCACGCGACCCATGTGCCGGTCGGTGAGGATCAGAAACAGCACCTTGAGTTGACCCGTGATATTGCGATTAAATTCAACAACGACTTTGGCGTCGATTTCTTTCCCGTTACCGAGCCGGTAATCGAAGGCGCGGCCACCCGCGTCATGAGCTTGCGGGACGGGTCCAAGAAAATGTCAAAATCCGATCCGTCGGACATGAGCCGGATCAACCTGACCGACGATGCTGACGCGATTGCCAAGAAAATCCGCAAGGCCAAGACCGACCCGGACGCGCTGCCGTCGGATGTTGACGGGCTGGGGGATCGCCCCGAAGCACGCAATCTGGTCAATATTTACGCGGCCCTGAACGACCAAAGCGTGGAACGGGTTCTGGCAGATGTAGGTGGCAAGCAGTTTGGTGACTTCAAACCGATGCTGGCCGATCTGGCGGTGGCGAAACTGGCGCCGATTTCGACCGAAATGTCTCGTTTGATGGCAGATCAGGCCGAGATTGACCGGATTCTGGCCCGTGGGGCCGAACGCGCGCGTGAGATCGCAGCTCCGATCCTGCAAAAGACCTACAAAATCGTGGGTATGGTTGGATCAGGAACGCGCTGATTGGGCTGGACCTTCGCCTGACGCGCTCCTAGGGTTTGCCTGAATAACAGGAGGGCGTCATGGCAACCGGCAAGAACATCCGGACCTATTTTGAAGGGCAATGGCACGAGGGCGATGCGCCCATCATGCGCGCAGCCGATCACGGTGCCTGGCTGGGTTCGTCCGTCTTTGACGGCGCACGGTATTTTGACGGCCTTGCGCCCGACTTGCATGCGCATTGCGCACGGGTGAACCGGTCCGCCGAGGCCTTGATGCTGACCCCGACCCTCACAGCCGAACAGATGGTCGAACTGGTACACGAAGGATTGCAGGCTTACGGCCCGGACACAGCTGTCTATATCCGCCCAATGTACTGGGGGATCGACGGGGACCAAACCGCGATCGTCCCTCAGGAAAACAGCACCGGTTTTGCCATTTGCCTGGAAGAGATACCAATGGCACCAGAGACCGCCTCGGTCACACTGACAACGACACGCTTCCGCCGTCCTGTGCTGGAAAGTGCGGTCGTAAATGCCAAGGCCGGTTGCCTGTACCCCAACAACGCACGCATGCTGCATGAGGCACGATCCAAAGGGTTCTCGAACGCTCTGGTTGCTGATGCGATGGGGAACGTGGCCGAAACCGCTACGGCCAACATATTCATGGTCAGAGATGGCGAAGTGTTTACGCCCGCCCCGAATGGCACATTTCTGGCGGGGATCACGCGGGCGCGGCACATCAAGAATCTGCGCGAGGATGGTGTGACGGTTCACGAGACTGTTCTGAGCTTTGAGGATTTTCACGAGGCGGACGAAGTGTTCATGTCCGGCAATATGAATAAGGTCACGCCGGTTACCGCTCTGGACGATACACAATTTCAGGTTGGCCCTATTGCCCGTCGCGCTCGTGGACTTTACTGGGATTGGGCTGCAAGCCAACGCTAGCTCAGCGTTGCGGACGTCTCCAAGTTGCCAGCGCGCAACCTCTGGGGCATGATCCCTGAAACTTGAAGAGGACACCCATGCGTAAGTTTCTAGTTGTTCTGGATGACAGCAGCGAATGCTTGAATGCGATGCGATTCGCCGCAATGCGGGCTGCACATACCGGCGGCGGAGTGACGATCCTGTCGGTGATCCCACCGGACGAATTCAATCACTGGATCGGTGTTGCCGAAACCATGCGTGAGGAAGCGCGCGAACGTATCCATGCACATTTCGAGGTCTTCGCAAAATGGATGCGTGACAAACAAAACATCGAACCTGAGTTGGCCATTCGCGAAGGCGATCCGGTGTCGGAAATCATTGAACATGTCCAATCAGACCCCGAAATCGGCGTGCTTGTGCTTGGCGCAGGCACCGACAAGAAGGGCCCCGGTCCGCTGGTGACACAGTTGACGAAGAATTCGGGCAGCATGCCGCTTCCGATCACTATTGTCCCAGGCGATCTGAGCAAAGAAAAACTGGAAGAGATCACCTGAGGTTCAGAGATGGCGAAAACGATACAGTTCTGGTTCGAATTCGCCTCAACCTATTCCTATCTCAGCGCAATGCGGATCGAAACCGCGGCGCAAGCCAAGGGCGTTTCGATTGAATGGCACCCTTTTCTGCTGGGCCCGATTTTTGCCGATCAGGGCTGGCGGACCTCTCCTTTCAACCTCTACCCGGCAAAGGGGCGTTATATGTGGCGCGACATGGAACGCCTCTGTGCTGCACGGCAATTGCCGTTAGTGCAACCCGATCCCTTTCCGCAGAATTCTCTCGCTGCAGCGCGCCTGACGCTTGCCATTGAGGATCACGCGAAGAGGGCTGAATTTGTCAAGGCGGTCTATACTGCCGAATTTGGGGCCGGCCGCAATATCTCGGACCCAAACATACTGAAGGATTGTCTGAAAACGGCCGACCTGCCATCTGCCATACTGAGTCGTGCGCAGGACCCCGACGTCAAGGCGGCCCTTTTTGCGCAATCCACCCGCGCCAAAGAGCTTGACCTGTTCGGAGCACCCAGTTTTTTAGTCGGAGACGAGTTGTACTGGGGCGACGATCGTCTGGACGCGGCTTTGGATCATGCGGCCTCAATTTAGAACCGTTCCAAATCTTGACTTCCCGCGCCCCTGCGCGCATATCAGAGGCACATCAGACGGAGCTGCCTCATGTTCATCCAGACCGAATCCACCCCAAACCCGGCCACGTTGAAATTTCTGCCCGGCCAAACGGTGCTTGAGGCTGGAACTGCGGACTTCCCAACAGCGGAAGCGGGCGAGAAATCCCCTTTGGCCAAACGCATCTTTGCCGTCAACGGCGTAACGGGTGTGTTCTTCGGTAACGATTTTGTTACTGTAACCAAGTCTGACGACATTCAATGGGATCACATCAAACCCGCCATTCTGGGTGCGGTGATGGAACATTACCAATCGGGCCAACCTGTGATGGGCGCGGATGCGACTGCTGCATCTGGTCATGCAGAACACACTGGCGAAGACGCTGAAATCGTCAATCAGATCAAAGACCTGCTGGACAGCCGCGTGCGTCCGGCAGTGGCTCAGGACGGTGGTGACATTACTTTCCACGGCTTTGATCGCGGTATCGTTTACCTGCACATGCAAGGTGCCTGCGCAGGCTGCCCGTCTTCGACGCTGACGTTGAAGATGGGTATCGAAAACCTGCTGCGTCACTACATCCCCGAAGTGACCGAGGTCCGTCCTGTTGCCGTCTGACCTGACGATTCTGGCATTTGATACATCGGCCGCGCATTGCGCGGCCGCTTTGCTGCGTGGCGGTGAAATCGTTGCCTCTCGGGCCGAAGCAATGTCACGCGGGCAAGCCGAACGCCTAATGCCTTTGCTTGAAGAGCTACTTGCCCAGGCTGGGTGCACATGGTCCGATCTTGACGCCATCGGTGTAGGGATCGGCCCCGGCAATTTCACCGGCATTCGAATCTCGGTCTCTGCCGCGCGTGGGCTTGCCCTGGGTCTTGATGCTCCGGTCGTCGGCGTTTCAGGGTTTGATGCTTTGACGAAACTGAGCGATGCAAACCAACTCCCCTGTATCGCTGCGCCGCGCGATCAGGTTTATGTTCAAGTCCCCGGCAGCAAACCAAGCCTGATGCCAAAGAGCGAGGCCGAGGCGCTTGGGCCTTTGTTTTCCTGCCAGGACCCAGAGAAACAGGTCCAGGCCATTGCCCGCCTGACCGCTGAACGGTGGCACGATGTCAGCGAACCACCTGCGCCACTATACGTCAGACCTGCGGACGCAGCGCCCTCGCGTGATGTGTCACCGGTCTTGTTGGACGAATGACGCCGGACGAGATGGCATCGACTCATGTTGCTGCGTTCACGCAGTCGCGCCCTTGGTCCGCCAGTGAATTTGAAAGCCTGCTGGAGAACGCCTTTACCCACTATGTTGGAGACGCTCGCTGTTTTGCCTTGTATCAAGTTATCGCGGGCGAGGCCGAACTGCTGACAATTGCGACTCACCCCACGGTGCAACGACAGGGCCTAGCACTGCAAACAATGCGCAACTGGCACAAACGGGCCGCCGCGTTGCATGCAAGCCGGGCCTTTCTGGATGTGGCTGCGGATAATGAGCCTGCAATCGCGCTATACAAACGTTGTGGTTACCATCGTTGCGGGATGCGACCGAACTATTATTCGCGCGAAACGGGCCTAAAAGCCGACGCTCTGGTGATGGAATGCCGCCTGCCCTGAGGGCAAGGGGACATTTTTTGGACCATTTGGTCAGGAATCAATTGACCACGACGGTTGCAAACCCTCTTAATACCCGCCATCACAACAGTTATGCTCGCTAAACGTGGGTAAACGGGACTAATCTAATCCTGTGCCAACATAAAAACTGGGAGACCGAAATGACCCTGATGAAATCCTTGATGGGTGCTGCCGCTGCGGTTGCACTGACTGCGGGTGCCGCTCTGGCCGAACCGGCGCTGATCTTTGATCTGGGCGGCAAGTTCGACAAATCGTTCAACGAAGCGGCACATAACGGCGCACAGCGTTGGGCAAACGAAACCGGCGGCAAGTACCGCGAAATCGAATTGCAATCGGAAGCTCAGCGCGAGCAGGCCCTCCGCCGCTTTGCCGAAGCAGGCGCGAACCCGATCATCACCATGGGATTTGCCATGGCAGACCCTCTCAGCACGGTCGCACCTGACTATCCTGACACCAAATTTGTTGTTGTTGATGTAACCTGGCTGGACGCACCGAACCTTCGTCAGGTCGGCTTTGCCGAACACGAGGGCTCGTACCTTGTTGGAATGATGGCGGCCATGGCGTCTGAGTCCGGCACGGTTGGCTTCATCGGTGGTATGGATGTTCCACTTATCCGACACTTTGGGTGTGGCTATGCACAGGGCGCCAAAGCCGTTAACCCCGAGATCAACGTCATTGCCAACATGACAGGAACAACCCCAGCTGCATGGAACGACCCGGTAAAAGGGTCCGAGCTGACCAAAGCACAAATCAGCCAAGGCGCTGACGTGATTTATGCCGCGGCGGGCGGAACCGGTGTTGGCGTTCTGCAGACCGCAGCCGACGAAGGCATTCTGTCGATTGGCGTGGACAGCAACCAGAACCACCTGCATCCCGGAAAAGTTCTGACCTCGATGCTGAAACGTGTGGACGTTGCTGTTTATGAAGCGATGAAAGCAGGCGACAAGGTCGAAACTGGTGTGTTCGTCATGGGTCTGGCCGAAGACGGTGTTGGCGTGGCTATGGACGAAAACAACAAAGAGCTTGTTTCGGTTCGTATGAGCGACGCTGTGGATGAAGCCCGTAAAGGCATCATCAACGGCGATATCAGCGTTGTCAGCTATTACGAGAACGACAGCTGCCCCGCGCTGCAGTTCTAAGACACATGCGGGGCGGGGGTCTCCTCCGCCTCGCTTCCCACTCTGCCGCGCCGTCTGTGCGGCCCCTTCGGCAATTGAGGACAAGACATGACCGTCCCCGCCATTGAGCTCAAAGGGATTTCCAAAGCCTTTGGGCCGGTTCAGGCCAATAAAGACATTTCCATCAGCGTCGCCCCCGGTACGATCCATGGAATCATCGGAGAAAACGGTGCGGGCAAATCCACGTTGATGAGCATCCTTTTCGGCTTCTACAAAGCCGACAAAGGTGAGATTTGGATCAACGGTACCAAGACTGATATCCCGGACAGCCAGGCAGCCATCGCCTCGGGCATCGGGATGGTGTTCCAGCATTTCAAGCTGGTGGAAAACTTCACCGTTCTGGAGAACATCGTTCTGGGTGCCGAAGATGGCGGGTTGCTGGCCCCGTCTTTGGCCAAAGCCCGTAAAGAGCTGAAAGAGCTGGAAGAAGAATACGAGCTGTTCGTTGATCCTGACAAGCGCATCGATGAAATTGGCGTGGGCATGCAACAGCGTGTCGAGATCCTGAAAGCACTGTATCGCAAGGCCGAGATACTGATTTTGGACGAACCAACCGGCGTGCTGACTCCGGCTGAAGCAGATCAGTTGTTCCGCATTCTCGACCGCCTGCGGGCCGAGGGGAAAACGATCATCGTGATCACGCATAAACTGCGCGAGATCATGGAAAACACTGACACCGTGTCGGTTATGCGACGCGGGCAGATGACTGCGACTGTCAAAACGTCCGAAACCAGCCCTGAAGAGCTGGCCGAGCTGATGGTAGGCCGCAAGGTTCTGTTGCAGGTCGACAAGGTCCCTGCGAAACCCGGCAAACCCATCCTGGAAATTGAAAAGCTGAGCGTTTTCGACTCGGCTGGTGTGGAAAGGGTCAAGGGGATCGACCTCACAGTGCGCGCTGGTGAAATCGTCGGCATCGCCGGGGTGGCTGGCAACGGTCAATCAGAGTTGCTTGAAGTTCTGGGCGGTATGCGCCCGGGTCAGGGCACGATCAGACTGAACGGTCAGCCTCTGGCGCTGAGTGGCGCAGGTTCGGACGGTCAGGCCCGCCGCGCCCAGCATATCGCGCACGTGCCGGAAGACCGGCAGCGTGAAGGTTTGATTATGGACTTCCACGCGTGGGAGAACGTCGCCTTCGGCTATCACCGCGACCCTGCTTATAAACGCGGTATCTTTATGGACAATGCCGCCCTGCGTGCCGATACCGAGGCCAAGATCGAGAAATTCGATGTCCGGCCGCCCGACGCATGGCTGGCTGCCAAAAGTTTTTCAGGCGGCAACCAACAAAAAATTGTCGTCGCGCGCGAGATTGAGCGGAACCCAGACCTTCTGCTGGTCGGACAACCAACGCGCGGCGTAGATATCGGCGCGATCGAGTTCATTCACAAGCAGATCGTTGCGCTGCGCGATCAGGGCAAGGCAATCCTGCTGGTTTCGGTCGAACTGGAAGAGATATTTTCGCTATCCGACCGGATTGCGGTGATGTTTGATGGTCACATCATGGGCGAACGCCTGCCTCACGAAACAGATGAAAAAGAACTGGGCCTGTTGATGGCCGGTGTTGCGGGGGAGGCCGCGTAACATGGAAAAAATGCCCAAATGGGCCGATGTGATCCTGATCCCACTGATCAGTTTGCTTCTGGCCGCGATCCTGTCGGCGCTTGTGATTCTGGCCATCGGCGAGAACCCGATTGACGCTGTGAAGCTAATGGTAACTGGTGCGCTGGGGTCGACCTATGGTTGGGGCTACACGCTCTATTACGCGACCAACTTCATGTTCACCGGCCTTGCGGTAGCCGTCGCCTTTCACGCCCGGCTGTTCAATATCGGCGGTGAGGGTCAGGCCATGCTGGGCGGGCTTGGTGTCGCAATCATTTGTCTTACGATTCCGTGGCCGCACTGGAGCATTGCTTTGCTCGCTGCCTGCGCCGCTTCGGCCCTATTTGGTGCTGCCTGGGCTGCAATACCGGCCTATCTGCAAGCCAAGCGTGGCAGCCATATCGTGATCACCACGATCATGTTCAACTTCATCGCTGCCGCCGTCCTGAACTATATGCTGGTGAATGTCATGAAACCGGCCGGGTCACAGGACCCTGCAACGGCGCGCTTCCCCGAAGCCACGCACTTGCCGAGCTTCCAGTCGATGTTCTCGACAGCAGACAATGTTGTGTTCCGGGGGGCGCCTGCCAACATCTCGTTCTTTGTGGCAGTTCTGGCCTGTTTTGTAGTCTGGGCACTGATCTGGCGGACACGGCTGGGCTATGAGATTCGAGCCTATGGTCATTCTGAAACGGGTGCTGTTTACGCCGGCATTTCGCCTGTGCGGATCACTATCATTGCGATGCTGATTTCGGGTGGATTGGCAGGCATGATGGCCATCAACAACGTCATGGGTGAGGCTGAACGTCTGGTGCTGAACCCAACCGAAGGCGCTGGTTTTATCGGTATCGCCGTCGCGCTGATGGGCCGGTCACACCCATTTGGGGTTTTCCTGGCGGCGCTGTTGTTCGGGTTTCTTTATCAGGGCGGCGCGGAGCTGGCGCTTTGGACACAAATCCCGCGTGAACTGATCGTGGTTATTCAAGCCTTGGTCATTTTGTTCACCGGTGCGCTGGACAACATGGTACGCATGCCGCTTGAGAAACTTTTCCTTGGCATGCGGAAGAGGGCTGAGTGATGGAATTCTTCGTTACCCTCATCCAGGTACTGGATTCGACGATCCGCCTGTCCACGCCCCTGCTTCTTGCGTGTCTGGCTGGTCTTTTTTCGGAACGTGCAGGTATTTTTGACATTGGCCTCGAAGGCAAAATGTTGATGGCGGCGTTCTTTTCCGCAGCTATAGCAGCCGTCACGGGATCTGTCTGGCTGGGTTTGCTTGCTGGTATCGCATCCTCGTTGTTACTGTCCGGGCTGCACGGGTTGGCGTCGATCACCTTCCGAGGCAATCAGCTCATCTCGGGTGTGGCCATCAACTTTCTCGCCTCTGGGCTGACCGTTTTAATCGCCCAAAGCTGGTTTCAGCAAGGTGGGCGTACACCGTCCCTTTTTGGCGGAGGACGGTTCGAGCCCATCAATTTCCCGTTTGCAGAATCGCTCAGCAGTGTACCGATTGTTGGTCCGGTTTATTCCGAATTGCTCTCGGGTCATTCGATTCTGGTCTATGTGGCATTTCTGATGGTTCCAGCGACGTGGTGGGTCCTTTATCGCACACGGTTCGGCCTACGCTTGCGGGCAGTGGGCGAAAACCCGGCAGCGGTGGATACAGCAGGCGTGTCCGTGGTTGGCCTGCGTTTCGCGGCGGTGGCCATCTGCGGCGTCTTGTGCGGTATCGCGGGTGCCTATCTGGCCACTGCCTTGCAAGCTGGGTTCGTCAAAGAAATGACCGCCGGTCGCGGGTTCATCGCGCTGGCGGCGCTCATCTTTGCGAAATGGCGCCCTTGGCACGCCATGTGGGCTTGCCTGTTGTTTGGCCTTTTGCAAGCCATCGCACTGCGGTTCCAGAACATCGATCTGGGCGGGATCGTGATCCCGGTGCAGGTCATGGATGCCCTGCCCTATATCCTGACAGTTGTGATTCTGGCTGGATTCGTTGGCAAAGCTGTGCCCCCGCGTGCAGGTGGCGAACCCTATGTAAAGGAACGCTGATAAGTCCAGTTCAGGAACAATTCTGGGTCCTGTTCGCTGCAGAGCGGCATGCAGAGTTGATTTTGCATGCCGCACCCGCTCTAAGGGGGTATGCAAGTCTACCTGTCCATAACCAAAGATTCTGTCAGCCCTTCATTTATGTTGGGCGGTGCCGGCAGGATCGGAATTGATCTAACCTTGCATCCAGAAGACTTCTTTTGGCTCATCGAGCCTGGAGGCATGTGACAATGATCTACATGCAACAGACTGCATCAATGGCTTATCATTTGGCCGCATGCGGCAGCGCGGAAACGCAAAATACAAAGTGACGGTAATATGTACATCTACCTGCCCATAGCCGAAGTATCGGTGAACGCATTCCTCCTGCTTGGTTTGGGCGGAATGGTTGGCGTCTTGTCCGGAATGTTCGGGGTCGGTGGGGGCTTTCTTATGACGCCGCTGCTGTTCTTCATTGGCATTCCGCCAGCTGTCGCTGTTGCGACCGAAGCCAATCAGATTGTGGCATCGTCCTTTTCCGGTGTACTGGCGCATTTCCGACGAAAAACCGTGGACCTCAGGATGGGAACTGTGTTGCTGATCGGAGGTCTTATAGGCGCTGCTTTGGGTGTGGTTGTTTTCAACTATCTCAAGAGTCTGGGTCAGGTCGATCTGCTGGTTAAGCTGTGTTACGTGGTTTTCCTTGGCGTCATCGGTAGCCTGATGTTCGTGGAAAGTCTAAGGGCCCTGCGCAAGGCCAAAATGGGTGGGGCCGCCCCCGCCAAACGCCGTCAGCGGGGCTGGATCCACGCCCTGCCCTTCAAGATGCGGTTTCGCACATCAGGCCTTTATATTTCGGTCATTCCACCCGTTCTAGTTGGGCTTTTCGTCGGCATTTTGTCTGCAATCATGGGTGTTGGCGGTGGCTTTATCATGGTGCCCGCCATGATTTATCTGCTGGGTATGCCAACAAAGGTTGTTGTTGGCACATCGCTGTTTCAAATCATCTTCGTGACAGCCTTTACCACGATGCTTCACGCCACAACCAACTACACTGTCGACGTCGTTCTGGCAGTACTGCTGCTTGTTGGAGGTGTGATCGGCGCGCAGATCGGTACTGTTATTGGCGCGCGCATGCCAGCGGAACAATTGCGCGTTTTGCTGGCAGCTTTGGTTCTGGCAGTTTGCGGCAAGCTGGCGCTTGATCTGCTTCTGGAGCCTGCCGAGCTTTATTCGCTCGGAACAGGTGGAGGACACTGAAGATGCTGCGTTCACTTATTGCCGCATTTTGTCTGTTCTGCCTGCCGGTGTCCGCAGCGGAAGAACAAGTTGTCCTGGGTCTTAGCCAGGATCGCGTTGCAATCACGGCGACCTTTGACGGCTCCGAGATTCTCATTTTCGGGGCCATCAAACGGGAAACCCCGATTCCGTCCGGCCCATCGGTCGAGGTCATCGTTGCTGTCGCCGGCCCATCCGAACCTGTCACCGTGCGCCGTAAGGATCGAAAGCTGGGGATTTGGGTGAACACCGACAGCGTCCTCGTCGATCTTGCGCCCAGTTTCTACGCTGTCGCAACCAGCGGACCATTAAACGAGATTCTGAGCGACACCGATGACCTGCGCTATCGTGTATCGATCGAGCGTGCGATCCGCTCTGTTGGTGCCGCAATGCATATCCGCGGAGCGCAGGATTTTGCAGATGCAGTGGTTCGCATCCGCGAGGAAGAAAAGCTGTATTCCATCCGCGAAGACACGGTGGCTGTAGACGAACAAACTCTGTTCCGCACGTCAATCGACATGCCTGCAGACCTGACAGAGGGGGACTATGTCGCCCGTATCTTCCTGACGCGCGGTGGAGAGGTAGTTTCGCACTACGAAACAACCATTAATGTCCGCAAAGTCGGCCTGGAACGGTTTCTGTACAACATGTCGCGCCAGCAACCTGTCTGGTATGGCTTGATGTCGCTGGTTATTGCGATTGCGGCAGGCTGGGGTGCATCGACGGCTTTCCGTTTGCTGCGCGAAAAGTAACCTTCATCCCCTGCCGATGTAAGGCATGGTCGTGGCCATGACGGTCATGAACTGAACGTTCGCCTCGGGCGGCAAGGTTGCCATATGCAGAACGGACCGTGCTGCGTCCTCAACAGCCATAGTCGGGTCAGGCGTGTCCCCTGCCGCCTGCGCGGCGTCGACAAGACCCTGAACCATCTGTGTGCGGGCGTTCCCAATGTCGATCTGGCCACAGGCAATTCCAAAGGACCGCCCGTCCAGAGACAGGCTGCGGGTCAGTCCGGTAATTGCGTGTTTTGTCGCTGAATAGTGCACAGAGTTCGGACGCGGAACATGGGCGGCAATGGAGCCGTTATTGATGATCCGTCCACCCTGAGGGTCCTGATGCCGCATGATGCCAAAGGCTTCGCGTGCGCACAGGAACATACCGTTCAGGTTGACGTTGACGCTTTGGTACCAATCTTCAAGCGCGATCTCGTCAATCGTGCCACCCGGAGCAAAGATTCCTGCGTTGTTGAACAAGACGTCCAGACGCCCAACCTTGTTCGCGAACTTGCGGAACACGGTCTTCACAGCTTCAGGATCGGTGACATCAGCAGGCAACGAAACTGCGTTGGCATGTTTCTGTGCCAGGGCATTCAACTTGTCCGCACTGCGTGCCAGCATGCCAACCGTCCACCCTTGGGCCAGAAACAATTCGGCGGTGGCCAGACCAATGCCAGAGCTTGCGCCTGTCACGATTATGGATGTCATGTCTCTTCCGCCTCCAATGTCAGCGACGCCGCAGGTACAGCCCGCAAGTCATCCACCCGCAGCGGGTATGTTGGCTTTGATAAACGGTTGCGAACCACCCAAATCAACCGCTCTTGCGCCCGAGTGATCGCCACATAGGCCAAACGTTTCCACAAGGGTTGTCCGGCCTCGGTCCGACCCATTCGGGCCGCAGCGTAGATGTCAGGCGCAAAAACTTGAACCGTATCCCATTGCGAGCCCTGCGCCTTGTGGATCGTAACCGCCGCACCGTGCAGGAACGTTGCGCCCATACGCGCGGCAAAAGGAATGAATGGCTCTTCCTCGTTCGGTTTTTCGATTTGTACAATCGACGCAGCGCTGACCTGAGGGTCTTCGGCCCCCATAACGTGCAATCGCGAAAACCCCGGTTTTCGCCCCGGCCCCAGATAAACAACCTGAGCCCCCTTGATCAGCCCGCGCGCCTCAAGATCCAACCGTTTCTTGCGATGTTTCAAAGGCAGTTCGATCCCGTCGCAAATTAGCGGTTCCCCCTCCAACAGCTCGGTCTCTGGTGCGCCATGGACGTTCCTGAACGCCTGAATAAGTCGAATGCGTGTTGCGTTGCGCCAAACCAAAACCGGGCTGCGCGCCATCAGGTCGACCTCGACCCGCTGGCCCCAGACCACCCTGTCGTCACGGCGGGCTGTCTCTTCGACCAAACGCTCGAAGTCCTCAAACCCCATTTCGGGGTCTGCCAGAGCATGGGCCAGATCGAGAATCGGGTTGTCCGCATCCTGCCTGTGAACCCGTTGAAGCGTCAGCTTCCGGGGCTCGGGCAAGGCTTCAAAAACCATGCTGCCCGACTGGTTCACCGGTGCCAGCTGCGCCGGATCACCGAATAACAGAAGGGTTGGAAAAATCTCTTTCAGATCCTCGAATTGACGATCATCCAGCATCGACGCTTCGTCGACAAATCCGATGTCCAAAGGTTCGTCGCGTCGCTTCCACCCAGTGATGAAATCTGATCCCCTCAAACCGGCTGCGGCCAATGCCCCGGGCATGGACTTGTTGTTTTCGTAAAACGCCGCAGCCCGATCCAGGGCTTCTTCTGTCAGTCCTTCAATCTCGGGGCGTTCATCGTTGCCCGCCAGCCATTCAGCGATGCGCTCGTATTCCGGGTCGTACACCGGCGTGTAGAGAATGCGGTGAATTGTCGTGGCAGGCACACCACGCAGGCGCAGAACGCTTGCGGCCTTGTTGGTGGGGGCCAGGATGGCCAAGCTGCGCTTGTCCCTTGACTTGCGACTTTCATAGTCGCCGGACACGATCTGCACTCCGGTCTCTGCCAGCGCTTTATAAAGTTCAGCCAACAGCAGGGTTTTACCCGAACCAGCCTTGCCGATCACGGCCATTACACCGGATTTTCCTGCCCCCGGCAGCTTAACAAGGGCATCATCTTCAAGATCGACACCTGCTGATCGCAGCATCTCGGCGATGCTGTCAAATGCGGCGGCCTGATCATCCGAGAAGGTTACATTTTGCAAAGACATGGCGCGACCCTACAGGGCCGCGCCGACCATCACCAGATGCGGAATGGCGATTTCAGCCGCTCAGGCGGACAGTGCAAATCGGTGCTGCTTTTTGGGCCCAAAAGCCGTGTTGAACCAAAGGCGTGACAGTTCGCGTGGGATGCCCGCGCGCTCCGCCACGCGGTTGCAGTCATCTGCAGAGTAAGGCCACAACCCGACCGAGATCTGATCCCGCCCGCTGCCCTGGGTGCCCAGAACCTCGGGCGATGAGCCGATCAGGCGATAGATACGGATCATACGCGCATCAAACACACCGGCGATGTGTGTCAGGCCAAAACCCTCCATCATTTCACCCCCGCTCAGCATAATGGCCCCAGCCGTATGCGGGCCTGCGTCGCGTGACAGGCAAAACCGTGTAACTTCCCAGATCAGCGGGCTGCAAATGGGTTTGCCACCGTTAAGATGCCCAAACACCTCGTTGATCATCACCCGACCCGTTGTCGGCAACACCCGCATCGACCCGCCATGACGGCCGTCCGGCTCTTCCCAGATGACATAGAGCGGGTTGAGCGCATCATACTCATCCCGCTCTTCACCTTGTTCGTTGACGTGGACATCCCACCCCAGCCGGGTTTTGAACTGATCCGCTCGATCCTTGAACATCCCCTCTGCCAGAGTTGGAAATCTGTGCAACTCATCGGCATATAAATAACGCAACATGACTTGTTCCCCTTGTCGTCCTGTGCAGGAACGAAAGGGGTACAGAGTTGTGGTTAATATTACGTGTGGGGTGCGCGCTGGCCTTAAACCACTATTAAGCCTCGGCTAAGTGCGGTTGCGATTGCATGAGTTGTGTTATGAGCGCCCAACTTGGATCGGGCGCTTTCGATATAAACCCGCAGCGTATGCTCTGATATCGACAGAGAATGCGCCACTTGAGCCCTGCTGTATCCCAAAGCCAAAAGGGTGATCGCGTCAATTTCCCGTGGAGACAGATTACGCTTGGAATCCGGCTGCCTGTCCTCTTCGAACTCAAGCGCTTTGCGATTGATAAAATGCGCAACAAGGATCAAGTCTCGCCCGAAGGTGGAAATAAAGCGCTGCCAGGTCCGATCATCGCAACTGTGGTTTGCTGTGAATAGGGCAAACTGCCCGTTCGGGCCCCGGATCGGAATGGAATAGCCCTGATTGCCAACACCGTGGTTTCTGGCATCTTCAAGAAAGGACTTTGCAATCCTGCTCGACCAGTCCAGAGATTTCCAGTCAACCGGATGAAATCTTTGGAAACACCCAAGAATAACCGGATCAATACGATGGTAATTCTTGTCCCGATAGCGTTCGTCCCAAGCATCTGAATATGTGGTGTAACCGTACTGATCGCCAGCACCATCGACCCAGTGATAGGTCAGATGTTCGACCTGAAGAATACCACGTAATTGCTCTGCAACATTGCTGAGCTCTTCAAGCGTGTTGGTGTTTTCCAAATCCTGAAGGATTTGACCCAATTCGACTTCTGTTCCCATCCGCGGGCGCTCGTGCCTCGTTCTTCAGGGACGCGATCTCGGCCGCCGCGATCAGCCTTGTGTCATCCAGCTGCTCGGCAAGCGCGCTCAACCCGTTCGCAACGGCGAAAGCATTGAGGTCCGACAATACGTCCAATATCCACTCATTCTGCGCCATTAGGGTCTCTCTGAAACAGTTAACGAAGCGTTAACACAACCATAACATGTATGATCTTTTTCGACCTATTCACCGGTTTCTACTCCCCAAAAATGGCGGGGGACGAAAATGTAAGTGTTTGAAAGTCCGAAAGGCTTTGTCAAAACGCAAAACACCCGCGAACCGGCAAGGCGATTCGCGGGCGTTTTTTGTCTACAACCCAAATGGGGGTCAGCCTGCGTCAAGAACCTCTTCAAGGGTGCGCAGGCCAGTGCGGGGCGCTTGAACAAGGACAGACATGTTCCCCGGCTTATGTTCGTTCCGGAGCATCTTCATGTGCGCCTCTGGCAGATCGTTCCAGGTGAACACCTCCGACATGCAGGGATCCAGGCGACGTTCAACCATCAGCTTGTTTGCAGCAGCCGCTTGTTTGAGGTGCGCAAAGTGCGATCCTTGCAGGCGCTTTTGATGCATCCACATGTAGCGCACATCAAAGGTACAGTTGAAACCTGTTGTACCGGCGCAGATCACGACCATACCACCTTTTTTGACAACAAAGGTCGAGACCGGGAACGTGCTTTCACCGGGGTGTTCAAACACCATATCCACGTTGTTGCCCTTGCCGGTGATGTCCCAAATCGCCTTGCCGAACTTGCGGGCTTCTTTGAACCATTCGGCATATTCCGGCGTGTTTACCGTGGGCAATTGGCCCCAGCAGTTGAAGTCTTTACGGTTCAGCACGCCTTTGGCACCTAATCCCATAACGAAATCGCGCTTGCTTTCGTCCGAGATTACACCAATCGCATTCGCACCGGCCGTGTTGATCAACTGGATCGCATAGGAACCCAGACCGCCGGACGCGCCCCATACCAGAACGTTCTGGCCCGGCTTCAGATCATGCGGCTCGTGGCCAAACAGCATCCTATAAGCGGTCGCCAACGTCAGTGTGTAGCACGCAGCTTCTTCCCAGGTCAGGTGCTTGGGGCGCGGCATAAGTTGTTGTGCCTGAACGCGGGTGAACTGGCTGAAAGAGCCGTCTGGTGTCTCATAACCCCAAATCCGTTGGCTGGTCGAGTACATCGGATCGCCGCCGTTGCACTCTTCATCATCGCCATCGTCCTGGTTGCAGTGGATGACAACTTCGTCGCCGACTTTCCAGCGCTTCACCTTATCGCCAACGGCCCAGACAATGCCTGACGCATCCGAACCGGCAATGTGATAGGGGGCTTTGTGGCCATCAAACGGGCTGATTGGCTGACCCAGGGCGGCCCAGACACCGTTATAGTTTACGCCAGCTGCCATCACCAGAACCAGCACCTCGTTGCTGTCCAGTTCGGGTACGTCGACCACTTCTTGTTGCATTGCAGTGTTCGGCTCGCCGTGGCGTTCCTTGCGGATGGCCCAAGCATACATTTGCTTGGGGACAAATCCCATCGGAGGGATCTCACCCATTTCATAGAGGTCCTTTTCGGGTGCCTCGTACGACGCGATACCGCTTTCGGTGTCCAAAGCCATGCTGGCCTCCTATTCTCAATATCATTGCCGCAACGCAGAATCGCGTGCTTCACAGACTGTGAATATTGACCACTGAGTAATAATGCAACCGTTTTTGGTTCATATTTGTAATTTTATGACCCAGCAGATGCAGAAAGTTATTTCGCAAGCGCAGTATTCTCAGAATCCCTGTGGTTTGGGGCTGAGGCTGCATAGTACTCCAGCAAATCCTCTCTTTGACCTGAAAGGGCCAGATTGTCCCCCTGGCGGCTTAAGATCCTGCGCTCGACCAACTGATTCAGGGCATTTTCAACCGCCGCTTCGTCTTGGTCTGACGCATGGCCGTCTTCGGCCAGCATAGAAAGTATTTGGGAACGAACGACCTTTTCAGATGAAGAACCTTTCTGTTGCAACAACAGGCACGCCGCAGGGGCCGGAACCAGCGGGATCGCTTGCCCGATGCGTTGCATCAATTCCCGGGCCAGATCCGTCATGACATCGTCATCATTCACGACGCGAAATTCCTTTAGCGAAATGGGCACCCCATATCGCACAGAGGCAACGCCAAACCGCTTGTACCGCCCGATCAAGCGCCGCCAGATCTGCTTGAGGATCCAGCGCGAGATTACGCCAATCCGAGCGCGAAACCGACGCTCAGACCCCAAAGCCGCGCGAGTCAGGATGGTATCTTCAAGCACTCGATCATAATTCAACGCCACAGGAACGAATACGACGTCGCGGCCTTCAGGCGAAGTTCCGTCCATAATGTATTTCAGCAAACCCAGTTTTGGGCGACCCAGTGCGCCAGTCAGGCTTAAACCGCCTTCCGGGAACATGGCTTGCGTCACACCCGCTTCGGTCGCGTGGCGCACATAGCAGGACAACACCTGCCTATAGAGCTCACTGCCTGATTTGCGTCGAATGAAGTACGCCCCCATTGCGCGGATCAAACGGCTTAGCGGCCAAACGCGCGCCCATTCTCCGACAGCATAAGACAAGGCCGACTGCTGTGCCGCCAGATAGGTCACCAGCACATAGTCCATATTGCTGCGATGGTTCATCACAAAAACCACGGTCGCATCCGGGTCGATGTTCTTGATCGCAGCCTCGTCCTTGTACCCGAGTCGGACCTCGTAAAACGTATTGCTCAGCAGACGGGCGAGCCGAATGGCAAAGCTGAAATAGGCAAAGGCAGAAAACGACGGGACAATCTCGCGCGCGTAGCGGCGCGCTTTTTCAAAGGCGACTGCCTCGGGAATGCCTTCGTCCTGCGCGTGTTGTTGAACCGCCTGCCCGACCTGAGGGTCGTAAATCAGCCGCTGGATCATGTCATGACGCCGCGCCAGCTTGAACGGTTGAATGGGACGTTGAAGCCTTTGATTCAGGCGCGAAACGGCGCGTTCCAATCTACGGCGAAAAAACCATCGCACTGAAGGAAACAGAAAATGCGAAGCAAAAGTGACCATGGCAAAGACCACGATCAGCAGGAAAAGCCAAAGCGGAAGTTCCACGGTTTGCGTCATGGCGGCACATTGCCACCAATCGCAACTGCCCACAATCTGAACAATTGAAGGATGCCGCAACGCAGCGAATTGACATATCCCGAAAATTGCGCTTTAGAACCTCAAGACGTAATTTTATTGCCCACTGAAACACGAGGCCCCCTATGACGCAGACGCAGAAAGATCGCCCTTGGCTCATCCGAACCTATGCCGGTCATTCCACGGCCAAAGCCTCGAACGCACTTTATCGGGGGAACCTGGCGAAAGGGCAAACCGGCCTGTCCGTGGCTTTCGATCTGCCCACGCAAACGGGCTATGACAGCGACCACACATTGGCACGCGGTGAAGTCGGCAAAGTGGGCGTTCCCGTTTGTCATCTGGGCGACATGCGGGTTCTGTTCGACCAGATCCCGCTTGAGCAGATGAACACCTCGATGACGATCAACGCCACTGCCCCATGGTTATTGGCGCTGTATATCGCTGTCGCGGAAGAGCAAGGCGCAGATGTGTCGAAATTGCAGGGCACGGTGCAAAATGACCTGATCAAGGAATATCTGAGCCGCGGCACCTATGTTTGCCCGCCCAAACCGTCGCTTAAGATGATCGCGGACGTGGCCGAGTATTGCTATACCAACGTTCCCAAGTGGAACCCGATGAATGTGTGTTCGTACCACCTGCAGGAAGCGGGCGCGACACCAGAACAGGAACTGGCCTATGCGTTGGCCACCGCCATCGCGGTGTTGGATGAATTGCGCCCGCGCGTTCCGGCAGAGGATTTCCCAGCCCTGTGTGGCCGTATTTCGTTTTTCGTGAACGCGGGCATCCGCTTTGTCACCGAAATGTGCAAGATGCGCGCATTTGTCGATCTTTGGGATGAGATTCTGCAACAACGCTATGGTGTCGAGAATCCGAAATTCCGCCGATTCCGCTATGGGGTGCAGGTTAACTCGTTGGGTCTGACCGAACAACAGCCTGAAAACAACGTCTATCGCATCCTGATCGAAATGCTGGCCGTGACGCTGTCGAAAAACGCGCGTGCGCGTGCGGTGCAATTGCCTGCCTGGAACGAGGCGCTTGGGCTGCCGCGCCCCTGGGATCAGCAATGGTCGATGCGGATGCAGCAAATCCTGGCCTATGAGACCGACCTGCTGGAATTCGACGACCTGTTCGATGGCAACCCCGCCGTCGATGCCAAGGTCGAAGAGTTGAAGACAGGCGCGCGGGCCGAGTTGGCGAACCTTGATTCGATGGGTGGCGCGGTGGCCTCGATTGAGTACATGAAATCCCGCCTGGTGGACTCAAACGCAGATCGGCTGAACCGTATTGAACGAAACGAAACCGTCGTTGTTGGTGTGAACAAATGGATCGAAGGTGAAGCTTCACCTTTGCAGACCGAAGATGGCGGCATCATGGTTGTCGATCCGGCGGTGGAACAGGAACAGATCGACCGCCTGAACTCCTGGCGCGCTGAACGGGACGACTCGGCTGTTGCAAATGCCCTGGCCGCGTTGCGGGAGGCCGCGAAAACCGGAGCAAACGTGATGGAGCCGTCCATTGCCGCCGCCAAGGCGGGCGTCACCACAGGCGAATGGGCGGAAGAGATGCGCAAAGTCTACGGTACTTATCGTGGCCCAACCGGTGTTTCAGGCTCGGTTTCGAACAAAACCGAAGGGTTGGACGATCTGCGCGCTGCGGTCGACGCGGTCAGTGACAAACTGGGCCGTCGTCTCAAGTTCCTGGTTGGCAAACCGGGATTGGATGGCCATTCCAACGGCGCTGAACAGATCGCCTTCCGCGCCCGTGATTGCGGCATGGACATCAGCTATGAAGGCATCCGCCTAACCCCAGAGGAAATCGTGGAAGCTGCGCGCGCAGACGACGCGCATGTGATCGGCCTGTCCATCCTATCCGGCAGCCACCTGCCACTGGTCGAAGATGTATTGGCGCGTCTGCAAAAAGAAGGGCTGTCCCATATTCCAGTTGTGGTCGGCGGGATTATTCCCGATGAAGATGCCGAAAAATTGAAAGCCATGGGGGTGGCCAAGGTTTACACCCCTAAAAACTTTGAATTGAACGCAATTATGGGCGATATCGTTGTTTTGGCAGACCCCAAAACACTTGCTGCAGAATAACTGAGCCTTTTCTTTCTTTTTTCCCCGTTTCTGTCCTTTAAATCTTTGGGATGGAATAATCCTGTTTTTGGAAATACGGTGCGCGCCAATACGCACCGTATTCTAATTCAATCGGAGAAGACTGATGGGGATCAATCTCGAACAAATGTCGCGAAAAGAGCTGTTGGCTTTACGTGACGATATAGACAAAGCGCTTGTAAGCGCCGAAAAACGCGAGCGGAGTGCGGCTTTGAAGGCTGCTGAAAAAGCAGCGGCAGAGTTTGGTTTTTCGCTGTCTGAATTGTCCAGCGACGCGCCTCGTGGCGGAAAAGCGCCTAAAACGAAAGCGAAATATCGCAATCCGTCGAACCCGGACCAGACGTGGTCAGGTCGTGGGCGCAAACCCCAATGGGTGCATGACGCCTTAAATGCGGGATCCGATATTTCTGAATTGGAAATTTGATCAGGGTAAGTTGAACAAATGACCATTCACATTGGTGCCGAAAAAGGCGAAATCGCAGAAACCGTTCTTTTGCCCGGAGACCCTTATCGGGCAAAATGGGCTGCAGAGACTTTTTTGACCGATGTAAAACAGGTCAATGACGTTCGGGGAATGCTTGGTTTTACCGGCAATTGGAAAGGACATCCTGTAACGATTCAGGGCAGCGGCATGGGGATGCCCTCTCTTTCCATTTACGTCAATGAATTGATCCGTGATTACGGTGCAAAAACTCTAATCCGTATCGGTTCATGTGGCGGCATGCAGGACAGTGTGAAACTGCGCGACGTTATTCTGGCGATGACATCTACCACGCTCAGCACTCCGTCGCGCGGCATCATGAAAGAGTTGAACTTTGCCCCCTGTGCTGATTGGGGGTTGTTGCATTCTGCGGCAGCGGCAGCAGCGGCAAAGGGGACGCCAACGCATGTTGGTGGAATCTACTCGTCCGATGTCTTTTATGACGAGCGCCCGGACCTGAACGAACAGATGGTGCGTCACGGCATTCTGGGCGTCGAGATGGAAGCCGCAGAACTGTACATCTTGGCGGCACGCCACAAGTGCAGGGCTTTGGCTGTACTCACTGTTTCCGATCACCTTTTGACCGGAGAAGCTCTGCCGTCGTCTGAGCGCGAGCGGAGCTTTGGTGACATGGTGGAAATCGCCCTTCAGGCGGCTTTCCCGAACACCTGACAAATGGCAGGCACCACCAGGTGCCTGTCGGATTTATCGCCCATGCGTGCGATCATAACCATTGCGCGCCGGGCTTTCCCAACCTTTCAAATCACCTTCAGCGGGTGCGAATGTTTCGACCAGCAGCGGGAAACAGGCCGCCGTGTCCGAGGAATGCTCGGACGAACAATCCCCGCCTGGGCAGGCGCTCAGATTGCCAAGCAGATCAATTTCGGCAAAGAATTCAAGATAATCACCGGGGCGCACAGGTGAGGCCTTCATAAAATATTGACCCGTATCGCGGGTAAACCCGGTGCACATAAAGACATTCAGCACGTCATGCACTGCAAGTTCAGCTTCGGTCAGCGGAAGATCCAAATGATCCGCAAGCGCGCGGGTCAGGTTTGAATGGCAGCAGTGGTGGTATTGCGTACCCGACAACAGGTTGCCCGTATACGGATCACACCGCGTACCAATAACGTCATGGACCGACCCGCCAAAGACGTCGATTCCGTACCATTCCAGTGTGTCTTCAATGATCGTGGCCATAGGGCGCAGATGGGGAAAACTGGACCACATCTGTTCTCCGGTGGTCAGATGCGTTCCATGCAAGGCGCGGGTTTTACCTGAATAGAACCGTTCGGACAGGTCATTGCGGTTCCATATGTTCAAATCACCGACCTGTGGGCCTTCGACGGACGTAATTCGAAAGAAATGCCCTGCCGGCACCTCAAAACAGCGCGCATCGCGCGGGGGAACCAGAACCTCGCCGGTTTTGATTGCGCCTTGGCGCAGGGTTCGCATCCACGACACATCAGGTCGCGGTAATGCGTCGTTCGGGTAGCAGATTACGGGGGCCAGCGCGCGACGCGCCTCAGCATCTTCGGGAACGGGGACAGGGCGTTCAGAACGTGTCATGCGATGCAGACTGGCGCATAACTCTGCCTGCGAAAAGCAGATAATTAGTTGTCGCGCGCCCTCGAACACCGCAAAGGCTGTTCCTGAGAAGTGATTTCAGCGCCGCAGAAGCTACACCGCCAGACACCATGGCTTTTGTCTTGGCGCCACCGACAATTACGCGTCAGCGTAGAATGACGGGCGCGCCAGACAAAATAGCCTAATACACCGGCCGCCAACAGAAGCAGAAGAACAGGCATTGCCTTGCTTTGCCGATTAGCAGTCGTAGTTCAAGTCTTACGGCCCGTATCAGGCTGCGTTTGCGTATTCGAACAACTCAGGTTCATTGTCAGCTTTCACGGGTTCTGGCACGTAATACGCCCATGCCTGCTCAAGCAGTTCCAACGCTTCTTGGGCGTCGGTTTTTTGTTTGGAAGTGTCTTTGCTCATTGGAGTGATCCTGGCATAATCTCATCACTCCTCCCTGCCCAAAAAATAAGGCAACGCAGCCAAGGCCGCATCGCCTAATTTTGCAAGTTGGGCATGCGTTTATCGCAAAACGCAGTGGCGCTTAAACAGCGCGTTCGACCATCATCTTTTTGATTTCAGCAATCGCCTTGGCCGGGTTCAGACCTTTGGGGCAGGTCTTGGCGCAATTCATGATGGTGTGACAGCGATACAGCTTGAACGGATCTTCCAGCTCATCCAGACGTTCGCCTGTGGCCTCATCGCGGCTGTCGATAATCCAGCGATACGCATGCAGCAACGCGGCGGGGCCAAGATACCGGTCACCGTTCCACCAATAGCTGGGGCACGAGGTTGAGCAGCTGGCGCACATCACGCATTCATAGAGACCATCCAGTTTCTTGCGGTCCTCAATCGACTGCTTCCATTCCTTCGCGGGACGGTTGGTCTTGGTTTCCAGCCAAGGCATGATCGAAGCATGCTGCGCATAGAAATGGGTCAGATCAGGGATCAGGTCCTTGACCACCGGCATATGCGGCAGCGGATAAATTTTCACGTCGCCCTTGATCTCGTCCATGCCGTAAATGCAGGCCAACGTGTTGATCCCGTCGATATTCATCGCACAAGAGCCACAGATGCCTTCGCGGCAAGACCGGCGGAAGGTCAACGTTGGGTCGATCTCGTTCTTGATCTTGATCAGCGCGTCCAGAACCATCGGGCCGCATGTATCCATGTCGACGAAATAGGTATCAACACGCGGGTTCTGACCGTCATCGGGGTTCCAGCGATAGATCTGGAACTTGCGCACATTGGTGGCACCGTCCGGCTTGGGCCAGGTCTTGCCGGTGGTAATCCGGGAATTCTTGGGCAGGGTCAGTTGAACCATGTCAATTCTCCATTCAGCACAAGGCCGCCTTTCAGCCTGTCCGGGCGCGATCAGACGCCCCTCGATTATAATGCCCCCAGTGGGCAATGTTCACGTCGAAATCCGGCGAGAGCCAGTCCGCAACTCGTTGTGGGTCATCTTTGTCGATATCATAGCGCAGGAAGCGAGGATTTCCGTCGAAATAGGTTTCGACCTCGGTGTGGTGCACATCGTACATATGCGCCCAACCCTGTTTCACCTCATTAGCTGTCTGTCCGTTGGCCTTGCAGCATCGCTCCAGATAGCCACCACCGGAATGGCTGGCCCTTGAGTTGATCCAATCCTCGCGATTGCGCGTGTTCAGCAAAAAGTATGCGCTTGGATAAGCCGCGTGCAGCTCGCGAAAGAAACGCGAACCGTCCAGCATGAAGCGCGAATTGACAAAGGCAATGTCGGTGAAGGCCCTTACCGCGCCGAACCCATCCAAGGGCCTGCGCCCCATGGCAATATTGGTCATCATGCGATGCGCAAGGTTTTGGCCTTGCTCATCTTCCCAATGCACGGATGGGATTCCGCTGTTATGGAACAGCTTGTGAAACGAGGTCGTCGCACAGCGATTCAACCCGATCAGGATTATCTTTGGATCGCTTGACCCCGACTTCAAAACTTCGACCGTCATGACAAGCACCACGCACGCGCCATCCGCAGGCTGATTGCCTGCATCAGGATCACGGGTATTTGGCGCTTGTGCGTCATTGCCTGCTTTCCCTGCCCTTAGAACGTCCGCGCTTTGGGCGCGATTTTCTGAAGGCTGATACCGCCCTGTTCCTCGGTCGTCAGCGGATCAACGATGACCGGGCGATAGCTCAGCTCAACTGCGTTGCCCTCAACGCGGCTGACCGTATGCACGCGCCAGTTTTCATCGTCACGCTCGCTGAAATCCTCATGCGCGTGGGCGCCACGGGATTCCTTACGCGCCTCAGCACCGACGATGGTCGCCAGCGCGTTGGGCATAAGGTTTGTCAGTTCCAAAGTTTCCATCAGATCACTGTTCCAGACCAACGAACGGTCTGTGACTTTCAGATCGTCCATTTTGGCAGCAATCGCGGTCATCTTTTCGACGCCTTCAGCCATTGTTTTGGCCGTACGGAACACGGCTGCATCCGCCTGCATGGTTTTCTGCATCTCAAGCCGCAAGTCCGCGGTCGCGACCGAACCGTTGGCGTTGCGGACCGCATCGAACCGATCAAAGGCTTTGTCGACCGACGCCTGATTTAGAACCGGGTTCGGCGCTTCGGCATCAACGACTTTACCAGCGCGGATCGCGGCCGCGCGGCCAAACACCACGAGGTCGATCAGCGAGTTAGATCCCAGTCGGTTCGCACCATGGACCGAGGCACAACCCGCTTCACCCACAGCCATCAAGCCAGGAACGACGGCCGTCGGGTCGTCGGCGGTGGGGTTCAGAACCTCACCCCAATAGTTGGTCGGAATACCACCCATGTTGTAGTGAACAGTCGGCAGAACCGGGATTGGTTCCTTGGTTACGTCGACACCCGCAAAGATCTTTGCGCTTTCCGAGATACCCGGCAAACGCTCGGCCAAAGCTTCGGCAGGCAGGTGCGACAGGTTCAGGTGGATGTGATCCCCTTCCGCACCGACACCCCGACCTTCACGGATCTCCATTGTCATCGAGCGCGAGACATAGTCACGCGGCGCGAGGTCTTTGTACTGGGGCGCATAACGCTCCATAAACCGCTCGCCTTCCGAGTTTGTCAGATAGCCACCCTCGCCGCGCGCACCTTCGGTGATCAGACAGCCCGAGCCGTAGATGCCGGTCGGGTGGAACTGCACGAACTCCATATCCTGCAGGGCCAGACCTGCGCGGGCCACCATACCGCCACCGTCACCGGTACAGGTATGGGCCGAAGTCGCGCTGAAATATGCCCGGCCATAGCCGCCTGTCGCCAGAACAACCATCTTGGCGTTGAAGACATGCATCGTGCCGTCGTCCAGCTTCCAGCAGACGACACCCTGACATTGCCCATCCTCGGACATGATCAGGTCGATGGCGAAATATTCGATGTAGAACTCGGCGTTGTTTTTCAGCGATTGACCATACAGCGTGTGCAGGATCGCATGACCGGTCCGGTCGGCGGCAGCACAGGTGCGCTGTACAGCGGGGCCTTCGCCAAACTCAGTCGTATGACCACCGAATGGGCGCTGATAGATCTTGCCTTCTTCGGTGCGGCTGAAGGGCACGCCGTAATGCTCCAATTCGTACACGGCTTTGGGCGCTTCGCGCGCGAGGTACTCCATCGCGTCGGTGTCACCCAACCAGTCCGACCCTTTGACCGTGTCATACATGTGCCACTGCCAGTGATCCGGGCCCATATTCGACAAGGACGCCGCGATACCACCCTGAGCCGCCACTGTGTGCGAACGGGTTGGGAAAACCTTTGTTACACACGCGGTGCGCAATCCCTGTTCCGCCATGCCCAAGGTCGCCCGCAGACCGGCCCCACCGGCACCGACAACGACCACGTCATAGTCATGCGTTTCGTATTCGTATGCAGCCATTTCTTTCAGCTCCGGGAGTTAAAGGGCAATGCGCGCGATGGCGAAAATGCCAGCCGCTGCCGCGCCATAAGACAGGCAAGTCACCAGAATAATCAGGACCTTTTCGAGCGTGCCGTGAACGTAGTCCTCAAGCATCACCTGCGCACCGTCTGCGAAGTGCTTGAAGCCAACTGCCAGCGTCAACGCTGCAACAATCGCGGGGAAGGGACGTGAATAGTAGTCCAGAACCACATCAAACGGCTGACCCAGAACCGGGCCAAATGTAAAAACAAACAAAGGCACAAGGATCAGCAACGCCACCGAGCTGACTTTCATCGCCCAGAAATGGGCTGTGCCGGATTTTGCCGAGCCAAGGCCAGCGGCGCGTTTGCGGTCGGTCAGATAACGCATGTCAGGCCTCCAATCACGCGACGATGACAAGGGTCAGAAGGGTCAACACAACCGATCCGATGACGACGGCCCAACCCAGCTTGGTCGCTGTGGGAAGGTCCAAGCCAACCGCGTTGTCCCAGATCAGATGCCGCACGCCCGCCAGCGTGTGATACCACAGGCCCCAAACGGACAAAGCCATAACCAGATCCCCAAGCACCGAGGTAATCACGCCATTCGCCACGGCGAACGCCTCGGGCGAGGTTGCTGCGGCCAGAAACCACCAAACAATCAACAACGCCGCCAGTAGGAGTGCGTTACCAGTGATGCGTGTCAGGATGGAAGTGACCGACGTCAGCTGAGGACGATAGATCGACAGATGCGGCGAAAGTGGGCGGTTGCCCCGATTTACATCGGCCATGGCGGCTCCTTTTCGGTTGGCTACCGAACGTTTTACTGTTTTTTGCGACACTGTCACGTGCTGCGGTTGCAAAAAACAGCAAATTCACGTCAAATCAGTTGATATTCCCCATATGTGATCACACAAAATAATGTCGTGATCACATATTATATTCCTCATTATCAATGTTAGCGTTTTCAAAGGCAAACGGATGTGATCACGAATCTTTTGTCATGTCACTTCAGCTCTGCGGTTTGCTGCGTCACTTCGCGCAGCAGTTTTCTGCGAATTCGTTCCGGATAGTCCGCGAACCCTGCTGCCGAAACGACAAAAGCACCCTCACCCACGATGACATTCTCAAAGAAATAGGCCGTCAGATCCGGTTCGCTTTCCTCTATGGCCAAGGCATTGACCACAACGCCTCGATCTCGCAAGGCCGCGTGAACTTGCGTCGGCTCGACCCCTTCATTGGATACCCCGTCACCTGACAAATCGATCAGATGCCGGGCGCAGTGGGAAACCGGCTCGAATGAATCGAGCGTTGTTTGAAGCGCTTCCCCAATCGCGGTTGAAAAATTCCGCCAGATACGCGGATCAGCAGAAACTTGATCCGCAAACCGATCCAAAGCTGCGAAACTGTCGATACGGGTCCAAGGGATCGTTATCTGCTGACGCGACGACCCCGTCCATTGTACCAGCATCAACTGTGCCTGCCCCTGCACCAAAGCTTCGGATACAATCGGGTCGCGCAGTCCGGTAGCTAGCCCGTCCATCTGGATCCGATATTCGCTGCTATCGACCGAGCCGGACACATCCACAGCCAAGGCCAAAGCCAGATCACAGGCCTGAGCCGCCGGGGCCAGGCAGACGCCGGCCGATATCGCGCGCAGAAAGTGCATGGTGCAAACCTAGCACGGCTAACACGCAAGTGGTTCACATAACCGTCAGAACTCTTATTGCGGCATAAGCGCCCAATAATCGAGATCCAGAAGAACATCGGGCAAATACCGTCCCTCGTCGTTCTTCAATGCAAACGGAGCGCCCCCTTTGGTTGCCACCAATCGCAGCCGAATCGCACCCACGCCTGGTACGCCGGTTTCCGCTTTGTCCAGAACTTCGGACCACGCCTTGATGGTATCTCCTGCAAAACAAGGGTTTGCATGTGCGCCGCCGTTCAGGCCAACGATCATCTGCGCATTTGCCAAGCCATTGAACGACAGGGTCCGCGCCATCGAAATAACATGACCTCCATAGATCAGCCTGCCTTCGGGCCGGAACGTCAGGTCGAAATGCACTTTGGCCGTGTTTTGCCACAGGCGTGTGGCCAGCATGTGCTCTGCCTCTTCCACGGTGACACCGTCCACATGGTCGATGGTCTCACCGATGTCGTAGTCGCCCCAGCGGTGCGGCTCACCCGCCAAAGCAAAATTGTAATTCGAGAAATCAAGACCCTCGGGCACGATTAGATCCTGCGGATCAAGAACCTTTTTCAACTCGGGAACAACTGTTTCGGGCGCCGGCACGTCGACATTTGCTTTGCGCACCATAACCCAACGAACATATTCCAGCACAACCTCGTCCAACTGGTTCAGCCCGCGTGTGCGCACCCATACGACGCCAGTTTTTCCGTTGGAGTTCTGCTTGACCCCGATCACCTCGGACACAGAGCGCAGGGTATCTCCAGCGTACACAGGTTTCAGCCAGCGGCCCTCGGCGTAGCCAAGATTGGCAACCGCGTTCAACGAAACATCCGGCACGGTTTTGCCGAAAACCAGATGGAAGGCGACCAGATCATCAATCGGGCTCTCCGGCAAACCACAATCCCGGGCAAATTCGTCCGACGAATACAGGGCATGACGCGCAGGATAGAGCGCGTGATACAAGCCGCGCTCTCCCTCGGTCACTGTACGCGGTACCGCATGTTGCAGCACCTGCCCGACGGAATAATCCTCGAAAAAACGTCCCGGATTTGTTTTTGCCATTACTGCTGTCCCAGTTTCATTTCAGGGGAATAGTCCGCCTCGACCTCTTTGGTCACGGCCTGCGCACAACGCATAACGTTGTTTGCTATGTCGAAGGCATAGGACGGGTCGCCATACAGCTCCCACCCTTTGGCCAGCGCGTCAGACACTTTGTGGCAGAAGGCCGATGTGTCTTCCTCGGTCAACAAACGATAGAGTTTTGCCATCTATCAGGTCCCTATGAGCCGAAAGGAGACGGACCGACCAGCCCATGGATATAACCGATAATCCCCAGCAGCACGATTGAAGCCACAAAGAACATCGCGTCTTTGCCGTAAGTGCCAGGCTCAGCCGGTGTCCATTCGGGCTCGGACTTGTTGATCACGATCACTTCGACCACGGCCCAGGCCAGAAGTCCACCAAACAGGATGATCGACACCAAATCGCCGTTCACCAGCAAATGCGCAAAGGCCCACAGCTTGAAACCGCCCAGCATCGGATGACGCAGCTTGTTCAACAACCGTCCCTTTGTACCGGCAGGACTCATCATGTAGATCGCGATCAGCACCAACAGGTTGTTGACGTGGATCAGGAATGTCGGCGGCGCCCAGACAAAGATGAAATCGGTCATACGATAGCCGAAGACCATCAGCAGGATCGACGCGACCAGGGCCAAAGCGACGGCGCCTTTACCCCCGTCGCCCATCGCGGCTCGACGTTCAGGTGCGACGCGTTTGAACAGATGTGCCGCCCACCACAGCGCCACTCCAAGGATCAGAAGAACAAAGCCCATGCTGGCTTACCCCGCTTGCAAAGCTGAAATTGCCTCTGCTTTTGCCAGAATTTCGCGGGCTGTTGCAACGTGCAGGTTCTCAACAATTTTGCCATCGACGACAGCAACACCCTGCCCTTGCGCTTCAACTTCTTCAAACGCCGTGATCTGGCGTCGGGCCAGATCGATCTCGGCGTCAGACGGCGCATAGGCGGCATTTGTGATCTCGACCTGTGCGGGGTGGATCAGTGTTTTGCCATCAAAACCCATGTCACGACCCTGCGCGCATTCTGCGGCCAGACCTTCGCCATCCTTGAACGCGTTATAAACGCCATCAACGATGATCAGACCTTCGGCCTTGGCAGCCAGCAGGCACAGGCCCAGCGAGGTCATAAGTGGCAGACGGTCAGGGCGAAAACGAGTTTGCAGTTCCTTCGCCAGATCATTGGTGCCCATCACGAACCCGGCCATCAGGGGATGGGCTGCGATTTCAGGCGCGTTGAGCATCCCGCGCGGCGTTTCCATCATGGCCCAGATCGGCATATCTCCGGTAATTGCAGCCAGAGCATCGACGTCGGCTGCCGAGTTTACTTTGGGCAGAAGGACAACGTCGGCATCCATGCCGCGCACCGCCTCTGCATCAGCACGACCCCATTCGGTGTCCAACCCGTTGATCCGCACGATCTTGACCCGCGCGCCATAACCACCAGCCGCCAAAGCCGCCTTGAGCGTTTCGCGTGCATTTTCCTTCTCGTCCGCCGCGACCGCATCTTCCAGATCAAAGATAATCGCATCCACAGGCAGAGTGCGGGCCTTGTCCAGTGCCCGGTCTCTCGAACCCGGGATGTAAAGAACCGAACGATAGGGGCGCTGACGAGGATCCATGGACCACTCCCATTGAAATAAAGTTGCGCGGAATGGGGCATTTTTTGCCGGAAAGTTCAAGAAGAAATTTGCCGCAGCGCAGCAAAAGCGACGCAACGTGCTTTGCCTTAACCGAATTTCGTCGCCTCCGCCCCAGCCTGAGCAACAGATGGAATCGAAAGGGCTACGGGATGGAAAAGACACTGCTTAAGATGACAATGGGTCTGGGGATCATGGTTCTGGCGGCACAGCAGGTGCAGGCTCAGGGCCAGAATTGTGCGCCGCGAGAGGATGTACTGAAGCGATTGCATGAAATCTATGGCGAAGAACGCAGGGGCTTTGGGCTGGCCCGGCAAGGCGCGGTTATGGAGCTCTTCGCTTCGGGCGAAAGCGGCAGTTGGACGATCACGGTGACCTTGCCAAACGGAATCACGTGCTTGGTGGCCTCCGGTCAGGCCTATGAGGAAGTCGCGGACGCCCTGCCGCCGAACGCCTGATTACGTAAGCGCGTCCCAGATCAGTTTGCTGCCCGTCAAGGTCAGCAACACGTAGGCAATTCCAAAGAAAAGGCGCTCAGACATCATGAAATGCGCTCGAACGCCAAGCCACGCGCCTAGAATGGCAAAGGGTGTCAACAACATGTCGGCCAGCGCCGTGTGCCATGTGAACAAACCCAAAAACGCGTAAGGCACAAACTTTGTGATGTTGATAACCCAAAAAACCAGCACAGTGCTGGCCTGAAACTCGGTCTTCGACAGTTTTTGGGACAACAGGTATACCGCGGCGGGCGGACCTCCTGCATGACTGACAAAACTGGTGAAACCGGCGACCAATCCGGCAAAAAGCCCGGCCGACGGTGGCAGGCGATTGGCAAATCCACGCACCCAGCCTCTGGTCTGTGCAATGTGCCAAATAACGAAACCGACCGAAATGCCACCGATCAGTAGTCGCAACAGATCATTATCCGTTGCCTTATACAGCCAAGCACCCAGCGCGACGCCCGGTACTGCGCCCAAAATCAGCAGGCGGGAATCCGGCCAACTCCACCGCTTCCAATAGGGGCCCAGCGTGGCCACGTCGATCACCATCAGGATCGGCAGCATCAGAGCCAGGGCCTGCCCGGGTTCCAGGATCAGCGCCAGAATCGACGAAGACGCAAAGGCCACACCCGAGCCGAAACCTCCCTTTGATATGCCCGCAAAAACCACCGCAGGGATCGCCACTGCAAAAAACATCAGGTTTAATTCGAACATGCGCCGGTTCCGGTTTTGGCTTGTCTCAAAGGCCCTTTAGCGCAACCACACCGGGCTCTGCAAACGGTATGCGGTTGTATGCCACGTCGCAGAACCCTTGCCTATTGCCGTTTTAGCGACTAGCACGACCGCGATTTCAAAACCGACCGGAGATATTCCAAATGGCCAGACCCAAGATTGCGCTGATCGGCGCGGGGAACATCGGCGGCACGCTTGCGCATCTTGCAGCTGTCAAAGAACTGGGTGACGTAGTCCTGTTTGACATCGCTGACGGGCTGCCGCAGGGCAAGGCGCTCGACATCGCAGAATCCGGCCCATCCGAAGGCTTTGACGCCTCGATGAAGGGCACAAGCGACTATGCCGATATTGCTGGCGCGGATGTGTGCATCGTGACCGCTGGTGTGGCCCGCAAGCCAGGCATGAGCCGCGATGACCTGCTGGGCATCAACCTGAAAGTCATGAAGTCGGTCGGTGAAGGCATCGCCGCTCACGCACCCGATGCCTTCGTGATCTGCATCACCAACCCGCTGGACGCAATGGTTTGGGCGCTGCGCGAATTCTCGGGCCTGCCGCACAACAAGGTTTGCGGCATGGCAGGCGTATTGGACTCGGCGCGCTTTGCGCATTTCTTATCGGAAGAATTCAATGTTTCGATGCGCGACGTCACCGCTTTCGTTCTGGGTGGTCACGGCGACACCATGGTGCCTTCGGTGCGCTATTCGACCGTAGCCGGTATACCACTGCCCGATCTGGTTGAGATGGGTTGGACCACGCAAGAGAAGCTGGACGCCATCGTTCAGCGCACCCGTGACGGTGGTGCCGAAATCGTTGGCCTGCTGAAAACAGGTTCCGCTTATTACGCGCCTGCCACTTCGGCAATCGAAATGGCCGAAGCTTATCTGAAAGACCAAAAACGCGTTCTGCCTTGCGCTGCCTACTGCAGTGGTGAGTTGGGTGTTGACGGTCTGTACGTTGGCGTCCCGACCGTAATCGGTGCAGGTGGCGTAGAACGTATCGTCGACATCAAACTGAACGAAGACGAACAAGCCGGTTTCGACAACTCGGTCAACGCCGTTAAGGGCCTGATCGACGCTTGCAAAGGCATCGACAGCTCGCTGGCTTAAACCAGCACAAATTCTCAGGCTAAAAGCCGGCCCATTTCTGGGCCGGTTTTCTTTTGCCCAGATCAATCAGGGTCGCGAATGTTGGCGCAAACGTCGCAAATCCTTTTTTTTGAATGTGATTTCCGGTGCCTGCACTGTATTTTCGAATCAATCGATCACGCGGCAAATTTTGTGATCACACCCTAAAAAGCCGTGATCACAAATGGCGAAAATCTTCACTAAAATCCTCTTTGCCGTCAAAAAACCCTTTAAACTTGCCCGCTAGACACCCCTATAACGGTTAAACGCAGTCAGACGGGACAATTTCGATGAACATTCACGAATATCAGGCCAAGGCTCTTCTTCGCAGCTATGGCGCTCCGGTTTCCGATGGTCGCGCCGTGCTGCGCGCCGAAGAAGCCAAAACCGCAGCCGGTGAACTGGACGGCCCCCTGTGGGTGGTCAAGGCGCAGATCCACGCAGGCGGGCGCGGCAAAGGCTCTTTCAAAGAGGCCGACGCCGGTGAAAAAGGCGGTGTCCGTCTGACCAAATCGGTTGAGGAAGCGGCTGAGGAAGCCAAGAAGATGCTGGGCCGTACTCTGGTCACACATCAGACCGGCCCCGCAGGCAAGCAAGTCAACCGCATCTACATCGAAGCTGGTTCGGGCATCGAACGTGAACTGTACCTAGCCCTTCTGGTAGACCGCCAGACCAGCCGCATTTCGTTTGTCTGCTCGACCGAAGGCGGCATGGACATCGAAGAAGTCGCCGCTGCGACGCCCGAGAAAATCCTGTCATTCTCGGTCGACCCGGCCACCGGATACCAACCTTATCACGGCCGCCGCATCGCCTTCTCGTTGGGTCTGGAAGGCGCACAGGTCAAGCAATGCGTCAAACTGATGAACCAGCTCTACAACGCCTTCGTCGAGAAGGACATGGAAATGCTGGAGATCAACCCGCTGATCGTTTCGGACAGCGGCGACCTGAAAGTGCTGGATGCCAAGGTCGGTTTCGACGGCAACGCGGTCTACCGCCACCCCGACATCGCCGAGTTGCGCGACACGACCGAGGAAGACCCCAAGGAGCTGGAAGCCAGCAAATATGACCTGAACTACATCGCGCTGGACGGTGAGATCGGCTGTATGGTGAACGGCGCGGGTCTGGCGATGGCCACCATGGACATCATCAAGCTCTATGGTGCAGAGCCTGCAAACTTCCTCGACGTGGGCGGCGGTGCAACCAAAGAGAAAGTCACCGAGGCGTTCAAGATCATCACCTCGGACGAGAACGTCAAAGGCATTCTGGTCAACATCTTCGGCGGCATCATGCGCTGTGATGTGATTGCTGAGGGCGTTGTCGCCGCGGTGAAAGAGGTCGGCCTGCAGGTTCCGCTGGTCGTGCGTCTGGAAGGCACGAATGTCGAAAAAGGCAAAGAGATCATCAACACCTCTGGCCTCGACGTGATCGCGGCAGACAACCTGAAAGACGGCGCCGAGAAGATCGTGAAAGCGGTTAAGGGATAGTAAGTCTCGAATGGTTGCTTTTCTCGACAAATACAACATTGCTTATTTTGGTGTCCACAAAGCTGCTGGAACATCCATTAAGCATGTCCTTTATAAAATCGAGACTGGTAATGAGTGGGATGGAAAGATCACGGAACTCCATCCCCGCTATCCGACCAGGCCAGTCCGACAGAGCGATTTTGAGAAAGCCCGCGATTATTGGAGTTTTGCAGTTGTTCGCGATCCAATAAAACGGTTTCTGTCTGGTTACCAAAATCGTGTGCACGATTTTGAGGACCTAAAAAAAGTACCTGTCGGTTCGGAGCATCAGAACAAGCTGATTGGCAAATTGTTCGGAATGCGAAATCAGCAACCGTTCAAAGGTTTCAAGACCAACCCGACGATAGAAGAGTTCATACGAGACTATGACAAATATTGTGACGTAAGCCGTGTAATGTATCTCCATACTTGTCCCATTGATGTTTTTCTGGGGCAAGATATTGGCTTCTTCGACGCTGTTTATACGACGTCCGAATTAGACAGGCTGGCTGCTGATTTGTCTGAAAGGCTGAACACTACCGTTCACATTGGTCGCAGAAATTCCAGCAGCACTACGCCGCCACGTTTCGAGGATTTATCCAAGGAATCCAAAGATTTTTTGGTGCGACATACACAAGCAGACTACGAACTGCTTGGGGCGTTTTTCCCCACCGGGCAAAACCTTATCAACACTTATGAATAGCGCCACGCAGGCGAGTTAACCCAAACAGGAGCACGAAGGAATGGCAGTCCTAATCGACCAAAACATCAAAACGATCCGTCGGAGCGCTATCAGCCTGACGACCAGATCGCCTTTGGTGTGGGCTGTCTGATCTGCCTGAAAAACTTAAACGCATGACCATCCCCATCTTCCTCATAGGTCTTGAACGCGCCACAGGGCGGGCGCGTTTGATGGAGCAGGAGCTGCAAAAGGCAGGCCTGTCAGCGACGCGCGTTAATGCTGTTGATTGCGACGCCGCCACCCGCGAGGATTTCCTGCGCGAGTGCAAGGCCGAGGGGCCGTGGGGCTATTTCCACACCAAGGACATGGCCTGCACCCTCAGCCATGCCAAAGCGTGGGAGGCATTGATCGCCTCGGGCGCTGAACAAGCGTTGATCCTTGAGGATGACGTGTTCCTGAGCCCGGAATTGGCCGATTGGCTGAATGACCCATCTTGGTGGCCCGCGGATGCTGATATCGTCCGGTTTGAACGCTGGCGCAGCACCAAGCTTTATGTCGCGCTTGGGCGCAAGCGCTTGATCCATCTGGGGCGCGAACTGCGCCTGATGCGATCGCGTCATCCCGGGGGCGCGGCGTACGCGCTGACGCGACAAGCGGCGCAGCATTTTCTGGCGCAGAAACCCTATGACATCACGTTGGACGGGCTTTTGTTCAATCCATCAGCTTCGGCTGCGGCGCGTCAGACCAACATCTATCAGGTGATCCCGGCCATGGTCGAACAGGGCAACGAAGCCCCCGGCGAATACAATATGGGGGCACCCCGCAGTCGGCCCACAGGCTGGCCATTGGTCCGGCAAAAGATCCGGCGTGGCATTGCTGAAATCAGCAGCGGGCTGCGTACCACGGCCAATCTGGCCCTGGGCCGTGCCACGCTCGAGAAAATATCCTATGCGCCGCATGTTCTGCCGGCGACTGAACCTAATCAATCCAACACCGCCTAGAGAAAGGGACAAAATGGCAGTCCTCATCGACGAAAACACCAAAGTGATCTGTCAGGGCTTTACCGGCTCGCAAGGTACATTCCACAGCGAACAGGCCATTGCCTATGGCACCAAGATGGTCGGCGGCGTGACCCCCGGCAAAGGCGGGATGGAGCATCTGGGCCTGCCCGTGTTCAACTCGGTCCACGAGGCCAAGCATGTGACCGAAGCCAACGCCTCGGTAATCTACGTGCCTCCGCCCTTCGCGGCTGACTCGATCCTCGAAGCGATTGATGCCGAGATGGAGGTGATCGTCTGCATCACCGAAGGCATACCGGTTCTGGACATGATGAAGGTGAAGCGTGCGCTGGAAGGCAGCAAGTCGCGCCTGATCGGCCCGAACTGCCCCGGTGTCATCACGCCCGATGCCTGCAAGATCGGCATCATGCCCGGCCACATCCATAAGCGCGGCTCGGTCGGCGTTGTGTCGCGTTCGGGCACCCTGACCTATGAGGCCGTCAAACAGACCACCGATGTAGGTCTGGGTCAGTCCACCTGTGTAGGCATCGGCGGCGACCCGATCAAAGGGACCGAGCATATCGACGTGCTGGAATGGTTCCTGGCCGACGACGAGACCACATCGATCATCATGATCGGTGAGATCGGTGGCTCAGCCGAGGAAGAAGCTGCGCAGTTCCTGGCGGATGAGGCCAAGAAGGGCCGCAAAAAGCCAACCGCTGGTTTCATCGCAGGCCGCACGGCCCCTCCGGGCCGCCGCATGGGCCACGCGGGCGCGATTGTCGCCGGTGGCAAGGGCGGTGCCGAGGACAAGATCGAAGCCATGCGCTCGGCCGGCATCGTCGTGGCCGAAAGCCCCGCGCAGCTGGGCGAGGCTGTGCTGGAAGCGATTGGCTGATATGGCAGCTTCGGCTGTCTAATCCGGGAGGAACGAAACACATGACCTTTAGTGAGGCTGTAAGAACGTGTTTCTCCAAATTCTTCACTTTTTCGGGCCGTGCATCGCGGCCCGAATATTGGTTCTTTTTTCTGTTCGTCGTGATCTGGAACTTGATCGCCGGGATCATCGACTGGCAGTTCTTCACGCAGGTCTCGGTCACTGAAAGCGATGAGGTGAAATCCGTCACCGCCACGTCCAGCCAACCGGTCCAAAGCATTGTCGGCCTGATCGTCTTTTTCCCCCATCTGGCCGTTGCATGGCGGCGGATGCATGACACCGGGCGCAGCGGGCTTTACGCCTTACTGCCGATCCTTTTGATCCTTGGGGCCTTTGCAGTTCTGATCTTTGGCATTGGCCTTGCCAGCCAGTTCCACGGCGGAACGCTCGACATTTTGTTTACCCGCGCAACATTGCTGATCGTCATTCCGACACTTATCGTTCTGGTGGTGTCGCCCCTTCTGGTGCTGTGGTGGCTGACCCGCCCCAGCCAGCCAGGCACCAACCAATACGGTCCCAACCCACATGAGGTAGCCCAATGACCGAACACTCGCCCAACTCTGCCTTTCATGCTTCAAGCTTCATGCAGGGGCATAATGCCGAATATCTGGAACAACTTTACGCCCAGTACACCAAAAACCCCGGTGCCGTAGACGCGGCCTGGGTTGAGTTCTTCAAGGCTATGGGTGACGCCGCGCCGGACGTTCAGAAAGAGGCCGAAGGGCCGTCTTGGGCGCGGACCGACTGGCCGCCCATGCCTGCCGATGATCTGACCGGTGCACTGACCGGGGAATGGGCCGAGATTGACGCCAAAGCGGCGGGTAAGAAGATCAAGGACAAGGCGGCTGACAAGGGCGTTGAGGTCAGCGACGACCAGATCAAACGCGCCGTTCTGGACAGCCTGCGCGCCCTGATGCTGATCCGAGCCTATCGGATCCGGGGCCATCTGGCCGCTGATCTGGATCCGTTGGGGATGCGCGCTGCAACCAATCACCCTGAGCTGGATCCGAAAACCTACGGCTTCACCGACGCCGACATGGACCGGCCGATCTTTATCGACAACGTTCTGGGGCTTCAGGTTGCCTCGATGCGGCAGATCGTCGAAATCGTAAAGCGGACCTATTGCGGCACCTTTGCGCTGCAATACATGCATATCTCGAACCCCGAAGAAGCCGCTTGGCTGAAAGAGCGGATCGAAGGGTACGGCAAGGAAATCGCGTTCACCAAGGAAGGCCGCAAGGCGATCCTGAACAAGATGGTCGAAGCCGAGGGCTTTGAGAAATTCCTGCACGTCAAATACATGGGCACCAAGCGCTTTGGTCTGGACGGCGGTGAAGCGCTGATCCCAGCGATGGAGCAGATCATCAAGCGCGGTGGCGCACTTGGCCTCAGCGACATCGTCATCGGGATGCCGCACCGGGGTCGCCTGAACATTCTGGCCAACGTGATGGGCAAACCGTACCGCGCCATCTTCAACGAATTCCAGGGCGGCAGCTTCAAGCCCGAGGACGTGGATGGTTCGGGTGATGTGAAGTACCACCTCGGGGCCTCCAGCGACCGTGAGTTTGACGGCAATTCTGTGCACCTGTCACTGACCGCCAACCCCTCACACCTTGAGGCGGTGAACCCGGTGGTTCTGGGCAAGGTTCGCGCCAAACAGGATCAGCTTGGCGACACGGATCGCACCAAGGTCATGGCCATCCTGCTGCATGGCGACGCAGCCTTTGCCGGCCAGGGTGTCGTGGCCGAAGGGTTTGGTCTGTCTGGTCTGCGCGGTCACAAGACCGGCGGCACCATGCATATCGTAGTAAACAACCAGATCGGCTTTACCACTGCGCCGCACTTCTCGCGCTCGAGTCCCTATCCGACGGATATCGCGTTGATGGTTGAAGCGCCGATTTTCCACGTGAACGGGGATGACCCCGAGGCCGTGGTGCACGCGGCCAAAGTGGCGACCGAGTTCCGCCAGAAGTTCCACAAGGATGTGGTTCTGGACATCTTCTGCTACCGCCGGTTTGGTCACAACGAGGGCGATGAGCCCATGTTCACCAACCCGATCATGTACAAGAGGATCAAAACGCACAAAACCACGCTGTCTCTGTACACCGAGCGTTTAGTCAAAGACGGCCTGATCCCCGAGGGTGAGATCGAGGACATGAAGGCCGCCTTCCAGGCACATCTGAACGACGAGTTCGAGGCCGGAAAAGATTATAAGCCGAACAAAGCCGACTGGCTGGACGGGCGCTGGTCGCATCTGGACAAGAACAAAGACGAATACATGCGAGGCGAGACCGCGATCACGCCCGAGACTCTGGCCGAGGTTGGTGGCGCTCTGACCCGCGCCCCGGCCGGATTTGCCTTGCACAAAACCGTTGGGCGTCTTCTGGACCACAAAAAGCAGATGTTTGAATCCGGCACTGGTTTTGATTGGGCCACCGGTGAGGCGCTGGCCTTCGGATCACTATTGACCGAAGGGTACCCGGTGCGTCTGGCCGGGCAAGACGCCACCCGTGGCACGTTCAGCCAGCGCCACTCGGGGTTCATCCATCAGGAAACAGAAGAGCGTTACTACCCGCTGAACAACATCCGCCCAGGCCAGTCGCACTACGAAGTGATTGACTCGATGCTGTCCGAATATGCTGTGCTTGGGTTTGAATACGGCTATTCGCTGGCCGAACCCAATGCGCTGGTCCTTTGGGAAGCTCAGTTTGGTGACTTCGCCAATGGTGCGCAGATCATGTTTGACCAGTTCATCAGTTCTGGTGAATCCAAATGGCTGCGGATGTCCGGTTTGGTCACACTGCTGCCGCATGGGTTCGAAGGGCAAGGCCCCGAACACTCATCCGCGCGTCTGGAGCGGTTCCTGCAAATGTGTGGTCAGGACAACTGGATCGTGGCGAACTGCACGACACCCGCGAACTATTTCCACATCCTGCGCCGACAGCTGCACCGCACCTTCCGCAAACCGCTGATCCTGGTGACACCCAAATCGCTGCTGCGCCACAAACTCGCGGTCAGCAGAGCCGAAGAATTTACCACCGGCTCCAGCTTCCACCGGGTGTTGTGGGACGACGCCCAACAGGGGAACTCGGACACCGAACTGGTGGCGGATGACAAGATCAAACGTGTCGTGCTGTGTTCGGGCAAAGTGTATTATGACCTGCTGGAAGAACGTGACGCGCGCGGGATCGACGACATTTATCTGCTGCGGATCGAGCAGTATTACCCCTTCCCGGCCCATTCGCTAATCAACGAGCTTGAGCGGTTCAAAGAGGCCGAGATGGTCTGGTGTCAGGAAGAGCCCAAAAACCAGGGTGCCTGGTCCTTTATCGAGCCCAATATCGAATGGGTTCTGACCCGGATCGGAGCGAAACACAAACGTCCGGTTTATGCCGGTCGCGCAACCTCGGCCTCACCCGCGACGGGTCTGGCCAGCCAACACAAAGCCCAACAAGAAGCGCTGGTTAACGAAGCGCTGAGCACCAAAGGAAAGTAAGCGATGACGATTGAAGTTCGTGTTCCCACGCTTGGCGAGTCGGTCACCGAAGCCACTGTTGCCACATGGTTCAAGAAGCCCGGCGATGCAGTCGCCGTGGATGAGATGCTGTGTGAGCTTGAAACCGACAAGGTTACAGTTGAAGTGCCTTCTCCCTCTGCGGGTGTGATGGCCGAGATTGTAGCCGCCGAAGGTGATACCGTTGGCGTAGATGCTCTGCTGGCGACCATTACAGCAGGCGAAGGCGCGGCCCCTGCCCCTGCGGCAACTGCAGCACCGGCGGCCGCGCCCGCCCAAGCAGGCGGGTCGGTTGATGTCATGGTTCCCACTCTTGGTGAATCTGTTACGGAGGCTACCGTTTCGACCTGGTTCAAACAGGTTGGCGACAGCGTCGCGCAGGACGAAATGTTGTGTGAACTGGAAACCGACAAAGTCTCGGTCGAAGTTCCGTCCCCGGCTGCGGGAGTTCTGGCAGAAATCGTTGCTCCGGAAGGTGCAACTGTGGATGCAGCGGCCAAGCTGGCAGTGATCTCTGGCTCTGCAGCAGGTACCGCGCCCGCGTCGGCCCCTGCAGCAGCAGCGGCCCCCGCTGCGGCAAGCACCGGTAAGGATGTGGCAAACGCACCCTCTGCCGAAAAAGCGATGGCCGAGGCCGGATTGTCAGCTGATCAGGTCACCGGCACCGGTCGCGATGGCCGCATCATGAAAGAAGACGTGGCAAAGGCTGTCTCTTCGGCTCCGGCACCAGCACCGGCGGCACCAGCCCCAGCTGCACAGGCTCCGCGCGCACCGGTTGCGGCCGAAGACGAAGCCCGCGAGGAACGCGTGCGCATGACCCGTCTGCGTCAAACCATCGCCAAGCGCCTGAAGGATGCACAGAATACTGCTGCGATCCTGACCACCTATAACGAGGTGGACATGACCGAGGTGATGGCCCTGCGCAACCAGTACAAGGACCAGTTCGAGAAGAAGCACGGCGTCCGCCTTGGTTTCATGTCCTTCTTCACCAAGGCATGCTGCCATGCGCTGAAAGAAGTGCCTGAGGTGAATGCCGAGATTGACGGCAACGACATTGTCTACAAGAACTTCGTACACATGGGCGTCGCCGCTGGTACTCCGCAAGGTCTGGTGGTTCCGGTGATCCGCGATGCGGACAGCATGTCCTTTGCCGCGATTGAAAAAGCCATCGCCGAGAAAGGCAAGCGCGCCCGCGACGGTAAGCTGTCCATGGCCGAAATGCAGGGCGGCACGTTCACCATTTCGAACGGTGGCGTCTATGGCTCGCTGATGTCATCGCCGATCCTGAACCCCCCGCAGTCGGGCATTCTGGGGATGCACAAGATTCAGGATCGTCCAATGGTCATCAATGGTGAGATCAAGATCCGCCCGATGATGTATCTGGCGCTGTCCTATGACCACCGGATCGTTGATGGCAAAGGTGCTGTGACTTTCCTTGTTCGCGTGAAAGAGGCGCTGGAAGATCCGCGCCGCCTGCTGATGGACCTGTAATCATGGCAACACATGTACTCTGGCAGGCCGATGTGGCCGATTTCGACGCCTGGCTGAAAGTGTTCAAGGAAGATCGCAAGATGCGTGAGGCCGCGGGTATCCGCGACCTCCACATCTGGCGAGACCCGGACCAGAAGGACCATGCGGTGGCGTTGTTCGAAATCACCGATCTGGAGCGCGCGCAGAACTTTATCGAATCTGAGGAACTCGCCATGCATCACGAACGTGGTGGCGTGGCGCATATTCACACTAAAATTCTGACACCAGTCTAAATCCGATGGCAGAGCGCAAGCGGCAACACATCTGCTTCTGCGCTCTGCCGTCATACACATCAAACTCCAATGCGGCGTCTTGCAATGAACGCAGAACTGACAGCACTGACTTTGGCAGCCCTTTTACAGGTTGTGCAGTTTGTACTTATGGCAGTTCCTGCAAATCTGGAGTTGGGTCCGGGCAAAACCATGTCACCCCGTGACAGGGCCAGATTGGGCGGGACGCTAGAAGATCAGCTCTCAGATGGAACAGCCCGGCTCTACCGTGCCCTCAACAACCATTTCGAGGGGTTGATCCTGTTTGCCATTGCCTGTGTTGTTGTCACCGTTTCAGGCAAGGAAAACGCACTAACGGCCACCTGCGCCTGGACCTATCTGGCCGCGCGCGTGCTGTATGTTCCCGCATACTATTTCGGTTGGAAACCATGGCGCAGCGTCATTTGGTTCTTCGGGTTTCTGGCCACGACCCTCATGCTTTTGGTGGTTTTGCTATGAGACCGCCAACCCATATCTTGTTCAGAGGTTCCTGCCCTGCAACAACCCGAATTCTCAAGGAGATCTTCCATGGCAAATTATGACGTTATCGTAATCGGCGCCGGCCCCGGCGGCTATGTTTGCGCCATCCGCTGCGCCCAGCTGGGTTTGAAAACCGCCGTGGTCGAAGGGCGCGACACGCTGGGTGGAACCTGCTTGAACGTAGGTTGCATTCCGTCCAAGGCGCTGCTGCATGCCAGCCATCAACTGCACGAGGCCGAGCATAACTTTGCCAAGATGGGCCTGAAGGGCAAAAGCCCTTCGGTCGACTGGAAACAGATGCAGGCCTATAAGGACGAGGTGATTGAGGGCAACACCAAGGGCATCGAATTCCTGTTCAAAAAGAACAAGATCGACTGGCTGAAAGGCTGGGGATCGATCCCTGCCGCCGGTCAGGTCAAGGTCGGGGATGAAGTGCATGAAACAAAGAACATCATCATTGCGTCTGGGTCCGAGCCTTCCTCTCTGCCGGGTGTAGAAGTGGACGAGAAGGTTGTCGTGACCTCAACCGGCGCGCTGTCGCTGGGCAAGATTCCGAAGAAAATGGTCGTCATCGGCGCAGGCGTGATCGGCCTGGAACTGGGCTCGGTCTACAGCCGACTGGGGGCGGAAGTAACGGTGATCGAGTTCCTCAAGGAAATCACACCAGGCATGGACCCAGAGGTACAAAAGACGTTCCAGCGTATCCTCAAGAAGCAGGGCCTGAACTTTGTCATGGGTGCTGCGGTGCAAAAGACCGAAGCGACCAAGACCAAGGCAAAGGTCACCTACAAACTGCTCAAGGACGACAGCGAACACGTGATCGATGCCGATACCGTGCTGGTCGCCACCGGGCGCAAGCCGTACTCCGATGGTCTTGGGCTTGACGCCTTGGGTGTCGAGATGACCCAACGCGGCCAAATCAAGGTGGGTTCCGACTGGCAAACCAATGTGCCGGGCATCTATGCCATTGGCGACGTCACCGAAGGTCCGATGCTGGCGCATAAGGCCGAAGACGAGGGCATGGCCGCCGCCGAACAGGTTGCGGGTAAGCATGGCCATGTGAACTACGGCGTTATTCCGGGGGTGATCTATACTTGGCCTGAGGTTGCCAATGTGGGTGAAACCGAAGCAACGCTTAAAGAACAAGGCCGCGCCTATAAGGTTGGCAAGTTCATGTTCATGGGCAATGGGCGCGCCAAGGCGAACTTTGCCTCGGACGGGTTCGTCAAAATCCTCGCCGACAAGGAAACTGACCGCATTCTGGGCGCTCATATCATCGGGCCTGCCGCGGGTGATCTGATTCACGAGGTCTGTGTCGCGATGGAGTTTGGTGCTTCGGCAGAAGATCTGGCCCTGACCTGTCATGCGCACCCGACCTATTCGGAAGCCGTGCGTGAGGCCGCCTTGGCTTGCGGCGACGGCCCGATCCACAGCTAAGAGTTTTGACCCCGGCAGAAATCAGCTTGTCGGGGTCAACCAAGCATCCAGATAGGTCTCGAGCCTGTCTGTGAATGTCGTTGCGGAATGCAGAGCACAAAACCGCAACGACATGGCCTGAATGGCAAAGGCCTGAACACCTTCGGCCAAAAGCTCGGGTGGCACGTCCTTACGCATATCTGCAGCTTCAAGCCACAACATCACGACCCGAAAGTACCTTTCAAAACAATAGGCTATCGGGCCTATATCTTCGATGGCCGTTGCACCGGAATATCTGATCAACAGATCGAAAACGTATCGCTCGGACGTCATGAAACTGTGCACCGGTTCGAGCGCCACGATGATCTCATCAACTGTCTTGGGTGGTGTTCCGGCTTCGGCCTGGTCCAGACACGCATTCAATCTTTCGCCGATCAGGATTTCCATTAGCGCATCCTTGTCGTTGAAATGCGCAAAGAAAGTGCCCTTGGCGACGCCTGCCGCTTTTACCACGTCTTCCACCCGCAAAGCTTGGTAGCCATCACTTCGGACAACCGCCTCAGCAGCCGAGAGAAGCTTGGCGCGGGTTTTGATCGTACGTTTCTGAATCGCCTTTTGCATACCGCTCAATCGCACAGTTTTTGACCGTGGTCAAATTTAATATTGACCGTGGTCATTTTTGATTCTACAAATTGACCGTGGTCATTTTTAGGAGAATCACGATGCAACCCAAGAAAATCCTCATCCTCGACGGACACCCGGCAGAAAGCAGTCTGTCCCGGACCTTTGCCGAAACATATCGGGACGCTGCCCTCAAAAACGGCCATGACGTCCGAATGGTTCATCTGAGCGATCTGCAGTTCGATTTTGATTTCGGTCAGGGCAATTACCACGACTTCAAACCGCTTGAACCGGTTCTGGAACACGTGCTGCAAGACTTTGAGTGGAGTGATCATCTGGTTCTGACCACCCCGATGTGGTGGGGCGGTCTACCCGCGAAACTCAAGGGACTGATCGACCGGACATTCATCCCCGGGCGAACGTTCGACACTCGGAACACGACAAAGATCGGCTTTCCGGCCCCCATGCTGACGGGACGCACCGCACGCGTCATACTGACCTCAGATACACCGGGCTGGTTTATGCGGCTGATCTATCGGCAAGCGCTTATCCGTCAGGTTCGTGATCAGATCCTTGGCTTTGTAGGCTTCAAACCAACCCGCTTCACCTATTTCGCAGGTGCAAGTTACCCAAAACCCGGACACGTAGATCGCTGGATCGAAAAAGTCTCGAGGATCGGAGCAGCTGCGGTTTGAACCCGCAGCCACATGTTTCGCCTACCACATTGTTTTCGCGGCGCGTGCAGCCCATTCACTATCATATTGCGCGCCGCCTTCTTCGCCTTCCGACGCCTCGGACAAAAGCTGCCCAATCGTTGGAAGGACAGCACTCTCGTCCTCGCTGGTCCAGATAGCTGAACGCATCAAAGCACGCGCGCATTGGCTGTAAATCTCGGCGATCTCAACAACGACGACAGTCGCCGGGCGCTTGCCGCCCTTTGCGAAATGCTGTCGCAAACCTTCATCCGCAGTAACACGAGCCATCCCATTCACGCGAACAACGTTGTTGGACCCCGGAACAAAAAACATAAGCGCAACACGCGGGTCGCGCACGATATTCCGCAGCGAATCCAGCCGGTTGTTGCCACGCCAATCCGGCAAAACCAGCCGTCGCTCATCCAATTCCAGTACAACAGGGCCGTCGTCGCCTCGGGGGCTGCCATCCACACCTTCCGGGCCAACAGTGCTGAGGACGCATAGGCGCGAGGCCATAATCCACTTGCGATACAGGGGCGTCAGTCGGTGAACGACCTTTCGCAAGGATGGCGCGCCGGGTTTGCCATACAATGCTTCCAGCGCTGCAACGTCGTCAATGTACTCCATCCGGATCAAACCCCACTTCGCGCATCAGCTCATTCGAGCGTGTTTCAATCACGTCTTCCAATCGACCAAGAAAATCGTCCCGCTCAACGCCGGGTTCGATTGGCTCAAGAAAATCCACAATCGCAAGACCCGGTTTGCGCATGACACCGGTTCGGGGCCAGAACACCCCGGCATTTGTAGCCACCGGAACGCAGGGAAATCCCAGACCTTCGTAAAGAACCGCCGTCCCAACCTTGTAGGGTTTCTTGGCGCCCGGCGCGACACGCGTGCCTTGAGGGTAGATCACCAGTTGCCCGGGCTCTGAAAACTCTTTCGCCACATCCTTGACCATCTTAGCCACCGCGGCGCCGCGTTTCCCTCGATTGACCGGAATACAACCAAGGCGACGGGCATACATTCCGATAACAGGTGTAAACAGCAATTCACGCTTCATTATGAACTTCCCATGCGGGATGGCATTGAAGATCATGATGATATCAAGGAACGACTGGTGCTTGGCACCCACGACCACTTCATTCGAAGGCGCGGTTCCCCGAACCTCACAACGAATACCCACCATCCAACGGGCCAGCCACATGGTACTGCGCGCATAGGTTTTACACGCCATCAGGGCCCCCCGCTTCGAGAACAGGGCATAGGGCAGAAACACAATACCAAGGATCAGCATCCAGGCATAGATAACGATCATAAAGACCAAAGAGCGCACCCACTGTAAGGCTGAGAACATCAGGAAAGCTCCTTCAATTTGCGACGGGCCGCAGCCCAGGTGGCGAAAAAGGCAACAGCCGCGCCGAGTATTGGGATGACGATCGGCAGCAACCAGTCCGTGCCCTGAAAGCCAACCCCCGTCAGAAATCCGCCCGCATCCGAGGCCTCGGGCAAAAGCAAAACGCCTGTCATACCCAGCAAAGTCCCGACCAAGGCCCCGAAAAAAGCGCGATAGGTAAAGCGCCGGACAAAAGCCCCGGCGATAAACCCGTCGCGCGCGCCGACCAGACGCAAAACTTCGATGATCTGCGCATTGGCCGCCAGAGATGCGTTTGCCGCAAGCGTGATCATTGCCGCCGTCGCCCCTCCGATCAGCAGGATCGAAATCCACCCCAATCGCCTGAGTGACATTGCGGCTTCGACAAGAGGTTCGCGCCATCGCGTATGATCATCCAGTACCGCGCCCGGCACTTCGGCACCCAGGCGAAGACGCAGGCCCATCACATCCATTCCCGGTTCGCCTTCGGTGATTTCGATAAGCTGTGGGATGGGTAAAGCATCGAGGGGCAGGTCCGGTCCGAACCACGGTGACAGCAATGCGACCTGTTCCTCGGCACTTAGTGCGCGCGCCGATGCAACGCCGGGCGTTTGGCCCAGAACTGTCAGCGCGGCTTCGGTCTGCGCGGCAAGTTGTTCTGTCGGGGCATTGATCCTCAGGGTTGCGGCCCCCGCCAGTTCCGAAGCCCAACGGTCGGCAATCCGGCCGGACGCGAGCGCCAACGCAAGTGCAAACACCACCAGAAATGCCATCGCTCCAGCAACAAACAATGTTAGATGAGCGGTGTATCCGGTTGGGGGAACAACGCGGTTCGCCCGCGTATCGCCGCGCAGCAGAGTACTTACTTCGGCTCTGGTCATAGGTCGGCCCCCGCCAGATGCAGCTTGCGCTGAGAAATGCGCAATACGCGTGCCTGAACCTGACTTTTGGCGGCGCGGATCAGGCTCATGTCATGGGTCGCGATCAATACTGTCTTGCCCATTCTGTTCAACTCGATCAACAGACGCAGCAGACGTTGGGACATTTCCCAATCCACATTGCCAGTGGGCTCGTCCGCCAACACGACATCCGGCGACAGGATGACAGCGCGGGCCAAGGCAGCACGTTGACGTTCGCCACCGGACAACTCAGGCGGATGCGCTTCAAGCCGCGCGCCTAAACCCACCCAGCTTAGCAGTTCGGTCAGATTGTCCTGTTCCGAAGACTCCGAGCGCCCGGAGACCATCAATGGCAAGGCGACGTTTTCGGCCAGCGTCATGTGGTCCAGAAACTGGCAATCCTGATGTACCACACCAACACGTCGGCGCAGCACGGCCAACTGATCCCGATCAAGGGACGAGATGTCCTGATCGAAAACACTCAGCCGCCCCGAGGTTGGCAGCAGGGCCCCATAGCACAGCTTGAGCAGCGTTGTTTTGCCCGCCCCCGAGGGGCCGGTCAGAAAGTGAAACGACCCCGGTTGCAATTGCACCGAGACATCGCTCAGCAACTCGCCGCCACCGTAGGTGTAGCTGACATTTTCCAGCTCGATCACACGTGCCCCCATTATTTGCTGCTCTTCTTGCCCGAGCAGGGTGGCGGATTCAATGGCTCTACCGAGTCCAATTGGTGACACTTGGCCCATGAAACCGAAAACGCCCTTTGCTGATGGGTCTTAACGGAATATCATCCCTGAAAAAACTATTATCGGCCCATCGCCCGGCCGGGGAGGCAGCATGCGTCTTACATGTCCGAATTGCGGTGCGCAGTACGAGGTTCCTGACGAGGTTATTCCCGAGGAAGGTCGTGACGTGCAGTGTTCCAACTGTGATAAGACCTGGTTTCAGCCCAAGCACCAGGAAGAACCTGCAGCCGCACCGGCTGAAGACGCACATCCCCCTGCTGAGGAGGAGGCCACAACCCAGGCAGAGCCCGCAAAAGAGGCTGTAACTGCGGAAGACGCGACCCCTGCGGCGGAAGACACTGCTGCGCCTGCGGGCAATGTCGATCCGTCCGTCGCCGACATTCTAAAAGCAGAAGCGGCCCGCGAAGCCGAATTGCGCGCAAAAGAAGGCAGCAACCTGGAAAGCCAGCCTGATCTGGGTTTGGACCAACCGCCGGAACCCAAGGTCAAGCCCAAGCGGCCTGCCGCTTCGGAAACCGCTGTTGACGCTGGCCAAAAAGATGCACTGCCCGATGTCGAAGCAATCAATTCCAGTATGCGCGCGACCGAAGCGGAAGAGACCCCTCCGCCGCCCCGCAAATCAGGCGGGTTCCTGCGCGGTTTTGCGCTGATGCTGATCATCGGCGTGGTTCTGTATCTGATCTATGGCAACGCACAGCAGATCGGAGAGGCCGTGCCACAGGCCGACCCACTGCTCAGCTCTTACGTGTCTCTGGTGGATCAGGCGCGGATCTGGCTTGAAGCTCAGGCCGGAGCTCCGAACTGAGGTTCAGAACCGCTCCAACAGACGTTTGAGGTATTCCAACTCGATCTCGGGGCGGTCCGTTTCTCCGGTCCGGCGACGGATTTCATCCAACAACTCGCGCGCCCGGCGATAGACATCTTCGCCCTGCAGCAGGTTTTCGTCGGTTGAGATTGAACCACCGGCCCCAGGGTTTCGACCCAAGGGATCGCGGCTATTGGCTTGCGCTTCGCCTTCCTGCGTGCCCTGACCCGGCTGGTTCTGCTGGTTCTGGGCCATAGCCTCGCCTAATGAACGCATCCCTTCACGCAGGGCTTCCATGGCCTCAGACTGGCGGTCGATGGCTTCGGCCAGATCGTTTCCTCGTAAGGCCTGTTCCGCCTCGTCCATGGCGCGCCCGGCGCGGCCAAGCGCATCACGCGCGGCGTCTCCTTCAGGCGTCCCCGCGCCTGGCAAATTCTGTTGCTGGCGATTCAGTTCATTGCGCAGGGCCTGCTGACGGTCCGCCAGTGATCCCTGCCCCTGCTCGCCCTCTCCGGCCTGATCCGAGCCTTGACCCTGACCACCCTGGCCTTCGTGGCTTTGCCCCCGGCCAAGCCCGCCATTGCGGCCTTCGTTGCCTTGGCTTTCACCGGATTGCGCACCGGGGTTGAACTGTTCTTGCAAGTCGCGGAACGCCTGATCGCTGAGACCTTGCTGTTCGCGCAGAGTTTCAGCCAGACCTTCCATAGCCTGCTGCCCTTCGGATTGTTGGCCTTGCCCCTGGCCTTGGGTCACGCGCATGTTTTCCATCATCTGCTGGAACTCTTCCAGCGCCTGCTGGGCTTCGGCCATACGGCCCTGTTCCATCAGTTCCTGAATGCGGTCCATCATGCGCTGCAGGTCATCCTGCGACATTTGAAGGGTCTCGCCACTCTGACCAGGCTGGATTTCACCTTCCTGACCATTCTGCTGAGCAAGACGTTGTAGCTGCTGCAGATAATCCTGCGTCGCTTCGCGAAGCTCTTGCATAAGCTCGGCGATTTCTTCGTCGCTGGCCCCGTTTTGCATCGCTTCGGTCAAACGCTCCTGCGCGCGACGCATCCGCTCCAGAGCGTCCGCCAAGGTGCCATCCTCGATCAACACAGCCAGGTCCCACAGGGCTTGCGCGATCTCTTCCTGCTGCTCTGGGTTCAGCGCTCCGTATGTCTGGAAGGCTTCCAGCCGCCGCAAAACCACACGCAAGCGCAAGTAAGCGGTGTCTGACCGAAACAGATCCTCTGGCAGATGAGAGACAGCCCGCAACAGCTGCGCCACGCGCGGCGCGTTGGACCGCGACCAGAGCAGATCACGCCGCTGTTCGATCACCGCTGCCGCTAAAGGGTCAAAGAATCGACGGGCTGGCAAGGCAGTCAAAAATGGCTCGGACGCCGACTGCTGATCAGCCGCATCCACGGCCATCAACGTGATCTTCACCGGCAGGTGAGCCCAGGGATGCTGTGAAAAGTCTTCGATCAGATCTTCGCTGAAATCGGCACGGTCACCGGTGATCGGCATTGGCAGTTCGATCTCAATCACCTCTCGCGGCTCGGGCTTGGTCGCCAACCCATGGCGGCGATCCACCGATGCCAGATCCAGTTCGATCCGGGCCGAGCCCGACACCACGCCATAATCGTCACTGGCAACAAAGGGCAGTTTCATTTGCCCGCCTGCCTCTGCTTCGGCAGATCCGGCAACCGCGATCTTCGGGGTCGCATCGTCAATGACCTGTACGGCCCATTCGCGACCTGCAGGGCCATCGATACGCATCTGGCCAGAACGTTCAGCCACAAATTCCTGTTCGGGATTGGTTGCGGCCTGAGTGCCCACGACCGAGCTGTTTTCGGACAGGCTATGTGCGCCGACCTCACCATACATCCTCAAAGTTATGCGGCTGCCTTTTGGAACTGACAACTGGCCGTCTGCTTGATCGGCCAAGTAAAGCGTCGGTAAACCCGTATATCTTGGGGGTTCAACCCATCCTTCCCATGTCGGGCCTTGCCCCGCATTTGCGCTTCCGGGCGCCATATCGGCCACCGACCCCACGCGCCACAAAGAGCCGAAGAGAACCGCCACCACAAAAGCCAACAGCGCTGCATAGCGCAGCGCGTAAGGATCACGCGACGCCAGCCGCAGGTCAGGTTTGGCTGGAGCAGCAGCAGCGGCGCGCTGAGCCATCCGGTCTTTGTGGGCCTGCCACAGTGCGACCGAATCCTGATCTGTGGACCCAATCGCCTGATCGTCCAAAAGGGCCTGGATCGGACGACCGGGCAGCGTCTCATCCAACCGCATGAGCGCATCCGCACGAGACGGTAGGCTAACTCTTTTCAGCCCCCAAACACCCGCCACAACAATCGAAATCAACGAAAGCGCGCCCGCGCCCCAAACGACCTCAACGGCGAATTGGTCTTGCAGACCCAGCATCAGCGCTGCAAGCAGGACCATCAGGATCGAGAACAGCGGCCAGAACGCACGCAATACCTGTTCAGCCACCATACCCATGTGGGTCAACCACAAGGACAGGCGCGGGATGGGCAGGTTCGATCTGTTGGTCAAGACGGGCCTCCGGGTTGGGCCCGCACGGTTATCGCATCAGAGCCACGAAGGTATGGTATCGCGGTTTATGATTTCGTCAAAGCTTGGCCGTTCACGAATGACTGCAAATTGATCACCATTGACCAAAACTTCGGGGATCAGGGGGCGGGTGTTGTATTCGCTGGCCATAACCGCTCCGTACGCGCCTGCGCTGCGGAAGGCGATCAGATCCCCTGATTTCAAAGGCGGCATATTGCGCTGCTTGGCAAAGGTATCCCCCGATTCGCACACGGGGCCCACTATGTCATAGGGTTGCTGTTCAACCCCGGCCGCTGGTTCCTGCACCGCAACGATGTCGTGATGCGCCTCGTACATTGCCGGGCGGATCAGGTCGTTCATGGCCCCATCGAGGATAAGAAAATCGCGACCTTCGCCTGACTTCACGTAAATCACCTTGCTAACCATCAACCCGGCATTGCCCGCGATAAGGCGGCCCGGTTCAATCTCGATCTCACAATCTAGATGTCCGAGTGTCTTCTTGATCAGTGCGCCGTATTCCAACGGAAGCGGCGGCGCGTCATTCGAACGGGTGTAGGGGATGCCCAACCCGCCCCCAAGATCGAGGCGGCGAATATTGTGACCTTCAGCCCGCAACTGTTCGGTCAGTTCAGCAACCTTGGTATAAGCAAGCTCGAACGGCTCAAGCTCGGTCAATTGCGAACCGATATGGACGTCGATCCCGATCACCTCCAGCCCCGGCAGGTTGGCAGCATGGGCATAAACCTCGGACGCGCGTGCAATCGGAATGCCGAACTTGTTTTCGGACTTGCCGGTTGCAATCTTGGCGTGGGTCTTGGCATCCACGTCCGGGTTCACCCGAACAGTGATCGGCGCCACAACGCCCAGCTCCAGTGCGACCGCGTTGATCACGTCCATCTCTGGCTCGGACTCAACGTTGAACTGGCGGATTCCACCTGTCAGCGCGGTACGAATCTCGTCCGCCGTTTTGCCAACCCCCGAAAAGACGATCTTGTCGCCTGGAACGCCTGCGGCTTTGGCCCGCAAATACTCCCCGCCCGAGACCACATCCATTCCTGCCCCCGCCTGCGCCAGAGTCTTCAATATGGCCTGGTTGCTGGCCGCTTTCATCGCGTAGCAAACCAGATGATCAGTGCCGTCCAGCGCATCATCAAACAGCTTGAAATGTCGCAGCAGTGTCGCCGTCGAATAGACGTAAAAAGGGGTTCCGACCGCTGCAGCGATTTCGGAAACAGGGACATCCTCGGCGAAAAGCGCGCCGTCGCGGTAGAGAAAATGATCCATACCCGCGCGCTTAGACCAGAAGGCGACTGCGGATCAATGGATTCCGCACTCAGAAGTCCCGTTAATTTGTGGTGGAAACTCCAACCCGACCATAGCCGGAGATTGAAATACCGCTGCCAGATTGCTTCGGCTCTGCCGCAGGCTCGGGGCGTCGCGCGGACGAGGGTTCACATGCCGCCAGCGCCGCAAATGCCAAAATCAGTCCAACTGTTCTCATGTCAGTGTCTTTTCGTTGAGAGGATCTACGCGTTGTTGCACGCGTCCTAAGTGGGGTAACGGGCCTAGGTGTGCAATATCAAAAGGTTCAGAACCCCAGATAGATACCCAGCGGCCCGCGGCTAAGACCAACGCCCCCTGCAACATAGGTCCCGCTGGTACCGACCCCAATCGTGGCGCTGGCCGTAGGCTGTACCGCAGTGGGCTGCGACGGTTCACCATCGGCCCCGCATCCGGCTAGTATCAGGCCGGACACCACGATCGCCACCACACGAACAGCTGTCATCACACCATTGCCTTCCATCGTTCGATCTGGGCACGCACCTGATCAGGGGCCGTGCCGCCGTAAGATTGGCGCGAGTTTACCGAGTTTTGCACGGTAAGAACAGAATAGACGTCATCGGTGATTTCCGCGTGAACCGATTGCATATCCTCCAGCGTCAGATCAGGCAGGTCGCAGCCTTTGCTTTCGGCCATGGCCACCAGCGACCCGGTAACATGGTGTGCATCGCGGAACGGCAGGCCCAAAACCCGCACCAACCAGTCAGCCAGATCGGTGGCGGTCGAAAAACCGGACCCCGCAGCAGCAGCCAGGCTATCTTGATTGGCGGTCATATCCTTGACCATGCCCTCCATCGCCGCCAGCGCCAGCATCCAGTTATCGGCAGCGTCAAAGACCTGTTCTTTGTCTTCCTGCATGTCTTTGGAATAGGCCAGCGGCAGACCCTTCATCACCATCATCAGCGCCGTGTTGGCCCCAAAGATACGCCCCACCTTGGCGCGGATCAGCTCGGCCGCGTCGGGGTTCTTCTTCTGCGGCATGATCGACGAGCCGGTCGAGAAGCGGTCGGATAGGGTCACAAACCGGAACTGAGCCGAGGACCAAATCACAAGTTCCTCGGCAAAACGAGACAGGTGGACGGCGCAGATAGACGCGGTCGACAGGAATTCCAACGCAAAGTCGCGATCACTGACCGCATCCAGCGAGTTTGCAGCAGGACGGTCGAAGCCCAGTGCCTCGGCCGTCATGTGGCGGTCGATGGGGAACGATGTTCCGGCCAGTGCTGCAGCCCCCAGCGGAGATTCGTTCATGCGCGCGCGCGCATCACGAACGCGGGACAGGTCGCGGCCAAACATCTCGACATAGGCCATCATATGGTGGCCCCATGTCACCGGCTGCGCTGTTTGCAGGTGCGTGAAACCGGGCATGACCCAATCGGCCCCAGCCTGAGCCTGCGCCAAAAGCGCGCGGATGAGTGCCAGCAGGCCGGTTTCGGCTGCGTCCAACTGATCCCGGACCCAGAGTTTGAAATCAGTCGCCACCTGGTCATTGCGCGAACGACCTGTGTGCAGACGGCCTGCCGGCTCACCAATCACCTCTTTCAACCGCGCTTCCACATTCATGTGGATGTCTTCCAATGCGGTCGAGAATTGAAATTCCCCTTTCTGGATTTCTGACAAAACGGTGAGCAGCCCTTCCCGAATAGCTTCGGCGTCACTATCACTTATAACGCCTGTGGCAGCCAGCATGGCGGCATGGGCGCGCGAGCCTGCGATGTCCTGGGCTGCCATCCGCTGATCGAAACCGATCGAGGCGTTGATCGCCTCCATGATCGCGTCTGGACCGGCGGCAAAGCGGCCGCCCCACATCTGGTTCGAGGATTGATCGGTCATGTAAGAAAACCCGGAGTTGATATGCGCCTATTTCGTCTGATCCCCCTTTATATGGCCCTTGCGCTGGGTGCAAACGCCGCTTTGGCCACCGATGCCGAGACGCTGGCACCGCTGCGGGAAGACAGCCTGAAGCGCTTGATCCTGCATAAAGAGCCCAAGCCTGCCAAATCCATCGAATTCCAGCTGGAAGATGAGGGTGGCGTCGGTACGCTTGCAGATTACGAAGGCAAATACGTACTGCTGAATTTCTGGGCCACCTGGTGTGCGCCTTGCCGCAAGGAAATGCCTCAGATCGCGGAACTGCAGGAAGAGTTCGGAGGCGACAAGTTTCAGGTCCTGACTTTGGCGACCGGCCGAAACTCGCCCGCCGGGATCGAAAAGTTCTTTGAAGAGAACGGTATTGCCAATTTGCCCCGCCATCAGGACCCAAGCTCGGCGGCCGCGCGCGAGTTTGGCGTGATCGCGCTTCCGATCACGGTCATACTGGATCCCGAAGGCCAGGAAATCGCCCGCCTGATCGGGGATGCCGAATGGAACTCGGACAGCGCCAAAACGATCATCTCGACACTTGTAGAAGCAAATAGCTGACGAATAGCGCGGTTACCACCTGTTTGTGCTACACTCGAACCGGCCCAAATGGGCCGGTTTTCGTTTGTGCCCTTATGGGAAGGAGGCTGCGATGAAACCGGTGGTTCTTTTGATTGGGAAGCTGCCAAACGTGATCGGCGATGTGGCCAGACAACTGGATCACTTGCCGATTCAATGGCTGGGCGCGCATGACACCGACGAAGTTCGAAAGCAGTTGGATGCCGAACCTCGGATCACCTGCGCCATTTTGGGGGCAGGTCTGGATGACACGATTCGCGGAGAGATGGTTGGCATTATTGCCGCCCGTCGTCCGGATATCTGCATCCACCTCAAGGATCGGGCATCAGGTCCTGATGGGCTGGTGCCTTTTGTCCAACGTGTTGTTCAGTACGAAATTCTGGAACGTCTGGAACGTACCTGACGCAACGCCACCTTTGACAGCCCCAACGTGTCTTTGCAGGGTGTCCGCAGGAGGATGGGATGCCGTCGGAAATACTATTGGTTCTGGTGGTCGGAGGAATCGCCGGAATCACATTGCTTTTGCATCTGACGGGCCATTCGGAGCCTTTTGTGCTGACACCCGAAACCGCACGCGCACAATGGCTGCGGCATGCACCGGACGACACCATCATTGATGTCACGATCTCGAATGACCGTCACGCGGCACTGGTGCGTACCGAAACCGGCGCAGGACTGCTGTGGTCCTTCGGTGCCGACACTGTGGCCCGGCATTTGCTGGATTTCGATTGGATCGAACGCCCCGAAGGCTTTGAAATCCAGTTTCACGACTTCGACACCCCCGGCACTCTTATCCACCTGGACGAAATAGAGCGCGCCCACTGGCGTCACCTGATGGAGCCCGAATGACCGACCAGATCAGTTTCCCCGATGCCGTTCAGTGGGCGGTTCCCTTTTTTGTGGCCGCGATCTTGGCGGAATTTTTGTGGATCGCCGTCAAAGGCAAAGGCGGGAGATACGAAACGCGTGATGCCGTAACTTCGTTGATCATGGGCGCAGGCAATATCGCGTCCGGGTTTCTGCTGGGCTTCATTGCTTATGGCTTTTTCATGTGGCTGTGGCAGATCACACCGCTGGATCTCGGCACGTCGATCCCGGTGATCATTCTGTGCTTTGTGCTGGACGATTTCCGTTACTACTGGGTGCACCGTTTTGGCCACCGCATCCGCTGGGTTTGGGCAAACCACGTCAATCACCACAGCTCACAGCACTACAACCTGACCACCGCTTTGCGGCAGCCCTGGTCCTATACCTTTACGCTTATGATGGTCGTGCGCGCGCCATTGATCCTGATCGGGTTCCATCCGGCCCTGGTCCTGTTTGTCGGTGGATTGAACCTGATCTATCAGTTCTGGATTCACACCGAGGCCATCGGAAAGATGCCCCGTTGGTTCGAGGCCATTATGAACACCCCTAGTCACCACCGCGCCCATCACGGCCGGAATGCAAGGTATCTTGATTGCAATTATGCGGGCGTCTTCATCATCTGGGACAAGATGTTCGGAACCTTTGTCCCTGAGCAAGAGAACGACCGTGTCGATTTCGGACTGGTTCACAATATCGGTACTTTCAACCCGTTGCGCGTGGCCTTTCACGAATGGGTCGGCATCTGGCGTGACGCGACCCAGCCCGGTCTGACACTGCGCCAACGGCTGGCTTATTGCTTTGCCCCGCCGGGATACAGCCACGATGGCAGCCGCGACAGCTCGGAACAGATCAAGGCCAAACATCTGGCCCGTCATCCAGAAGATTGCGGAACGCCCGGGTTTGAACATTTCGACAAAAAACTGCCCACTGGACAGGCAGAGCGGGTCTGACACCGGCGAACGCGCACCCGCCGCCCTTGAAATTCAGGCTTCGCAGGCCATATCGCTACTCATCTGTGGTCAAGAGTGAAGGAGGGTCGGCATGAACCGTTTGGCAGTCATTTCAACCTATGTCGGGTTGTCCGGCCTTTTGCTCGCGATGATTACAGCGTTGAACAGCACTGCACCGGCATGGATCGCCTTGGGCTTTGCTTTGATGGTTACAGGCGTAGTAGGAGCGGTGCTGAGTGCGGCTTCGTCCCTTGCCCGCGCTTGGAGCATCTCTCGATAAATCCTGAATCTTCTGGCTCCTTAACCGCAGATTCATCTGTTTACCCCGAAACTGTGTCGAAACACCTGCCCCGGACATACCGTCTGTCACGGGCTGATGGGAATCGGCGCTATGGGAAACAAGAAACAACTTAATGTGCCCGATGGGTCAGAAAGCCCGCTGAACGCTGCGGTGTCGACTCGCGATCGTTCGATTGTGCAGATGGCAACCGATGCGGTGAAGCACAAACAGTGCAAGTTGGCTTTTCAACCGGTCATGCAGGCAAACGCTCCTAACGGCGTTGCGTTTTATGAAGGGTTCATTCGTGTGCTGGACGAAACAGGGAGGGTTATTCCTGCGCGCGAGTTCATGCCGCAACTCGAAAACACCCCGATTGGCCGGGATCTGGATTGCGTTGCGCTGGAGTTTGGGTTGCGAACACTGGTGAGAAACCCTGAGATTAGGCTATCGATCAATATGTCCGCCCGCTCGATCGGGTATTCTAGGTGGTCGGCAACCCTGGATCGGTTCCTCAAGCGTGACGCCGCACTGGGCGAGCGGCTGATCCTTGAAATTTCGGAAGGCTCGGCCATGCAAGTACCGGAATTGGTGATCGACTTTATGGACCGTTTACAGGATCGCGGCATTGCCTTTGCCCTGGATGACTTCGGTGCCAGTAATTTTTGCTTTCGCCACTTTCGTGAATTCTTGTTCGATGCCGCCAAAATTGATGGGCAGTTTGTCAGGGGTATCAGCAACAACCCAGACAATCAGACACTTGTGCGTGCTCTGATCGCAGTGGCTCGGGAGTTTGAAATTTTGGTCACCGCCGAATCGGTTGAAACACGCGAAGACGCTGCGTTTTTGACAGCCAGCGGCGTGGATTGCCTGCAAGGGTACTTGTTTGGCGCGCCAAGTGTCGCTGCCCCCTGGAAGCAGGAAAGCGCTTCAAAAACAAGAAGTTGACCACGGGTCAATCAGAAAAATTCGTGCTTTTACAACGCTGAGACAAGCTGACCGTTGCTGCATGTGCAGCATTAGGCTATTGCATGAGTACTTGAGCGGGGATCACGGGGCGCTCTTGTTTCGAGGGGGGCTCCTCTCGGCCTGCGCCGTCAGAAATTCCGCTGGCCCATGACGGTAAAGGACTGATCATATGACCAACGTAGTAATCGCATCCGCCGCACGCACAGGTGTCGGCAGCTTCAGTGGTTCGTTTGCGAACACCCCTGCACATGATCTGGGCGCTGCCGTCCTGGAAGCAGTTGTCGAACGCGCCGGTGTGGACAAAGGCGAGGTTAGCGAAACAATCATGGGTCAGGTTCTGACTGCCGCCCAAGGCCAGAACCCTGCACGCCAGGCGCATATCAATGCCGGTTTGCCGCAGGAAAGCGCAGCCTGGGGCGTCAACCAGGTGTGTGGTTCGGGCCTGCGCGCTGTCGCACTGGGTGCCCAGCACATCCAGCTGGGTGACTCCGAGATCGTTGCCGCCGGTGGTCAGGAAAACATGACACTGTCGCCCCATGCCGCTGCCCTGCGCGCCGGTCACAAGATGGGCGACATGAAGTATATCGACACGATGATCCGCGACGGTTTGTGGGATGCCTTCAACGGCTATCACATGGGTCAGACTGCCGAGAACGTTGCCGAGAAATGGCAGATCAGCCGCGACATGCAGGATGAATTTGCTGTTGCTTCGCAGAACAAGGCCGAAGCCGCCCAAAAGGCTGGCAAATTCGCAGATGAAATCGTGCCCTTCACCATCAAGACCCGCAAGGGCGATATCGTGATGGACAAGGACGAATACATCCGCCACGGCGCAACCATGGAAGCCATGGCAAAGCTGCGCCCGGCCTTCACAAAGGATGGCTCGGTTACTGCGGCGAACGCTTCCGGCCTGAATGACGGCGCGGCGGCGACCCTGCTGATGTCAGCAGAAAACGCCGAAAAGCGTGGGATCGAGCCCCTCGCCCGCATCGCCTCTTACGCAACCGCCGGTCTGGACCCGTCGATCATGGGTGTTGGCCCGATCTATGCCTCGCGCAAGGCGCTGGAAAAGGCAGGCTGGTCGGTTGACGATTTGGATCTGGTTGAAGCCAACGAAGCCTTTGCCGCGCAGGCCTGCGCCGTAAACAAGGACATGGGCTGGGATCCGTCGATCGTTAACGTCAACGGCGGCGCAATCGCCATCGGGCATCCGATCGGCGCGTCGGGCTGCCGTGTCCTGAACACGCTTCTGTTCGAAATGAAGCGCCGCGATGCCAAGAAGGGTCTGGCGACCCTTTGCATCGGTGGCGGCATGGGTGTCGCCCTGTGTGTGGAGCGCGACTAAGTGCGTTGACACCTGAATAACAAAGGGCGTCCCTTGGGCGCCCTTTTTTGTTACAACAGGGTCTTACCCGTTGGATGCGACGATATTGCTACCTAAAAAGGTCAAATCCACAACGAAACAATATTGCGCACGATCACCTCTCAGAGTAACAGCATTACCAAGACGACTAAAATTGAAGGAGTCATAAATGGCACGTACAGCACTCGTCACCGGCGGTTCCCGCGGCATTGGCGCAGCAATTTCCAAGGCGCTCAAAGCCGAAGGATACAATGTTGCCGCTACCTATGCAGGCAATGACGAAGCCGCCGCGAAATTCACCGAAGAAACCGGCATCAAGACCTACAAGTGGAACGTCGCCGATTATGACGAATCCAAAGCGGGTATCGAGAAAGTCGAAGCCGAGGTTGGCCCCATCGACATCGTTGTTGCCAACGCAGGCATTACGCGCGATGCGCCATTCCACAAAATGACGCCCGATCAGTGGAAAGACGTGATTGACACCAACCTGACCGGTGTCTTCAACACCGTACACCCCGTCTGGCCCGGCATGCGCGAGCGTAAATTTGGCCGCGTCATCGTCATCAGCTCGATCAACGGTCAGAAAGGTCAGTTTGCTCAGGTGAACTATGCCGCGACCAAAGCTGGCGACCTGGGCATCGTAAAGTCCCTGGCGCAGGAAGGTGCGCGCGCGGGTATTACAGCCAATGCAATCTGCCCCGGCTACATCGCAACCGAGATGGTTATGGCCGTACCGGAAAAGGTCCGCGAATCCATCATCGGTCAGATTCCGGCAGGTCGTTTGGGTGAACCTGAGGAAATCGCACGCTGCGTGGCGTTCCTGGCCTCGGACGATTCCCAATTCATCAATGGCTCGACCATCTCGGCCAACGGTGCGCAGTTCTTCGTCTGATTCATTTGTCAGAAGACAAAACGGGCCGGTCCTTTTGGACCGGCCCTTTTCTATCCCGTAAGATCGCGCGCGCTGCGATCAGCGGGAACCGAAAATGCGCTTCCAGAATTGCCAAATGACACGGCTGCGTTCTTGATGGGCGCGCAGGATCGCCATCTGCGCGGCGGGATTTGTCGTCATCTCGATCATGGCTGTCTCCTATTCAAATCAGTTTTATTTGACCTAAGGCGAATATGAAGGTTACTTATGAAAGCTACAAACGAGCTTTCTTGGACTTTCAGTTAAGTTTTACTTCACTATGAGCGACTATCTTCCCCCGCTGACCGCGCTCCGTGCGTTTGACGCCGCAGCCCGGCATATGTCTTTCGCGAAGGCGGCGGCAGAGCTGCATGTGACGCCAGCGGCCCTGTCTTTTCAGATCAAATCGCTTGAAGAACATCTGGGCCGACCTCTGTTTCACCGACTGAACCGCGCCGTAGAGCTGACTGAGGCCGGTCGAACCCTGGCACCCGGTACAGCGGAAGGCTTTGCCGCATTGCAAGCTGCGTGGCGCGCCGTGCGCAGGCAAGAGAACGACACCAGCTTGACCGTCACAGCCGGTCCTGCATTGACGGCCAAATGGCTGGCACCACGGCTCTACGAGTTTGCCCGCGCCCATCCTGAGATCGATCTGAAGTTCTCAGCCACGCTGCGCAACATGGACCTTGAGCGGGACGATGTGGATGTCGCCATCCGCTTTGGCAATTCTGCAGATGAAGGGCTTTATTCCGTACCGGTCAGAAAAGAATGGCTTACCCCGGTCATGACACCGGAACTGGCGGAACAATTCGACACCCCGGAAAGCCTGCGACACGCCCCATTGATCCATGACGATTCGATCAGTTTTCTGACCCCGCCCTGCGACTGGCCCGCTTGGTTCCGCGCCATGGGGGTCGATTTCACCCCGACTCATGGCGCGCATTTTTCAAATGCCGATCACGCAATTGACGCCGCTGTCGCCGGTGTCGGAGTGGCGCTTGGACGACGCGCCATGATTCTCAAAGATCTGACCGAAGGCCGCTTGGTCGCACCCTTCAAAGTGGCCTTGGAAACACAAGGCCGATTCCGGTTTTTATGCCTGCCTGGAGCCGAGAAAAAGCCTCAGATCGCGGCCTTCCGAGATTGGTTCCTGACCGAGATCGAAAAAACCGCGCATATATCAGATGAGTTTGAAATCATACCGATTAAAGAGGTTTCCACCTCGTAACTAAAATGCAGCGGAAATCGGATTTTTGGCCGCTTTATTATGGGCATTATTTGACAAATTCACATTCGAATCCGAACCTGCGCCAACCCTACTATGGAACACGACCTGCTTCGCGATTGACGGAACGATTGGAGTGCGCTGGGCCTGTCGGGCTAGCGTTCTATGTGCGGGACGTCGAGGTCATGCAAGGCGACATTCAAATTCTTGGAGCCTCGTCTTACGCGGCCTCTTTGTTGTCAACGCTGGCTTTAGTTGTGGCCGGGACCGCCGCCTCATCCTGAGGGCTTGCGATCGCGACCTTGTTGATCACTGGCGGGGCCTTGATCGCGGCCCGCTCCAGCCTGAAATCTTAGGCAGACAGGCGTTCGATCTCTTCTTTCAGCTTAAGTTTCTGTTTTTTCAACTGAGCAATATGAAGATCATCAATGCCCGGCGAGCGTTGGGCTTGTTCCACTTCGAGACCGAGAGATTCGTGCTTTTTCTTCAGTTCCGTCAGATGTGCGCTCACGCTCATTGCGATCCTCCTTGGTTTACGTGTCTGTAGTTCACGTAAGAAGTTGACCACATCGTTTCCACCCTGTCACGCTGCACAAGCACAGAATCTGTAATAAATCCGACAAAATCGGCTGGTCATTGCCGATCGCCGTCAGAACCGGGGCAACGGCGCGGCGTGTCTCAGGACTGCCACGATCTGGTCTGTATAGCTTTCGCCGTCCATTTCATGGCGCTCGCCCGCGTGCAGAATCAATGGCGCATGGAGGCGAAATGCCGCACGCCCCCCTTTGCGGGCCCGCAAAATGACCAATTCCGCCTGTCGACCTGCGCGCGCGCAGAGCGGCAACACTTCAACTGAGCCCAGTTTATCCGCGCAGGCCACTATCATATCCGGCAAGCGGTCTGCCTTTTGAATCATGTGCAGATACCCTTGCGGGGCCAGACGCTTGGCCGCCACTGATATCCAGTCGCTCAGAGGGGTGTCCTCGCCCAAAGCAATGCTTCGTCCTGCATCGCTGGCCCGGCTATGCGCTCCGGCGCGGTAATATGGGGGGTTGGCAATGATGTGATCAAACTGGCGCTGTCGAATCTCGGTCGGCAAGGCGGTCAGATCAGCCTCAATCAAATCCAGCTTCACGCTGTTCATTTCCGCATTCCGGCGCGCCAAATCGGCATACGCAGGCTGCAATTCAATTCCTGTCAGGTGCAGGCCCGGCACCCGCGCAGACAGGCACAGAATGGCGGCGCCCGCGCCACATCCCAGCTCCAAAACCGACTGATCGGCACTGGCCGGCACTGATGCCGCCAGTAAAACCGGGTCTATTCCGGCGCGATAACCTGAGGCGGGTTGCAGCAGTCGAATCCGGCCACCCAGGAAATCGTTGCAGGTCAAATCATTGTCATCAAAGCGGGTCATCGGCCCAGCGGAATCTCATTATCGCGCATAACACGTTCAGCGCGGGTCAGATCCTCGGCCCGCACCATGAGGCGCCGGGGGAAGATTCCGATACCGCCTTCGAGGATGCTCATATTTACGTCCATCTGAAAGCAGTCTATATCCTCGCCTTCAAGGAGAGCGGATGCAAAGGCCAGGATTGTCGGATCGGTACTGCGCAGTAGTTCTTTCATGGGGATGGATGTAAGGGCAAGGCGAGGTGGAAGTCGAGCCTTGTATCAGGAGTTTGATGACCGTCGACGTGATCTCAAAACCGCATGAGCGCCTCGCTGAACTTTTGGCGGGTGAGATGGAGGCCGTGAATGGCTTGATCCGTACGCGAATGGCGTCGGACCACGCGCCGCGTATTCCGGAAGTTACCCGGCATCTGGTGGAAGCAGGTGGGAAGCGTCTGCGCCCAATGCTGACATTGGCCGCCGCGCAGTTGTTTGGCTATACCGGCGACCACCACGTGCGCCTTGCCGCCACGGTCGAGTTTATTCACACCGCGACACTGCTGCATGACGACGTTGTTGACGAAAGCGCCCAGCGGCGCGGTCGCCCGACCGCAAATCTGCTGTGGGACAACAAATCCAGCGTTCTGGTCGGCGATTACCTATTTTCTCGCAGCTTCCAGCTGATGGTCGAGACTGGGTCGCTGCGCGTTTTGGACATTCTTGCCAACGCTTCGGCTACGATTGCCGAAGGTGAAGTGCTGCAAATGACCGCTGCAACTGATCTGCGTACGGACGAAGATGTTTATCTGCAGGTCGTACGTGGCAAGACAGCCGCACTGTTTTCCGCCGCGACTGAGGTCGGTGGTGTGATCGCTGGCGCGTCGGAAGAACAGGTCAAAGCATTGTTCGACTATGGCGACTCACTGGGCATTGCATTCCAGATTGCGGATGATCTGCTGGACTATCAGGGAGACAGCAAGGCAACCGGCAAGAACGTGGGTGATGATTTCCGCGAGCGTAAGCTGACTCTTCCGGTGATCAAAGCCGTGGCCCAAGCGACGCCCGAAGAACGCGCGTTCTGGGAGCGCACGATTGAAAAAGGCCGCCAACAGGACGGCGATCTTGATCACGCGCTGGGGCTAATGGGCAAATATGCCACGCTGGAACAAACCCGGCAAGACGCCTTGGGCTGGGCCAACAAAGCCAAGGCATCGCTTGAGGTTCTGCCGGATCATGAGATTCGCAGCCTGCTGCGAGAACTGGCAGATTACGTGGTTTCGCGCCTCAGTTAAGCTGAGTGGCGCGGCACCACCAATCAGGATGGGCTGCGCCAATCTCATAAGCAGCGAAATGCGCGTCTTTCATCGTCGGATACAGCGCAAAGCAGGTTGACCCCGACCCCGACATACGCGTGATAAGGGCGCGGTTGGTCGATTGCAGCTCGTCCAGAACCTGTTCTATCTCGCGCGCAGCGCCCATGGCAGGCACTTCCAGATCGTTTCGCTGATCGCTTAGCCACAAGGCACAGTCGTTGGCGTTTTGAAACTCGGGGATGTTCTCAGGCATAGCCGGATTGTCTCTGCTCGCCAGAGCGTTGAACACGGCCCCCGTTGGCACATGCACATTCGGGTTGACCAACAAAGCGGGCAAGTGCGGAAGGTTTACAGCAACCAGTTGATCACCAATGCCTTGCATTCTGATCGCTCGGCCCTTCTGACAGACGGGCACATCTGCCCCCAGTGACAAGGGTAAATCCGGTGGAACGGCATGGCCTTGCTGCGCCAAGGCACAAAGCGTTGCGGCGGCGTCCGACGAACCGCCACCGATCCCCGCCCCGTGGGGCAGAGATTTGCGCAGCTCGATTTGCCCGGTCCACCCGACGCCCTCGGCTGCTTTCCACACCAGATTGCGTTTGTCCTTGGGTACCCCATCGGCGAATTCTCCGCCCACCTCCATGGAAAGCACAGGGCCGGAGTTAAATGTCAGCTGATCACCCAAATCCGCAAAAACTACCAGAGAATCCAACAGATGATAGCCGTCATCTCGACGGCCAGTGACATGCAGGGTCAGATTGATCTTGGCGGGCGCAAACGCCTTAGTTGCCATTGGCGACCTTCAAAGGTTCCGAACCTTCTTCGGCCAGAACGGCATCCAGCCCAACCTCGATCTTGCGGCGAATGCGCTCAGGGTCGGCTTCACCATCTGTATCTTCGGGATCAATGAAAGACAGGGCCCGCTTCCATTGGAATTCGGCCTCACGCGACCGTCCCACGGCCCAGTAGACATCGCCCAGATGATCATTCACCACCGGATCGACCGGCATCAGCTCAACGGCGCGTTCCATCTGTTCAACAGCCTCGTCATAACGACCCAGACGGAACAGGACCCAGCCCAAGCTGTCGACGATGTAGCCACTGTCCGGGCGGGCTGCCACAGCGCGTTGAATCATGTCCAGCGCTTCATCCAGCTTCTCTTTGCGCTCAACAAGGGAATAGCCCAGATAATTCAACACCTGCGGCTGATCCGGGTTCAGCTCAAGCGCGCGCCGGAAATCAGCTTCGGCCTGGTCCCACTGCTTCAACCGCTCATGGCTGATGCCACGGGCATAATGCAGGAACCAGTTACCCCCCGCCGCGTTATCGGTCAGCGCAATCGCCGTATCATAGGACGTTACTGCCGCCTGATAGTTTTCCTGACGCCGCTGCAGGTCAGCCAAGGCCACATGCACACCCGGAAGGTCAGGATCCTGCGCCGCCAGATTTTGCAGCACTTCCACGGCAGCATCGGTTTTACCTGAGCGGTCCAGAACCTCGGCCCGGCCCAGCTCGGCCGCGTGGTGATCATTGCTGTCTGCCGGAACCATGCGATAGGCGGCAACTGCCAGATCATACTGCTCCAGTTGATCCAGAAGATCTGCACTCAGCAAAATGGCGTCCACATGATCGGGGCGCAGAAAACTGGCCAACCGTGTGTAAAGAAGAACGTAGTCCGGCGACGCCTCAGCGTTCAGCGCGGCCCCAACGGAAAAGAAAATTTCGGCCATACCGTCCTGCGCAGAACGGACATGCGTGAAGGGCAGCGTTTCACCTGCCTCAAGTTGGCTGGTATAGGTTTCTATTGTCGGGTCGCTACCCGCCACAAAGACGTCTTCGAGGAACTGTAAGGCGTCTTCGTTCCGATCCAGCTGAGACAGCACCTCGGTTCGCGCCAAAGCCGCACGACGCGTGAAACGCGCCACCGCACCTTCATTGTCCGCAAAGATCACCTCGGCGCCTTCAAAGTCGCCGATCGAGGCCAATGCCATTGCCTTGTGGTACAACGCAAACTCTTTCAGTCCGTCTTGCGTGGCAACGGTTTCGAACTGTTCCATCGCCTTTGTCATTTCGCCCTGCGCCAAATGAGCCCAGGCGGTCATCAACCCATCCACCAACGGCCCGACACCCTGAGTTTCGGGGTTCCGCGCTAAAAGGACGTCGTATTTGCCATCTACAATCAGATTTGCCGCAATTGCCATACGCGCGGCCTGACTGGGCAGATTTGCCTGTTCGATCTGCTCGGCAACCGGCAAGGCACGATCAACTTCGCCCAACGCCAAACGCGCCACGACAACGCTTTCCAACAGCAGCGGATTTTGGGAATCGAACTTCAGGGCTTGGGCATAATAGCGCTCGGCTGCGGCATAATCACTTTCGTAGATCGCCTGTCGCCCGGCCAGATACGACCCTGCGCCCGAGTCAGAGAACGCCGGAACTGCGACCGACGACATGAGAAGCACGGACAGCGCCGCGCGACGAACCAGGGAAACCACCGAAATCCTGCCTTGCTATCATTGACTGACCATCAAGCTAGGGCTTCGGCTGGCAAGAGGCAATGGCAGAGCCTTCACGACCCTGCCAGTGCCCGCTTTTTTGCTTACATGTTGGGGTAGTTCGGGCCATCCCCACCCTGCGGCGTTGTCCAGGTGATGTTCTGGCTGGGATCCTTGATGTCGCAGGTTTTGCAGTGCACGCAGTTCTGAAAGTTGATGACGAATCGCGGGCCCGCAGTTTCGTCCTCGACAACCTCATATACGCCAGCGGGGCAATAGCGCTGCGCTGGTTCGTCAAACTTGGGCAGGTTGACTTTGACCGGCACCTCGGGGTCGGCCAAACGCAGGTGGCAGGGCTGGCTTTCCTCGTGATTGGTCGCCGCGAAAGACACGTTGGTCAGGCGATCAAATGACAGCACACCATCGGGTTTGGGATAGTCGATGGGCGCGTGCTTACTGGCATCTTCGGTCGAGTCTGCGTCGTTCTTTCCGTGTCCGACCGTCCCGAACATCGAGAAGCCCATGGTATTGGTCCACATGTCCAGACCACCCAACATCAGCGATGCGGTCAGACCCCATTTCGACCAGATCGGCTTGACGTTGCGCACTTTTTTCAGATCGCTGCCGATCGGACCGTCGCGCACATCTGTCTCGTATGCGGTCAACTCGTCACCCGAACGGTCAGCCTTGATCGCGTCATAGGCAGCCTCTGCCGCTGCCTTGCCCGACAGCATCGCATTGTGGTTGCCCTTGATGCGAGGCACGTTGACCATCCCAGCTGAACAGCCCAGCAGTGCCACACCGGGTGCGACCAGCTTCGGCATCGACTGATATCCGCCCTCGGTAATAGCACGCGCACCGTAGGCCACGCGCTTGCCGCCCTTCAGCAGATCGGCAACCATCGGATGGTGCTTGAAGCGCTGGAATTCCATGTAGGGATACAGATGCGGGTTCTTGTAGTTCAGGTGAACCACGAAACCGACATAGACCTGATTGTTTTCAAGATGATAGATGAACGATCCGCCACCCGCGTTGCTGCCCAGCGGCCAGCCCATCGTGTGCGTGACAGAACCTTCCTTGTGCTTGGCCGGGTCGATCTCCCAGATCTCTTTCATGCCAACGCCGTATTTCTGCACGTCCTTACCGGCTTGCAGTTCATATTTGGCGATAACTTCTTTGGACAGCGAGCCGCGCACGCCTTCCGACAGGAAGACATATTTACCATGCAGCTCCATCCCCGGCTCGGTGTTAGGCCCGTACGAGCCGTCAGCTTCCAGGCCAAAGACACCGGCGACAACGCCTTTGACTTCGCCGTTTTCGCCATAGACCAGTTCCGAACACGCCATTCCCGGGAAGATTTCAACGCCAAGCTCTTCGGCCTGCTCTGCCATCCAGCGACAGACATTGCCCATCGAAACGATGTAGTTGCCGTGGTTATTCATCAGCGGCGGCATCGGGAAGTTGGGGATGCGCAGTTTGCCCGCTTCACCCAACATGAAGAAGTTGTCTTCGTGCACGGGCACGTTCAGCGGAGCGCCTTTTTCCTTCCAGTCCGGGATCAGCGCGTACAGACCACAGGGGTCAAGCACCGCACCCGACAGGATATGCGCGCCAACTTCCGAGCCCTTTTCCAGAACCACGACGTTCAGGTCGGCATCCAGCTGTTTCAGACGGATGGCCGCCGACAGGCCCGCGGGGCCTGCACCCACGATCACCACATCGTATTCCATCGCTTCGCGTTCAATCTCGGCCATCGCGGGCTCCTTAGCTAACTTTCCGAATTGGCGCTTTCTACATGTGGTCGGCGCAATTTTGTTTCACGGCTGATTACATGGTTGCAAAGACCTTGGTCAATCGAAACACGGCGTAACAATGCCGCTATTCGACACTTCAAGCTTCTGGTGTGTCCCCCATCAGATACCTGGGACCGCTACCATTGGATTTTACCCGGTCATCGGGGTTGTAAAGCGCACATTTCGGCAGGCTAAGACACCCGCATCCGATGCACCCATCCAGATTGTCGCGCAACCGCGTCAACGTATCGATTCGTTGATCCAGATGGGCACGAAGCTGAACGCCGATGGCTTTCCAATCCTGCGGTGTCGGCGTACGGTTTCCCGGCAGGACCGACAACACTTCGCGGATTTCCGGCAGGGTCAAACCGAACTGCTGCGCAATCATCACAAAGCTCAACCGCCGAATGTCGGCTCGCTGATAGCGCCGCTGCCCGCCCGAGTTGCGCCAGGGCGATATCAAACCCTGCGCCTCATAATACCGGATAGCCGATACTGCCAACCCGGTACGCTGGGCCAATGCGCCGATTGCCAGCCCTTCTGAAACAGCCATCACATCCTCAAAAAATACCTTGACCTAAAGTTAGGTTTAGAAATTAGCTTGAGTCGGGACAAGCCTAAAAACAGGAGATCCCATGATGGCAACGCTTGAGCATACAAATTTCACAGTCCGCGATCCGCAGGCTTCAGCCGCTTGGATGGAGCAGGTCTTTGATTGGAAAACCCGATGGGAAGGACCCGCAATTGCAGGTGGTTACACGGTTCATGTCGGATCGGCCCATACTTACCTGGCGCTGTACAAACCGGATGAACCGAAACCTTCGGGCGAAAGCAGCTATGATGTCATTGGCGGCCTCAATCATGTGGGCGTTCTGGTTGAAGATATCGATGCGACCGAAGCCAAGGTTCGAACTGCTGGGTTCGAGCCGCACAACCACGCGGATTATGAACCAGGGCGTCGGTTCTATTTCCGCGACGACAACGGCATCGAATTCGAGGTTGTGCAATATGATTGAGATGATGTGGCTTTACGCCCCTTCCCAGCGATGGCACAGGTCTCGGCACCCTGATCATCGCCACAGACCGCACCCAAAATCCGCACGACGGCGCGAAGTCGCGAATTGATCGCTGTAACCACTGTCACCTCTTGCAATTCACGTGGTATTTGGGTCAGGTAATTGCCAACCTAATATTCGCCCCGACGCTTCTGTGCGGCGGGGCGACTCAATTTATGCGTGGACGTAGAGAGTATGGAAAAGATCCCGATGACGCCTGCGGGCAATGCCGCGCTTGCGGCTGAGCTGAAGAACCTCAAATCCGTTGAACGCCCGGCGATCATCGAGGCGATTGCCTCGGCACGCGAGCTGGGCGACCTGAAGGAAAACGCTGAATATCACTCGGCACGTGAAAAGCAGGGTTTCATCGAAGGCCGCATCAAGGAATTGGAAGGTATCCTGTCGCTGGCCGATGTCATTGACCCGGCAAAGCTGTCCGGTTCTGTTAAGTTTGGCGCAAAGGTGACTCTGGTCGACGAAGACACCGATGAGGAAAAGACCTGGCAGATCGTTGGCGAATACGAAGCCAATATCGAAGCTGGCCTGCTGAACATCAAATCCCCCATCGCTCGTGCCCTGATTGGTAAAGAGGAAGGGGACAGTGTCGAAGTGCGTACCCCCGGTGGCGTGCGTTCTTATGAAATCCTGAGTATCGAGTACACCTAACCGGAGCGCATGAAATGTCCGCGCCCAATCCTGACCCGGAAACCGAAAAACCGACCTCGCTGGGCATTTATGATCGCCCGAAAGCGTCGGCCGTCACTGAAATTGAGATTGCCGCACTGGTGCTCAGCCTGATCTGGCTGGTGGTGTCGGTCGTTTTTCTGGTGCTTCCGGAACAGGGCCAAAACGGTGGCTTTATTGTTACCTTCCTGGCGGTGTTCATGCCCGTGGCCATGATCTGGGTTGCGGCCACGGCAATGCGTGCCAGCCGGGTCATGCGTGAAGAAAGCGCACGGCTGCAAACAGCGATTGATGCCATTCGGCAGGCGTATGTCGCGCAGCAACAGCGGGCCTCTAGTACCTATGAGCCAGCGGTGACGAAAAAGCTGGACGAGATCGCGGCGACCACCCGGAAAACCGAAAATGCGCTGGCGACGTTCTCGACCAAGCGCGCTGCTCCGACTGCAAGATCGGGGCAAGCGCCCGTTCCGGGCGATCAGACCTCACTGGAACTGGGAACGCCTGCGGAAGAGATCGCACCGCCGCTCAGCACCCCGGTCTTTCTACGCGCACTGAACTTTCCAGAAACACAGGATGACACCGAAGGGTTCAATGCACTGCGTGTGGCGCTAAAAGATCGAAAGACAGCGCAAATTGTACAAGCCTCACAGGATGTTCTGACGCTGCTCAGCCAGGAAGGCATCTATATGGATGACCTGCGCCCCGATATGGCCCGGCCAGAAGTCTGGCGCCAATTTGCCCAAGGTACACGTGGTCGCGCGGTTGCCGCGTTGGGGGGCGTGCGCGACAGATCCTCGCTGGCGCTGACCGCAGCACGGATGAAACAGGACCCGATTTTCCGCGATGCAGCCCATCACTTCTTGCGTCGCTTCGACAAGATGATGGCCGAGTTCGAACCCACCGCAAGCGATGCAGAACTGAGCGCGCTGGGTGAAACGCGTACTGCAAGGGCCTTTATGTTGCTGGGCCGTGTGGCCGGAACCTTCGACTAGGACGTTTCCACAGGCCAGGACATCTTTGTCGCGCTGCTAAAGCCGAAGAGGTATTTGAGCGGCCCGGTTTTTCCTCACCCACTGGCCGGAATCCTTCGCGCTCGTACAAAGCGCGTGCACGCGGGTTTGTATCGATCACATCCAGCTGAACCTCTGACATGCCCTGGCCTCTGGCCTCTTGTTTAATAGCATTCAAAAGGGCCGTACCCACACCTTTGCCACGGGCATCAGCGGCGACAAATATGCCATCCATCTGAAATACCCCCGGTTTCAGTTCACGTTCCAGCAGGCTTAATATGCAGGCGCGCCACACTGCCCCGAACCAGCCATAGGTTCCCGCAAGATCAGACATACTGCCACCGGCCAAACCGCCATCGCGCGTTTTGAACCCTGCCAGCCCCAACATACGGCCTGTTTCATCTCGCGCGACGAGCGCGAAATTCGGGTTCAAAGCGATTTCAAAGAAAGCCAAACCTTTTTCATCTGGCCCCATGACCTTGTACAGCTTGGGCGAGAACGCCTGCCAGAACAGCGCCGCTGCATGCAAGCGTTCGTGATCAGCAAAGCCTGATGAAATCGCAATGGTCAAATACCAAAGCTCCCATACGGAATGAAACGCACTGTATCGCCCGGTTTGATGTGCCGCGCACCATCTTCGATTTCAACCAGTCCTTCGGCCCAGCTGAGCCCGCTGATCCGGCCCGAGCCTTCCGAATGAAACACTTCGACCCTCCCATTTCGCACCTTTGCACGCAGGTATTCACGGCGGCCAGGTTTTTTGCTTTTCTCAAAGGCGGCCGGAACCTCAAACCCTTGCGGTTCCGCCCAGCCTTCGCCCGACATCAGGCCCAGAGCGGGGCGTGCAAAGATCAGGGTGCAGACCATGGCAGCCACCGGGTTGCCCGGAAGGCCAAACACCGGCACGCCTGCCCACAAACCCAAAGCCAGCGGGCGCCCCGGCTTTAACGCGATCCGCCAGTGCTGCATCGCCCCCGCCTCTTGCAACAGGGCGGACACATGATCTTCATCGCCTGCTGATGCGCCTCCGCTGGTCAGGATCACATCAGCCTGTGCTGAGGCTTGGTCCAACCGGTCCCGCAAAGCATTCCGATCATCTGCAACACGCCCCATGTCAACAGGCACAAATCCCATGCGTTCGATCAACGAAAGCAGCATCGGGCGGTTGGCATCGAAAATCTGTCCCGGACCTGCGCTTTCTCCGGGTTCGATCAACTCATCACCGGTCGAGACCACCGCCACACACAACGGCTGACGCACATTCACCTGCGCGATACCCACAGCAGACAGCAACGCGAGATCGGCAGGAGTCAACCGACGCCCGGCGGGCAAAGCCACATCACCTGCCATCACATCTTCACCCGCGCGCCGCGTGTTCGCGCCTTTTTTCAGCGGACCGCGGAAGGCAATATGCCCGTCTTTGACCGTGACATCCTCTTCCAGAATAACCGTATCCACACCATCAGGCAGTGCTGCGCCCGTCAGGACACGCAAAGCCCGACCTTCGGGGACTGAACCGTCAAACGGTATTCCCGCCGCCGCGCGCCCATCAATCAACGGCATGACCTGCGTGCCATCCGGGACGGGACCCGCAAACCCGAACCCGTCCACTGCCGTGTTAGGCTGGGGCGGATTTGAGCGTTGGGCGATCACATCCTCGGCCAGAATGCGGCCACTTGCCTTGGACAGCTCAAGCGTTTCCACTGACGTGATCGGATGCAATCTGTCGCGCAGATAGGCCAATGCCTCGTCTACAGGTGTCCACTCCACCCCGGCAGGCAACGCGAAACAATCGTTTCGCAATGGCGACGGGGCTATGTTCGGCTTGTCCTGAGCTACACCCAATATCCAACCTTCCTCTGCCGCTGAGACATTCAATTGCGCATCCAACTCCTGCTCTGTCAAACGTGACAGAGTCAAGGCGACCTGTTCGACCTGCCAGGCATCCTTGATCTGCCCCGCTGGCGACGCTCCAAGGGTCAGAGACGGCCAGATCTCTACAAAGGCAACCGGTTTGTCCAATGGCTCAAACGGCCAGACCGCGATCTTCCCCGCAAACCGACGGCGGAGGCGGTTCAGAACCGGCAGCCCCATCATCACCTGCCCGCCAACAGCCCCCGCACCTGCCATCTGCCAGCAGGTGAAGCTGCCCTTGGCCAGGGTTTCTACAACGCGACGGTCCGGGAAAGGGTTGGAATAGTCGGTTTTCCTGCGCGGCAGACCATTGATGTCACGACGCAAACCGTTCATCCAGAACGGGCCTTTTCCGCCAAACTTCAGGTTAATCCGGCCTGCCAGATCAAAACGGTTGTTCGCCTTGGGTGTGTCCTCGACATGCCCTTCGAACCAATCCCACAAAGCCAGTGGATCGTCTGCACTCGTCATCGCCCGGGCAAACCCTGCCGGATAGCCAAACGGGAAATCAAACCCCAAAAACAGGCGACGACCGACCTCAAGCTCGGTACGGATCAGAGCCTCAAGCCACTTTTCGGCGACCATCCTGTTGCGCTGGTATTCAGGCTGCAAAACGTGCCCTTCGCGCGCAGTACAGGCCCAAATTGCATCTTTGCGCGGGGTCGGCCCGGTGTCGTTTCCACCAGACCAATCCACCATGGCAAAGGTCTGGAACAAGCTCACAAACCGACCTCTTTCAGGATGAAGTCCGCGATCGCTGCCGTGTCATTCAGATCAAGAACCGGGCGATCCAAGTCCAGCGGAATGTCACTGGCCACTGCCCTAATGGTCGCGTTCTCGGGGGCCATAAGCGCATAGCCCGCCACAGCGCGGAAAGCTTCGACCTTTGGGTGATCTTCGCGCTTGAAACCTTCAATAAGCACCAGATCAACCGGTGAAAGCCGGGCCAAAAGATCGGCCAAAGGTGGCTCTGGCGTGCCGCGCAGCTCTTGCATCACGGCAATTCGCTGACCTGAGGCAAGCAGCACTTCGCTGGCCCCAGCCATGCGGTGGCGATGACTGTCGGTGCCGGGTTGATCCACATCGACACTGTGATGCGCATGTTTGACAGTCGACACCGTAAAGCCCCGGCCTGTGATCTCGGCCACCAGCCGTTCCATCAGTCCGGTTTTGCCAGCATTCTTCCAGCCAGTGACGCCAAAGACCCTCATGCCTGCTCCAACAATGTTCGGGCGCGATCCAGATCTTCGGGCGTATTGACGTTGAAGAACGGGTCAAACGGGTCGGCATCGAACAAAGCCTCTCGCCCATCATGTTTATCGGTCCACAGCACCACCTTGCGCAGCCCATCCGTCAGCGCCGCTCGCAGATCATCGCGCAGCGCGACTGGCCAGAGGCCAAAGGTCGGATGCCGGTTGACCCGTTTGCCGCCGCCAGATTTCAGCGCCTCGTCGCCGGTGCGCGGAGTCGTCGCCAAAACCAGAGGGTGCACCTGCCCCTCTGCCGCATCTTGCAATCGCACCACTAAATCGCGTGGGAAGAACGGCGTGTCAGCAGCAGCGGTCACAATGCTGCCCGCGCCTTGTTCTGCCGCCCAATCGAGCCCGGCCAGCACCCCGGCCAAAGGCCCCGCGAACCCTTCGATTGTGTCAGGAAGCACAGTCAGGTTCAGGTCGGAAAACCGCTCGGGGTCGCCATTGGCATTCAGAGCCAGCCCACTGACCTGTGGGGACAGGCGTTCGATCACATGAGAGATCAAGCTTTGCCCATCGATCTGCAACAGGCCCTTGTCACCGCCGCCCATCCGGGTCGCCTGTCCTCCTGCGAGGATGATGCCCAGAGGTTTTTTTATCTTATCACTCATTGGCACTCTTCCGACGATGTTTTTTTTCCTCGACCGCTACGGTTGACGGGTCCACGTCGCGCAGCAGGCGGTCCTCGCCCGACAGGCAGACAAAGCGCTGTCCGCGCATCCGGCCGATTAGGGTCAGGCCAACCTCGCGCGCGATCTCGACGCCCCAAGCGGTGAAACCCGAACGAGACGCTAATACAGGGATACCCATCATAGCCGTTTTGATCACCATCTCGGATGTCAGGCGACCGGTGGTGTAAAGGATCTTGTCCGCCGCACCTTCGCCTTCGGACAACATCCAACCTGCGATCTTGTCAACGGCGTTGTGGCGGCCCACATCCTCCATATAGACCAGCGGGCGGTTTTCGCGGCACAGGACCGTGCCGTGAATTGCGCCCGCCTCAAGATACAGCGACGGCGTGCGATTGATCTTGGATACCAGATCGTAGAGCCATGAGGTCCGCACCTGAACCTGCGGCAATTGCACGTCCTCAAGCCCCTCCATCATGTCGCCGAACACCGTTCCAACGGCGCACCCACTGGTGCGTGTCTTTTTCTTCAGCTTGTCCTCATACGATGTCTCACGCGCTGTTCGCACAACAACGGTCTCAAGATCGTCGTCGTAGTCCACGCGGGTAATCTCATCATCCGCCAACAGCATCCCCTGGTTGCGCAGAAAGCCCAGCGCCAGATATTCGGGATAGTCGCCGATTGTCATCGCCGTCACGATTTCCTGGGAATTGAGGAAAATCGTCAACGGGCGTTCTTCGACCACCGAGATCTGGCTGGCCTCGCCGTTCTGGTCTGTGCCCTCGACCGCTCGGGTCAGGCGAGCAGCGCCCGGATCAGGGGCGATAAGATAGTCCGACAGGTCGAATTTCGTGGCCAATTGCAACCCCTTCCCAAGACAGTTACTGCTGCTGGCGTCACCATAGGATTTAGCCATGGCCGCTGCCACATCCAAGTCATACTTCTGGAAAGGTTTTCGGGACGGGACGCCTTTTGTCTTTGTCGCTGTCCCTTTTGGCCTGTTGTTCGGCGTTTTCGCGACCGAAGCCGGGTTGGATATTGTTCAAACCATCGCCTTTTCGGCCACCGTTTTTGCCGGAGCCGCCCAGTTCACGGCGCTGCAACTTTTACAGGATCAAACTCCAACAATAATCGTGTTGATCTCGGCACTGGCCGTGAACCTGAGGGTCGCGATGTATTCCGCGTCGCTCACGCCCTATCTGGGTGCGGCCCCACTTTGGCAGCGCGCCTGTGCCGCCTACCTGATCGTCGATCAGTCTTATGCCTGTTCGATTGTGCGGTTCGAGAAAGAACCTGACCTGACGATCCCACAGCGCATGGCATATTTTTTCGGCTCGGTTACACCGATCACGCCGCTTTGGATCTTGGCGACCATCATCGGCGCTGTCCTAGGGGCACAAATCCCGGAAAGCTGGGCGTTGGATTTTGCTCTGCCGATTACTTTTCTGGCCATGGTCGGTCCGATGATGCGCACCCTGGCACATGTAATTGCGGCCCTGGTCGCCATAGTCGTCGCGCTTCTGACGGTGGGTGTGCCGTACAATCTGGGTCTGTTGATTGCCGGGATGGCCGGGATGATGGCCGGTGCACAAGCCGAACTGATGCTGGAACGGAGGTCGCCGTCATGACCCAGATCGACCCGACCACCATGTGGATCATTATTGTGGGCCTGGCAGTGGGCAGTTACGCACTGCGCTTTACCTTTATCGGGCTTGTGGGCGATCGCCCTATGCCGCCCTGGCTGCTGCGGCATCTGCGTTATACGGCTGTTGCGATTATACCCGCACTGATCACACCATTGGTGGTGTGGCCTTCTGCGACCGGCGGGCAACCGGATATCCCCCGAATGTCGGCGGCGGCGGTTGCGTTGCTTGTGGGTCTGATCAGCAAGAACGTCCTGGCGGCTATCTTTTCAGGGGCCGCCACGCTTTACGGACTGCTCTATCTACTGACTTGAACCTGCGTCCAACTGATTGAGAAGCGCGTTGTTTGCAGCCAACCCTTTTTGCAGATCGGCATCGTCATTTTCGCGATATTCCTGCGTTACGACACCTGGAATCTGCCCAAATTGATCGGAAAGTTTTACCGGGCTGAAAGTGACATCGATCTGTTCAAATCCGGGAACTTGCTGCAACAGACGGGCCGTTGAATTCGCGCAAAACGCGCTGGAAACCGGACCGCTCTGCTTGGCAAGTTGATACGCTATCTCTGCCTGCTGCGGCGTGACAATCAGCGTCTGGATGCGAGCATAATGGCTCTCGCGAGCATGTGAACTTCGATACGCGCGTTCAACAGCCGGTGTTATTCCGTAAAGAACATCGTTCCTCAAAGGGACGACATCAGCTCGAAACGACCCCGCCGGATCAAAGATCACACGTTCGCTTGCGCCAATCATCAAAGAGGTGTGCGCGCCAGAACCGGTGCGCGTATTGATCATTGTGTACAGCGTCAGCGTGGACGGCCCGGGATCGCTATAAGACCTCGAGACAATCTCCGCCTGATCGGCTTGCGGACGATTAGAGCCCGCACAGCCCGCAACGGTTGCTACCAAAAGGCAGGCGATCAAAATCCTGAGCAAAGTTGCCCCCGATTTGTTTAGGAGGCGAAGACCGCCAGGAACAGGCACAAAAAGGCAATCGCAACCACGCACCATGTGGTGGCTTTGATGAAACCGTTGAAAGTTTTGGTTTGGACGGTGATGTCCATTTCGCCGTGCTTGTGTTCAGCCATGAGTCTCAGAATCCCAGTTCGCGTGTTTGATCTGTTGGATAATAGAAAACCAGACGCCTGTCACCACGTCATTCGCGCGCAGGGTATACTTACCTGAGGATCGAGCACCCCGGATACCCAAACCCCCACCGCCACGGCAAGCCGCTGCATGGCCCACCGCCGAATCGAACGGCGCCATACATCGCATCCGCAGTGATCGCGTGCACGTCACGGATTTGCTTGGGTGTCATCTCGTAACGCTCGGCATAATCTTCAGCGTAACGATTTCCGTGTTCCACCACACAAGCATGCAGGGCATCATCCGCTGCAAGACGCGCGTCATAGCTTTCCTCTGCCGTCACCGCGCCGCCCGCGTTGTGATAGGCTTGGTCATGGGTCACGCAACAATATTCCCATGGCGGGTGCTCTTCATACAGCTCGCCGACTTGGGGGAACTGCTTGGCGACCCAGCGCCAACTGGCCGAAAGTCCGCCCGAACAGCCGTCGGTTTCAAACGCGGTCAATTCGGCGCTTAGACTTTGGTCCACAAGGGCACGGTGCGACGGCAACTCAAAACTGCGCATCAGATCCTGAGACAAGGCAGGCAGCGGCAGCAATGATACGAATAATGCTAAATTAAGGGCTTTCATCACGCATTGCCTCGGTATCGACCTGCAATCCAAACGTTGTTGCCAGCCACAGCAACAATCGCTCACCTGGCCCCATTTCAGCACGCACGCGCAGAACTTCGTTAGCCATGGCCGGGCGGTCGGTGATCAACCCGTCTACACCCATCGAGGCCATTTTGGACATCTGCAACGGGTCATTCACCGTCCAGACATAGATATCCTTGTCCGCGTCCTGCACCTTTCGGATCAGCCCCGGTGTCACCATCCCTGCATTGACCGCGACGAATTCACCTTCCAGGCCCGACAGGTCCCCAACGGCAGTGGCCGCCAACACGCCAGACCGCCAGTCGGGGCGCAGCTTTTTCATCTTTTGCACGGCTGGGTATTTCAGCGACATTGTGGCAATTTCATCCTGCATCCCCAGCTCTTCCACCAGGTTGATCACCCGATTTTCCAGATCGACATCGTGACCATAATATTTCAGTTCAATCAGAACCTTGGATTTGCCTTTGGCCGCTTCCAGCACCTCGCGCAGGGTCGGTGTGCGTTCCGAGGCATATTCCGGCCCGAACCAGCTGCCAATATCGATGTCAGCCACGTCCTCCATGGTGGCGTCCCAGACCTTCAGGTTGACGCCAGCCAGCTTCATGAAGTCGCTGTCATGGGCCACGATGACCACATCATCTGCCGTTTCCTGCACGTCGATCTCGACCCAATCCGCGCCATCCTCAATGGCTTTCAGAACTGCGGCCATGGTGTTTTCCGGCCGTATGGCCGCAGCGCCCCGGTGGCCGATCACCTCGGCATGATCCGGCGCCTGCACACGTTCCAGCAGGCCCTGCCCGAACCAAAGGCCAATACCCAATGCGGCCAGAGCCGCTGCGACAGTTACAAACACGGGCGCGCGGATTTTCCTGGGTTCAGGGTGAGCAACTTCCTTGGCGTCTGAATCAAAAAACCCATCCAGCAAAACGGCAAGTGCGCCCAACGCAGTCGCCGCCAGAACCAACCCCGCCAAAGACCAAAGCCCTGCGATGATTAGGCTAAAGATCAAGGCAAGCTTTAGGCTGCCGCCTTCCTGTATCGGTACCAGCGCAAACAAAAGACTGGCCACCCCTGCGATCAAAGCCGCAATAACAAGCCGCGTCGCCAGCCACAGGGCAAGTTCGACCTTCAATCGCCCACGCTGACCTTCCATCCTCTGCTCGCTTTGCGAGAAAGCCACTCGAGGCGACGCACCTTCAAACAGCACCAGATGCAGCGCCAGCGCCCAACCGGACAGACGCCGGATCAAAACCCAAGCCAACGCCAGAACCACCAATCCGATGAGGACCACCGCCACCTGAAAGGCGGGCGGATGGAAGGTCAGGTAGTAGTTGATGTCATATTCCGTCAACGTCCACCAAGCGATCAGCCCTGCAACGGCCACAAATGGCAGGGCAAGCAGCAAGACGCGTAGAATAAACCGCACCGCAAACCCAAACAGCGCCGGAAAGCGGGACAGGTTCAATGCGAGCGCCGCGCTTCCAGCGCGCCAAGGGTCGCTTTCGCCCATGCGCAAGGACCCGGCCATAACCGAGAACACAAAGACCTCAGCCAGCAAAAACAGGCTGAGCACTGCGATACCCGCGATGAACCCGGCCGGAGACAGCAGGAACATTGCAATGTCCTGATCCGTCAGCGCCGTCTGATCCGACAAAGACACAGCCAGGTTGACCGCCACTGCGACACCCGGCGCAATCAACGCCATCAGCAGCAGGCGCACCGCAATATAGATCGGGACAAAGACTGTACGCCGGGCCCATGCCCCGGCATAGGCATGTGAAACGGCTTGAAAAAATCTGCTCACGCTGTGGCCTCCGAAATGATGCATTCATTCAAAGGCGCGCAAGCGTGAATTGCAAGTCAGCTGTCTTCCAGATCGGCCGCCAAACGGAACCCGATACGGTTGGCGGGTTTGTCTTCAACCGATTTGGGCAATGCGCGCAGCATCACGTTCAACTGGCTGACATGTTGCACCAATTGCGTGCGGGCCCCTGCCCCGTCCGAACCATAGAACGTGATCATATCGGGGTCGAAATATCCCATGCCTTCGATCCGCATCACGCCGGCATCCCCACCGGTAAAGCCCATTGCGACCTCGTGGTCGCCATCCAGCGTCTTTTCAAAGTTCTGGATGTACATGATCAGTCGCTCATACGCCCATTGGGCGGGGCTTTTGGTTTCAACCGGCTTGTTCAATGGCTCAGGCAGGGTTTTAGTGCCGGATTCAGCATTTGGATCGGCATGAACCTCATGGCATCGTGGCAAGGCGGCGGCTTCGGCGGCCTCGGCCGAGGTTTCAATCTGGTCCTGCATTCTTTTCTACCCTTTGCGCTGATACAGCCAAGCCCCGTCCGCGCGCTGCGTCCGGATCACAGCGTCAATGTGGTAGAGATGATTCATATGTGCAACCGCCTCGACCAGTGCGAGGCCGTATTCGCCCTCGCGGATCGTGCGCTTGAACAGTGGAAGGAAACAGTCGGCCGCAGCTTTGGGTTCGTCCAGATGGTCCAGCAGACGCTCCAACGCGCTATGGTGATTCTCGATCAACTGCTTCATGCGCAGCGGCAGTCCGGTAAAGGGCAGCTTATGCCCACCCAGTACCAGATGATCAGGCCGGGCCAGTGTCTGAAGTCGCTCGCACGCCTCCATCCAGGCCGAAACCGGATCGGCCATGGGCTCGGTTGCATAGACACCCAAATTAGGGCTGATCGAGCTGAGGATCTGATCGCCACTAAGGACCAGATTGTCGTCGCGGCTCCAGAAAGTGGCGTGTTCCGGGGCGTGGCCATTGCCCATATGCACATCCCAGTCCCGCCCGCCCATGCGGATCACGTCGCCCTGCTGTATGCGCGTAAAGCCCAGCGGCATGGGATAGACCGTATCGGCAAAATTGAAGGGGCGATCGTTCATCCGTGCGGTCAGCACCTCGGGCGCCATACCCGCGCTGAGATAGAAATCCAAGGTCTCCTGCGGCCAGGTTTCCTGAACATCCAGCGTAAGCATCCGGGCAAACAGCCACGAAGTGCGACTTGTGACCAGCTCCGCCCCGTGTTCCGACTGAAACCATCCGGCATTGCCGACATGATCGGGATGGTGGTGGGTCACGATCACCCGTCTGATTGGCTTGCCTGCCAAAGGGCCACCCATCAGGGTTTCCCAGATGCGCCGCGTCTTGTTCGAAGACAGGCCGGTGTCGATCACCGTCCAACTGTCGCCGTCATCCAGAGCGTAGATATTGACGTGATCCAGAGCCATCGGCAGGGATAGACGCATCCACAAAACCCCCTCGGCAATCTGGATGGCTTCGCCTGTCGCGGGAGGTTCGTCCCACGGATATCTGATTCCCAAAACGCGATCCCCGTCCATCAGGCGGCCAACTCATCCAGGCTGAGCGCGAACAGACTATCCGCCCCGCTTTGCACCCGCGCCAGAAGACCCGAATGTTCCGGCAACAAGGCGTAGATATAGTATCGCGCCAACTTGGCCCGTGGTCCATCCGGATCGGCCAGAGCTGCGGTCAGGTGGTAATGCCCGCCCAACACCCGGGCAAACGCCTGCAAATAAGCTGTTGCGCCTGCAAAGCGGTCATTCATATCACTCTGCGCCACCAGCCACTCGGTCGCTTCGCGCAGGGTCTCGCTGGCTTCCCAGACCGGACCGGCCAAATCGGGCATTGTTGCCCGGGCGCGCTCGGCCTGATCTTCGATCTCGTCCAGAAGGTTCGATGCGGCCTCGCCCCCGTCCATCATCTTGCGTGCAACAAGGTCCATGGCCTGAATGCCGTCGGTGCCTTCATAAATCGCCGTGACGCGTACATCGCGCGAATACTGGGCCGCGCCGGTTTCTTCAATGAACCCCATGCCGCCATGCACCTGCACCCCGGTTTCTGCCACACGAATACCGGTGCGCGCGCCGAAGGACTTGGCGATTGGCGTCAGCAACGCCGCACGCGCAGCCCAATCGGCGTCGTCAGTTGCTTTCGCCATATCAATTGCGGTTGCGTTGGCCAGCAATATCGCGCGCGCCGCAAATATGTCAGCCCGCATATCCATGATCATGCGGCGCACGTCGGCGTGATCTATGATCGTACCCGAGGGCGTCCTGCCCTGTTTGCGGTCCATCGCATAGGCCAATGCGTGCTGATAAGCGCCTTCCGCAACGCCAACACCCTGACCGCCAACACCCAGACGCGCATTGTTCATCATGGTAAACATCGCAGCCATGCCACCGTGTTCCGCGCCGACGAGCCAGCCTTTGGCCCCGTCATATTGCATCACACAGGTGGGTGAGCCGTGCAGCCCCATTTTATGCTCAACCGAAACCACTTTCAGATCATTGGCCACGCCCGGATTGCCATCCGCATCCGGGATGTATTTCGGCACCAGGAACAACGAAATACCCTTTGTGCCGGGTACCCCATCGGGCAATCGCGCCAGAACCAGATGGCAAATATTCTCGGCAAAGTCGTTGTCGCCCCAGGAAATGAAAATCTTCTGCCCGGTTACCGAATATGTGCCGTCCCCGTTCGGTTCAGCCTTCGACGTCAGCGCACCCACATCCGATCCGGCCTGAGCCTCGGTCAGGTTCATGGTGGCCGACCATTCGCCAGAGATCATCTTAGGCAGATACAGCGCCTTCAATTCGTCGCTGGCGTGATGCTCCAACGCTTCAATCTGGCCCTGTGCCATCAGCGGTGCCAGTTGCAACGACAGGCACGAGGCGCTCATCATCTCGTTCACAGCAGTGGTGACAGTCATCGGCAGGCCCATACCGCCATGTTGAGGATCGGCGCTGATCCCGACCCAGCCACCTTCGGCAATCGCTTTCCAACCGCCAGCGTATCCCGGAGAGCTGCGCAGCACACCATTCTCAAGCCGCGCAGGCTCCAGATCACCGGCGCGTTGCAACGGGGCCAGTACCTCTTCGCACATCCTGCCAGCCTCAGACAGTATGGCGCTCACCACATCCGCGCTGGCATCCGCGAATGTTTTTGTGGCGGCGACCTGATCGAACCCGACCACATGGTCCAGCAGAAATTGATAATCAGAGATTGGGGCGCGGTAGGGCATGACAACTCTCGAACGTCTAGAGGATCAGAATACATCGGCGGGCTTGGAATCAAACGCAAGCGCCGGTAAGCGTGTTGGTCTGAACCGATTACGTACTCTTCCAAATATTTCAGGCAACCAAAACGCGGCGTCACCAGATATGATCTCATCCGGCACTCAGGAATTGACGGCGAATCCCGACGGAATCGAACGGGCGGCGGACTTGCTGCGTCAGGGCCTTCTGGTCGCCCTGCCGACCGAGACAGTCTATGGACTGGGCGGCGATGCGCGCAATGGCCAGGCGGTCGCGTCGATTTACGAGGCCAAGGGTCGGCCCAGCTTCAACCCGCTGATCGCCCATGTCGCCTCGGTCAGTGCAGCGCAAAGGTTTGTGCAATGGTCAGATCAGGCCGAGCAATTGGCTCAAGCTTTCTGGCCCGGTCCACTAACACTTGTTCTGCCACTACGCGAAGGGCACGGAATATCCGCGCTTGTAACGGCGGGGTTGGACACGTTGGCGGTTCGCGTACCCGCGCATCCCACCGCACGAGCTTTGTTGGCTGCGTTTGATGGGCCGGTCGCTGCGCCTTCGGCAAATCCGTCAGGTCTGATCAGCCCCACAACAGCCGATCATGTATGGGCGGGCCTGGGTGGCAAGATCGCTGCAGTTTTAGATGCCGGACCGTGCGGCGTCGGGCTGGAATCCACCATCGTCGGACTGGCCGGAGAACCTACCTTGCTGCGTCCCGGCGGGGTCGCTCTGGAACAGATCGAACAGGAACTGGGGGTGCATCTGCACGTGCATCAGTCCGGTGATCTTCTGACTGCTCCGGGTCAGCTTCAATCGCATTACGCGCCGGATGCGCCGGTCCGCCTGAATGCCGCGTCGCGTCACGGCGAGGAGGTCTTGCTGGGCTTTGGACCGGTGGATTGTGATCTGAACCTGTCCGTGAACGCCAACCTGACCGAGGCCGCTGCAAACCTCTTTGCATCCCTGCATGAGCTGAACAAGTCCGGGCGACCGATTGCGGTTTCTCCGATTCCAGATGCCGGGCTTGGTGCGGCCATCAACGACCGATTGCGCCGCGCTGCAGCGCCACGTGACAGCTGATCAGGCGCGACCTGCACTGGCGGACAAAGTCAAAGGGTCCACGCCCAAAGTGGCCAAAGCGGCTTCCCATTTCTCATCATCGGGCACGTCAAAGACCAGCTTTGATGTTGCTTCGGTGGTCAGCCAGCCATTCATGGCGATTTCATCTTCCAGCTGCCCCGGACCCCAGCCGGAATAGCCCAGCGCCAACATCGAATTCAGTGGCCCTGTCCCCGAAGCAAGGTCTTCCAGAACATCCAGTGTGGCAGTCATGCTGAATTCTTCCGAAATCTGCATCGAATGAAGGTTAGCTTCATAGTCGGCGCTGTGCAGAACAAAGCCGCGCGACATTTCGACGGGACCCCCAAAATGAACCAATCGCTCGCCAACAACCGGAATACGACACGCGATGTCCAATTGGCTAAGCAAAGTCTTTATTCGCAGGTCCGAGGGTTTGTTGATGATCAGCCCCATCGCGCCGTCATCGCCATAGCTGCACATATAAACCACCGAATGGTCGAACCGCGGATCGCCCATACCGGGCATCGCAATCAACAGTTTTCCGGTCAGATCCATGGGCCGCCATCTCTTTCTCAATTACGTCAACAATGGCCCCGCCACCCCTGTGTTTGCAAGAGAACAACGGGTAATTCGACAGATTTCATTGCAGTGACCGGATCGTGACTTGGAATCCGGCCCCAGCCCGCGCATGTATGGTGTATGAAGATGTCGATCAAATCCACAGCCGCCGTTGCGTTTGCTTGCCTGACCCTATCCTCTCCTGCCACCGCGCAGAGTTTGGATGGAGTGGTGCAACTGGATGTTCTGGATGGCGGTCGAACCGCAAACGGCACCTATCTGAGCGCGTTGAAGCTGACCCTGAAGGACGGCTGGAAAACCTATTGGCGGGCGCCCGGTGATGCGGGCATCCCACCCCAGTTCGATTGGAAACGCTCAAGCAACGTTGGACATGTGGACATCACCTGGCCCGCGCCCGAGATTTTTGACCAGAATGGCTTGCAGTCGATCGGCTATGAAAACCAGCTGATCCTGCCGATTGAAATTACACCGCGAAACCCTGCGAAACCCGTCCGCCTGCAAGGTGAGATGGACCTGGGCGTTTGCAAGGACGTGTGTATCCCCGAACGTCTGGATTTTGACCACACGCTGGACGGTGATGCCGGTCGCAACCCCGCAATTGCTGCGGCTATGGCGCAACGCCCCTACTCAGCACAAGAAGCCCGGGTGAGCAAAGCCACCTGTAACCTAACTCCGACGCAGGACGGAATACAGATCGAGGCTCGGGTGACGATGCCCTCTGCAGGGGGGCGCGAAGTCGCTGTGATCGAGCCGGGAAATCCTGTTCTCTGGGCCTCGCAGCCGGTCTCACAGCGCGAAGGCGATACGTTGGTGGCACAATCCGAAATCGTAAACGCATCAGGCGCGCCGTTTGCGTTGGACCGGTCCGAGATTCGGATCACCGTTCTGGGTGCCAATCACGCGGTCGATATTCTGGGCTGCAGCGCGGGCTGAGCTTGTGACCCGAACTCCTAAGATCGGTGCCTTGGCAGTTGTTCTGCATCAGGATCAGGTTCTTCTGGTGCAACGCAGCAAACAGCCAGATGCCGGTTTGTGGGGCTTTCCGGGCGGCCATGTGGAATGGGGTGAAACCGTTCTGAAAGCCGCGCAACGTGAGTTGCAGGAGGAAACCTCGGTGATCGCAGAGCCGTTGCACTACCTGAAAAATCTGGACTTGCTGCGAAGCGATCCACAAGGTCAGGTCTTGTCTCATTATCTTCTGGTCGGTGTTGCCTGCCAGTATCTCTCAGGCACGCCCAAGGCCGGTGATGATGCGCTGGATGCACGTTGGTTTCCGATTGACCAGATACGCAAGGGCGACCTGCCGACGAGCGCACGGGTTGTCGATCTTATGGAATATGCTTTGTGCGCGGGTTAAACACCTGCTGACCGGCTGAGCCGCCCGTAGAGCAATCCGGACAACAATACGCTTAGTCCCAGAATCGGCACGGCCCCGGCCAGAAATGCGCCCAGCCCCAATTGCAAAGCTGCAATTCCTTCTGCACCGGGGTAAAGACCCTGCAACACTCCAAGCGGCGCGCCGGTGACAGCGGGCCAGACCATCGTCAAACCAAACCAAATCGCCAATACAGCGCCTGTGCTTATCAATGCCACCCGAACCACCCGATCTGGCGCGCGCGCGGCGCGGCGCATGGCGGTCATCGGACGCGCAAAATCGTTCAGGATCGCCAGCAGGGCAGGCACGAGGATCAGGACCAGCAACATCCCAAATCCTAGCCCATAGACCAGAGTGATCACGGTCGGCTTAAGGAACTGCGCCTGCTGCGATCCCTCATAAAGCAGCGGCGCAAGTCCAAGAACCGTGGTCAGCGTGGTCAGCATTACGGGCCGCAACCTGTCGGCTGTGCCCTCGACAATTGACGGCACCAGACCCCGGTCCTGCTGATACCCATCTATCGTTGTCACCAGAACAATCGAGTCGTTGATTATGATACCGGTCATTCCAAGCAATCCAACCACCGTGAACATGCTAAGCGGAACATCCCAGATGTAATGACCCCAGATCGCCCCAACGAGGCCAAAGGGGATGATCGCCATGACCACCAACGGCCTCGACCAACTTGCAAACACCCAGGCCAGAACAAGGTAGATTCCGGTCAGACACAGGATCAGCCCGGTGCGCGCTTCGGCCAGGAATTCGTTCTCCTGCTCGCTCAGACCCGACATACGCCATTCGACCTGACGTTCGGCGGCAATGTTGGGCAGGATTTCGTCCTGCATGATGCGTTCGATTTCAGCCGCACGCGCCGGGTCGTCCTCGGAAATATCACCTGTGACCGAAACCACCCTGAGGCCATTCTCGCGCCGGACGACGGAAAACCCGGTTTTGCGTTCGACGGAAACGATGTCAGCCAGCGGCACATAAACCCCATCAGGCGAACGCATAAGGGTGCGTTCAAGGAAGTCTGCAGTCAACTCGCCCTCAGGCAATTCAACCCGAATTTCAGTGCTGCGCGGGCCATCGGGGAAGGTGGCGGCCTCGATCCCGTTCAGGCGGTTGCGCAACGCGCGGCCCAGCGTTTCGATCCGAAAGCCCAGGGCCTGCCCCTGTGCCGTAAGATCCAGAATGAACTCTTCCTTGTCATAGGCCAGAGTGTCTTCCAGCGCCGAAACCTCGGGGAATTTCGACAATGCGGTCTTCAGATCTTCTGACGCCGCCTTCAGGACATTCACGTCAGAACCATAGAATTGTACGTCAATGGCGTCGCCGCCGGGGCCGGACCGCCAGCCCCGGAAAGTCAACACTTCGACATTCGGGTGCCGTGGAACGAAGTCCTGCAATTCGCCCACAAACTCAAAACTGGAATAGGGCCGCAGGTCGGCATCAATCAATTCGATCGAAATCCCGCCCAGCACGCTGCCGTCTTTGCCGTCTGCCGCCGCCAATCCACGGCCCGCGGTGCCCCCGACCTCGGCCAGAACAAATTCAATCGGATTCTGGCCATAGCGTTCTTCATAAATCTGGCCCAGCTCGTCGGTGGCGTCCTGCAAAATGCGCATCATTTCCAGCGTATCCGACCGAGTCGAGCCTTCGCGCATGATGAACCCGCCACTGACTGAGCTACGTTCAGGCGCGTTGAAAAATCGCCAGTTCACATCGCCACGGATGAACAACGCAACCTGACTGGCCAGAATAGCGATCATCAAAGCCACAACAACGTATCGCGCCCAGATTACCCAGGCGATCAACGGACGGAACAAGTGGTCCCGCACCCAGCGGAAGCCCCGGTTTACGACACGGTTCGGTAGATCGTACCAGTGTTCCTTGGCAGAATGCGCAATCGCGTGCGCCATATGGTTGGGCAGAATAAGAAAGCATTCAACCAGCGACGCAATAAGAACCGCAATCACCGTGAACGGAATATCGCGGATAAGCTCTCCGAACCGACCACCCACCAGGGTCAGACCAAAGAACGCAATCACCGTCGTGACGGTCGCCGCCAGAACTGGCATCGCCATCCTCCGGGCGGCACGTTCAGCGGCTACCACAGGCGGCTCGCCCAGACGACGGGCTCGGAAATCGGCGTGTTCGCCCACCACGATGGCATCATCCACCACGATACCGAGGGTAATGATCAGGCCAAACAGCGAGACCATGTTCAACGACAACCCACCAAGATACATCAGCGCAATGGCAGCCGACATGGCCACGGGAATACCCGCAGCAACCCAGAAGGCAATGCGGGCATTCAGGAACAGGAACAGCAGGCAGACCACGAGGCCCAATCCCATCAGCCCATTGTCGACAAGAATGTTCAGCCGGTCGGTGATGGCCTGGGCCCGGGTACGGATCAACTCGATCTTCACACCTTCGGGCACACTGGCCTGCATCTCGCGGGCGACATCTTCAACCGTGTGCTGGATTTCGATAGCATCGCCCTGGTTTGACCGGTCAACTTGGATCGACATAGCTGGATCATCGCCAACAAAATAGCTTCGTTGCCGTGTAACCCCTTCGACCCGAATCGTCGCGATATCGCCGACCTTCAGTTTCGATCCATCTGTATTTGTCCTTAGCGCAATACCTTCGATTTGCTCGGGTGTGCGTTTTTCTGTTCCCGCCCGTATACGCGCACCGGCGCCCTCCACTGCTCCGGCAGGATCGGTATTTACTTCGGACTCAATCGCCGCGGCGATATCTGCCATGGAGATGTCATTGATAATCAACTGCGCGGTCGTGACTTCAACGATGATCTGTGGTGCCGCAATGCCCCGGATGGTCGTACGGGTCACACCTGCAGCGAAAAGACGATTGATCAACTCGTCCGTCATCTTCGCCAATTGATTGGTATCAATGGGACCGCTGACGACAAGATCCGTTACGCGGTCACGCCAGGCACCGCGTTTGATTTCGGGCTCTTCTGACCCTTCCGGCAGGTCCGACACACCGTCTACGGCGGTTCTGACTTCCTCGACCGCGCGGGACATGTCCCAGTTTGGCTCGAACTCCAGCCTGACACGGGTCCAACCCGGATGGGAGCTAGCCTCGGTACTGGTCACCCCTTCAACGGCCAGCAGTGCAGGCTCCAGCAACTGTACAATGCCGGCATCCATGTCCTCCGGCCCGGCACCGTCCCACGAAACGGTGACATCCACGCGCTCCAAGACCACATCGGGAAAGAACTGCGCCCGCATGTTGGGAATGGCCGCCGCGCCCAGAACCAGCATGACCAACAACAGTAGATTGGCAACGGTCCGATGGCGCGTGAAGTAACTGAGAATGCCGCCCGCTGCGCCGGGTATCTCGCGCATCATGGCGCCTAGCCCCCGGCCTTGGTTTCAAGGCGACGCACCAACGAGGCCGGCACGCGCGCTTCCTGCAATTGGCCCAGAAGCTGTGATTTCTCGTCCTGCGGCATTGTCTCGCTGGCCTCGATCTGGGCCACCAGTGCGGCCCGCTTCGATGGGCTTAGCTCAACCATGTCTGGATCCGCCCCGGCTTCTACGCGCAACGGTCTTACGCGCACGCCGGACCCCAGCAGAGGCGTGCGTCCAATGACAACTTCGCGCCCCTCAAGCCCGTCACCCCGCAGCAAAACTTCATCCCCTTGCCTGCGGACCAACTGCACCGGCAGGCTTTCCAACCGGTCATCCGCGCCCAAGATCAGAACCGTGCCCGACGCATCCAGTGCAGACGATGGCAGGCGATAGACGTTTTCAACCGGCTGCTCTTGCACCGAAACAGTAACAAAATCGCCCGGCTTGAAGCCCGAAGCCGCTTGCAGGCGGGCATAGATCAACCGCCCGGTTTGCCCTTCTCCGGCAGAGCCGCTGTCGCGACTGATTTGACCGGCTGCGCTCAGATCAGCGCCGGTGACTTCCAACGACACTGTCACGGGTGCGTTGATCAGAAGATCATTTTCACCCAACAGTCGAACATATTGCGCCGTCGATACCCTGAAAGCCACCTCAAGCGCGTTGGGGTCGACCAGTTCGGCCAGCTTTTCATTGGCAGATACCAAACGCCCTTCCACCAAGGTAACATCGGTCAAAGTGCCGCTAAACCCAGCCCGAATTGTCATATCTTCAAGATCGCGTTCCGCCGCTTCCAATGTGATGACCGCACGAGCCTGCAAAGTCGTAGCCTGATCAACACGCGATTCCGCTTGCGCCAGCGCGATGCGGCGGGCCAGAACTGCCTGCTGCGCTGAAGTCGCTGCCAGCTCAGCTTCTTCCACGCTGGCAGCGGCACCAACCCCGCGGGATTGCAAGTCACGTTGGCGTTGCAACGCCCGTTCACGCAGGTCCGCCTGCGCCTCGGCTGATTTCAACTCGTCTTGCGCCAGTAGCAACGAGCGTTCGGCATCGCGTTCTTCAAACTGAGCATCCAAAAGATCGGATTTAGCCCGATCCAACGCGGATTGCGCATCCGCCGGGTCCAGTTCAACCAGCACCTCACCCACCGAGACGGTACCGCCATCCTCAAAGTCTTCGGCCAGCGCAACCACGCGCCCGCCCAGCGCCGCACGCAATTCCAATCTGCGACGACTTTGGACTTCTCCAAACGCTTCAAGATAGGGGGTGACGGTTTCCGCTTCAGCTTGAATAACCGACACTGCAAAAACCCTTTCGCGCGCGGGTGGCGCTGCGTCGTCACGCGTCAGAGCGTCCTGCACCGCGCCCACGATGATTTGTGTCGCAACAAACAGCAAAGCCAGCGTTAGAAACGCCAGAAAAATACCGACCAGACTTTGCCGCAAAAATCGCATCAATCAGTTACCCCGGTTGCATCAAGCTGCCGTTCCTAACATGTAGCTGGATCACGAATTATGCCAAGCCACAAAGCGGTTACACGGATTTGAACGTACGACCAGTCTACTTCCGTCGCAGGTGTTCGTCCAATCTGGGCATTATTTCCACAAAATTGCAGGGGCGATGGCGATAGTCGAACTGTTTTTCGAGTATCCCGTCCCACGCATCCTTGCAGGCGCCCGGGCTGCCGGGCAGTGCGAACAGGTATGTACCACCGGCAACACCCCCCGTCGCACGTGACTGCACCGCCGAGGTGCCGATTTTCTCCTTCGAGATAAGTGTAAACACGGTGCCGAAAGCGTCGATCTCTTTTTCATAGACGTCCCGATGGGCCTCGACGGTCACATCGCGCCCAGTCAGACCTGTGCCCCCGGTCGAGATCACGACATCAATCTGATCGTCCGCCACCCAGGCGCGCAGTTGATCGGCAATCTGATCGCGTTCGTCGCGAACAATCTTGCGATCAGCGACCACATGCCCCGCCTTTTCAATCCGGTCCACCAGAGTTTGGCCCGAGCGATCTTCGTCCAGTGATCTGGTATCCGAGACTGTCAACACGGCAATTTTAACCGCGATGAACTTTTTGCTTTCGTCAATGCGTGACATCTTGCGTCAGGCCCTTTCCATGATGACAAGCCGAACCGCGAGGGCGGTAAAAATCCCACCCGTGATCCAGCCGATAATACCTGAGGCGCGCGGGTTGCCGATCAGAACTCTGCCAGCGCTTCCGGCGAAGACACCCGCCAAACCATTCACCAAAAACCCGCCAAACGCGATGATCAACCCAAAGATCAGGAACTGCAGCAGGACCGAGCCTGCAGTCGGGTCGACGAATTGAGGGATAAAGGCCAGGACAAACAGAATGACCTTGGGGTTGGTCAAGTTGACCAACATTCCGTCTCGAAACGCCATGCGGGTGGATCGCACAGGCGTGTCACCCACATATGCGCCGTTTCTAACAGCCCCCCACGCCAAATAAAGCAGATATGCCGCGCCGATCCAGCGGATCACTTCAAACAGCCAGGGCAGCGCCGATACCGCAGCCCCAAGTCCCAGACCAGCAAACAGGACATGAATCATGGTTCCTACAGACACCCCGGCACTTGCCGAGACTGAAGGCCATGCGCCCGACCGAAGACCCTGGCCGAAGCAGAACATCATATCGGCACCGGGCGTCAGGTTCAGTGCCAAGGCGGCTGGAATGAAAACCAGTAAAGTCTGAAGTTCGATCACGCAGACACCTCAAACCAATTCGGTTTCGGCCCAAGATTGGCCAATTGCGTTCGGCCTAGCGTTCCGCGATAGCCCCAACTTTCGTGTACGTGTCCAAAGACAGCATGACCTGGCTGAAGCCTCTCTATTGCGTCGCGCACAGCGGTCGACCCTACCGACAGACCTTGCGAGGTCTGATCCCCGTAGCCTTTGGGCGGAGAATGCACGATCAGGACGTCAGCCGCGTCGCATCGGTCGAGCATCTCGGTCGCCGCGCCTTCGGTCAGGTCACAGGACCAGTCGCCAAACGGCGTGGGCGGCACGCCGTAACCCAATCCAAACAGGCGAAGCCCGTCGAGTGTCATACCGGACCCGTGCAGGACATGGACACCTTCTGGGGCAGCGTCACTCAGTTCTTCTGAGCTTTCGGCATTTCCGGGGATCAGGACCAAGGGCGCTGCGATCCCCGAAAGCATCTGCATCGCCGAATTCAGACCCTGCCTCATGTTGCAATAGTCGCCTGCGCCAATGACCAGATCAGCCTCCGCACTGGCGGCCACCAAATCTGCGGCGCGGTTGCGCGCCATGTGAAGATCGGAAAAAGCCAGAACCTTCATGCGCCACCTCCAAGCCGCGCCTTGAGGTCCAGCAGATCAGCCCAAGCCTGCCGTTTCATCTGCGGCTGACGCAACAGGAAGGCCGGGTGGAACATTGGGATCACAGGCAGATCCATCGCCTGATCCCAATTGCCGCGCAAACGGGTGATACCTCGTTTTCCCAGCACCGCCTGACAGCTAATATTGCCCATCACCACCAGAACTTCGGGCTTGGCCAACGCCACATGGCGCTCAAGGAAAGGCTTCATCATCCCGATTTCCTCGGGCTTGGGATCGCGGTTCTGCGGAGGCCGCCATGGCAGTACGTTGGTGATGTAGACGTTCTCGCGACGGTCCAGATCGATCGCTGCCAGCATCCGATCCAGCAATTGACCGGCGCGACCGACAAAGGGCTTGCCTTCACGATCTTCATCGCGGCCAGGGGCTTCGCCGATGATCATCACCTTTGCGCCGGGGGTACCGTCGGCAAAAACCAATTGTCGTGCCCCGCGTTTAAGTTCGCAGTGATCAAAAGCCTCCATCACTATCCGCAACTGATCCAGAGACCCTGCCCCTTGCGCGGCAGCCTGCGCAACAGCAACCGGATCAACCTGTTTAGGTTTTGCCGGGGCCACAGAAGCTGCTTCTGCTTTCTTGGGTTTGGGCGTGGTGTCGGGCAAGGCATACCGATCCACGGGCGCATCCCCGATTGCCTCGGTCGCGCCCATTTCGATCTGCCATTCCAGCAGCGCCCGTGCAGAGTAATAGTCCAAGCCCGATTCCATACGGATAATTTACCTGCCTAAACGCTGAGGGAAAGCGAATAGGGCTTGATCGGTCGCTCTGTCGCGCCGACCATCAGCGCGCGATGCTCAGAATTCTGCGATTCCTCCTGCTCGGGTTTGTGGTGGCCCTTACCGGCGATCCGGCTTTGGCGACGTTTCACGACACACATGGGCAGTGCCGTGCCGGTCAGTTCAAATGCGGCAGCACCTGCTGTTCGGGCGGGCAAAGATGCAGCTTTGATGGTCACTGCATTCAACTGGGCGGAACCTATTGCGGTGGTGGGCGCAGCTGTGGCCCGTTCGAGCGCTGCGTGGCGGGCGGAACCAGATGCGCGCCCGCTGGTGCAGACAAATGCACATCTCGTCTGGATTGCCCCGGCAACAGCTTTTGCAACGGGCGCGGCGAATGCGAGCGGATCAAACCCGACCTGGACACAACACCGCCTAAAACTTGCGACGATGGCCGCACCTGCGCGCGTGGCTCGTCCTGCCTGCCCGGCGGGGGCTGTTCCCGCCCGGGGTGGTTCTTGTGCGAAGAAACCGGGTCGCAATGCCGCCCCGGCTTCAAATGTTCGGCCCATCAGGGCTGCGTGCCGATCAAGGCCATCGACTGCGGTTATGGCAAATGGTGCAAGCCGGGTGAACAATGCCTGCCCGAGGGCGGCTGCGAAAAACTGCCAGAGGGCACGGAACCTTAGGTTGCCTTGGGCCGCACAGCTTCCTATAAGCGGCCCGATTGTCAGACAGGAGCCCGCCCATGCGTTTCGCCCATCGTCACCTTCTTGGCATCGAGCATCTGTCCCAATCCGATATCACCGAAATTCTGGATCTGGCCGAGACCTATGTCGACATGAACCGCCAGTCGACCAAGCATTCGGACGTTCTGTCGGGGCTGACCCAGATCAACATGTTCTTTGAAAACTCGACCCGCACGCAAGCCAGTTTCGAACTGGCAGGCAAGCGCCTGGGTGCGGATGTGATGAACATGGCAATGCAGGCCAGCTCGATCAAAAAGGGTGAAACCCTGATCGACACGGCGATGACATTGAACGCAATGCATCCTGATTTGCTGGTGGTACGGCATCCGCATTCCGGCGCGGTCGATCTGCTGGCGCAAAAGGTCAATTGCGCTGTTCTGAACGCGGGCGACGGCAAGCATGAGCATCCCACACAGGCCCTGTTGGACGCCTTGACCATCCGACGCGCCAAGGGACGCCTGCACCGGCTGAATATTGCGATTTGCGGCGACGTGGCCCATTCCCGCGTCGCGCGATCAAACCTGATCCTGCTGGGCAAAATGGAAAACCGTATTCGCCTGATTGGCCCGCCGACACTGGTGCCCAACCAGTTTGCCGAGTTCGGGGCCGAGATCTATGGCGACATGAACGAGGGTCTAAAGGACGTCGATGTCGTCATGATGCTGCGTCTTCAGAAAGAGCGGATGGATGGCGGGTTCATCCCCTCGGAACGCGAATATTATCACCGCTATGGTCTGGATGCCGCAAAGCTGGCGCAAGCCAAGCCTGATGCCATTGTCATGCACCCCGGCCCGATGAACCGAGGCGTTGAGATCGACGGCACGCTGGCCGATGACATCAACCGGTCCGTCATTCAGGAACAGGTGGAAATGGGCGTCGCCGTTCGTATGGCCGCGATGGATCTGCTGGCACGCAACCTGCGCGAGGCCGCATGAGCGATCTGGCCGTCGCCCCCCACGAACGCGGCGTCTTGCGCCTGTTCAGGCTGGACATGCGCCCGGAAGAGGCAAAGTTCCTGCGCGAACCGGGTGCCGCCGATCAGGTGCTTGGGGTGGACGGGCTGGACCCCGCGCAGATCGATATATTCCCGGTCTCCGATCTGGAAGACCTAGGGCTGTATGGCTATCTGACCGAAGGCTGCGGCGTGTCCGCAGATCAGTTGGATAAGGACGCTCTGTCCGCGATAGACGGCTGGGTTATGGTCTTGCGCAGCGCTGCGTTCCAAGGACGCCCGGCGATGTTGAAGCCAGACCCTCGTCTGCGGCTGATCGGCCTGTTCACAGAAGAGACCTCAAACTGGACCGGAGGGGTCATCGAAACCGAAAGCGCCAAGCCTTTTTCGGCACCGCAAGCCGCTCCAACGGATGACCAGCCCCGCCGTATCGGGTCAGCTATCCTGGCATTGGCCGCGCTTGTGGCCATCGGAGGCATCTTATGGCTGATTCTGTGATCTTCGCCCCGGATAAAGGGGCCTATTTCCGTACCAACGCATGGCTGGCCGCTTTTGGCATGGCCGGTGCCATGCTCGTTCTGTGGCTGATCGGAAATCCTTATATCTGGACCGGAGCACCCGCAGGTCTGGCCGCCATTGGCATCCGCGCCTGGTATCTGGCCTCGGAAGAGCTGGTCGCCAATTGGGAAATGTCGGACACGACCCTGACCGGACCTGGTCCACGCAAGGTGCCTCTGAATCAGATCCAAGCGGTCAACACCATGGGCAGCTTTGTTCAAGTCGTCACCAAAAGCGGCGATAAGCACCTGATCAAATATCAGGCCGACCCTGCCGCCACCAAAGCCACCATCGAAAGGGCCATACCATGAGCACCGTTCTCTTCACCAACGCTCGCCTGATCGACCCTGAGGCCGGTACGACCTCGACGGGCTGGCTTCAAGTGGCCGATGGCCGGATTGTTGCCCGAGGGGAAGGAAACGCGCCGGGTTCAGACGGGCAGATCATCGATTGCAACGGCAAGTGTCTGGCGCCGGGCATCATAGATATCGGTGTGAAAGTCTGCGAACCCGGTGAACGCCATAAGGAAAGCTATAAATCCGCTGGCCTGGCCGCTGCGGCCGGAGGGGTGACCACCATTGTCACCCGGCCAGACACCAGCCCTGCGATAGATACGCCGGAAACGCTGGAATTCATCACCCGCCGGGCGCAAGCCGATACTCCGGTCAATATGCTGCCGATGGCCGCCCTGACCAAGGGGCGCGAGGGGCGCGAGATGACCGAGATCGGGTTTTTGCAGGATGCGGGTGCCGTGGCCTTTACCGATTGCGATCACGTCATCACCAATACCAAGGTGTTTTCTCGCGCGCTGACTTATGCGAAGTCCTGCGGCGCGCTGGTGATTGCCCACCCGCAGGAACCGGGGCTCAGCGCAGGGGCGGCTGCGACCAGCGGCAAGTTCGCGGCCCTCCGCGGCTTGCCCGCCGTGTCGCCAATGGCCGAACGTATGGGTCTGGACCGTGACATCGCCCTGCTGGAAATGACCGGGGCCGCTTACCATGCTGATCAGATCACAACTGCCCGCGCCCTGCCCGCGCTGGAGCGCGCCAAGTGCAATGGACTGGACATCACTGCCGGCACGTCAATCCACCATCTGACCCTGAACGAGTTGGACGTGGCAGACTATCGCACCTTCTTCAAGGTCAAGCCGCCGCTGCGCTCCGAGGACGACAGGCAAGCGGCAATCGAGGCAGTTCGAACAGGGCTGATTGACATCATCAGTTCGATGCACACCCCACAGGACGAAGAAAGCAAGCGCCTGCCATTTGAAGAAGCGGCCTCGGGTGCAGTGGCATTGGAAACGCTGCTGCCCGCAGCACTTCGCTTGTATCACGCAGATCAACTGGACTTGCCGACACTGTTTAAGGCCTTGGCGCTCAACCCTGCAAAGCGGTTGGGACTGGACAGTGGTCGCCTGTCCAATGGCACCCCGGCAGATTTGGTTCTGTTCGACCCGGATGTGCCTTTTGTGCTTGATCGGTTCGCCCTAAAATCCAAATCGCAAAACACGCCATTTGACGGCCAGCGGATGCAAGGTAAGGTCCTTGCGACTTATGTAGCTGGCCAAGCAGTGTTTCGGAGACCCTGATGCCCATTATCGTAAATACGGCAGAAGACTTGTTCTTTTGGGCAGTGATTGGATACCTGTTTGGGTCCATTCCGTTTGGGCTGATCCTGACCAAAGTCATGGGGCTGGGCAACCTGCGCGAAATTGGGTCGGGCAATATTGGGGCCACAAATGTTCTGCGCACCGGCAACAAGGCCGCTGCGGCCCTGACGCTGCTATTTGATGCTGCCAAGGGGGCGGCTGCCGTTCTGATCGCACGCGCCTATGCCGGAGAAGACGCGGCCCAGATCGCGGCGCTGATGGCGTTTTTGGGGCATTGCTTCCCGATGTGGCTGGGCTTCAAGGGCGGCAAAGGTGTGGCTACCTTTCTGGGGCTTTGGCTGGCGCTGGATTGGCGCGTTGGCGTGGCCTGCTGCCTGAGCTGGCTGGTTGCGGCGGCAATCTGGCGGATTTCTTCCGTCGGCGCACTTGCGGCAGCGGCGCTGTCGACCACCTGGGTGTTGGTGCTAACAAACGGTTCGACCTTTATACTGGGGATCATCCTGACGCTTATGATCTACTGGCGGCACAGTTCGAACGTGGCGCGGATCAAGGCCGGAACGGAACCGAAAATCGGGAAACCGTGACCGTCACCGACGAATTTTTGTCTGCGTTTCATGCTCTGCCAGAGGGCAGTTTCACCGGCACGTCGCACGGTCGAAGCTATGGTGTCGTGCGTCAACGCATGGCAGGCGGCAGATCACACAAGCTGGTGGCCCATGAACGTGGCGGTTCCGATTACATCAGCCTGAACCTGTACCAGACCCGCAACAGCGGCGCTTTGTTGCGGCCCTGCGAAATGCCCGCCAGCAAAGTCATCGCTTTTGTTCTGGATCTTGTGCCCGACGCAAACAGCTAACCCTGCAATTTTGAACAGAACATCTTTGCTGCTGCACATTCACAATTCATTGTTTTGAACGTGATCGCCCCGCTTCCCAGATCGCTGTCGTGACGGTCAATTACGGTCCGCACAGGACAACAACCGGGGCCCTCGCTCTCGCTTTGACGAGGCTCCATTCACGAAAGGTGAAGCAATGAACACTTTTAAATCTCTGATCGGCGGCGTCGCACTGTCCGTCGCGCTGGCAACTTCGACGCTGGCCGCAGGTGTGGAAATCAACGCAAGCTCGACTGGTCTGGCGATGCAGGGCTATGACCCGGTTGCCTACTTTACCGCCGGTGAAGCAACCAAAGGCGACTACCGCATCACCACCTTGCACAACGACGCGATGTACCGCTTCTCGTCGGAAGAAAACAAAGCTGCCTTTGAAGCCAACCCCGAAGCCTACCTGCCCGCATACGGCGGCTACTGTGCCTTCGGCGCAGCCATGGGCTTCAAGTTCGACGGCGACCCGAACCACTGGAAAATCGTCGACAACAAACTGTACCTGAACCTGTCGCAAGACATCCAGGAACGCTGGGAAGGCGACATCCCGGGTTTCATTGAAAGCGCAAGCGCGAACTGGGAAAACATCTCAGACAAGACCCCCGCGGAACTGCAAGAGCAATAATCCGCTGAAAATGTCAGGCGTGTCGGCGGCGGAGCGTTCCGCCGCCGCATGTCGTTTGAATATCCCTCTTCTCTTCCTATCTTTTTAGCACCAAACGCGCTCGGTCTTTTAAGAGCGTCAACGTTTCACCCAAGTTGAGACGTTGGGATACAAATTTGTATTCCACTTTCCGAATGTATATATATGAATGATCCGGCTTCCCGTCCGGATCGTATCCACCCTCATAAGTGGACAATGCCTCACTGGAGCAGAGTGACAAGCGAAAGGAAATGAGATGACATTGAAGAAACTGGCTCTCATCACTACCGCAGCGACCGTTGTTGCAGGATCAGCCATGGCGCAATCCTCGGGCAACTGGACAGGGTTCTACGGCGGTCTGCAACTGGGCTATGTCGATGTGGACACCAGCGTGTCCGGGGTCGACGGAGATGGCGTGATCGGCGGTATTATCCTAGGTTACGACTATGATTTGGGCGACTGGGTCGTCGGTGGCGGGTTTGACTATGACTGGACGGACGTGGATTTGTCCAACGTTCCAGTCACAGTGGAAGATGTATGGCGTTTGAAAGCGCGGGCGGGCTATAAAGTGAACCCGCAGGGCCTGCTCTACGGAATTGCGGGCTACGCCGAAGCGGGAACAGACAACCTCGGAAGCGATGATGGTTGGTTTATTGGTGCTGGCTACGAACAGATCGTGGCGCCCAATGTGAGCATCGGTGGAGAACTGCTTTACCACGAGTTCAGCAACTTCAACGGAAGCGGCGTCGATGTTGATGCAACGACTCTGCAAATCCGGGCTTCCTATCGGTTCTGACGCATATCAAATAAGCAAGTTGGACCCGGCTTTTTTAAGCCGGGTCGCTCTTTAGATGTCCAATATCGTGCTGCCGGTTGTCTGTCGCGCTTCAAGCGCACGATGCGCGTCTGCCACCTGATCCAACCCAAAGCGTTGATCCACGTGGATTTTGACCTCTCCGCCTTCGACCTTTCCGAATAGCCTGCGGGCCATTGCCTGACACACCGTATGATCCGCGATATGCGTGAACAAGGTGGGGCGCGTGATCTTCAGTGATCCTTTCTGGCCCAGAACACCGATATTAAAGGGGGGCACAGGGCCTGAAGCATTGCCGAACGAAATCATCATGCCAAGCGGTTTCAAACAATCCAGCGAGCCTTCGAATGTGTCCGCCCCGACCGAGTCCATGACCACATCCACACCTTGGCCCTTGGTAATCTCGGCTACCCGCTCAGCAAAATTCTCGGTTCGGTAGTTGATGCAATGCGCAGCCCCGTTGAACCGGGCCAGACTGCATTTTTCATCCGTTCCTGCCGTCCCGATCAGTGTGATCCCTTCGGATTTCGCCCATTGGCAGGCGATCAACCCTACCCCACCGGCTGCTGCGTGAAACAGCACCGTATCCCCCCGTTTCAGCGGAGTGGTTCGGTGAAAAAGATATTCTACCGTCAATCCCTTCAACATCATCGCCGCGGCGGCGTCAAAGGAAATGCCATCCGGCAGTGGACAAACCTGTGCTGCCGGCATCACTCGGGCCTCGCAATACGCACCGGACGGGGCTGAAGCATACGCAGCCCGTTGTCCGGGCTGCAGGTGCGTTACACCTTCGCCAATAGCTTCAACGACACCTGCCGCCTCCATGCCCAGTGCATGAGGAAGCTCAAGGGGGTACAGGCCAGTACGTTGATAAACATCGATAAAGTTCAAACCACAGGCTTCGTGGCGAATGCGGATTTCCCCCGGTCCAGGCTCACCTACTGCCCTGTCTTCGATCCGCAAAACTTCGGGGCCGCCAAACTCGTGAATCATGACCGTCTTTGCTGTTTGCTGCATACTGACCTCCTCTTGCCGGATTTCAAGCTAACATGACTTCGAAGCAGGGCAATCCGTCCGATGCCAGACTATTGATCGGGAATTGGAAAATCTGTGCTATACTAGGGTCAGGCGTTGCCGGCTGGTCCGGCCACGGGCAACGTGATGCCGGATCCGCCCCGCGGCGCAGTTTTCGCCAGGGAAGGGGAGGAAAATGGCCAAAACAATCGGAAACCCGATCAGCTGGACCGCCCGAAATCTCGGGGCGGCAGGTGATCATGTCTCGGAAAGCGTCTCGCGCCTGGGCAGCGCGGACACCAAAGAGCTGCCAATGGTGCAAACCTTGACGCTGCAAGACCTGCGCGCCTGTCTGCGCGCGGGCTATGACGACTTTCTCGAAACACGGGCGGATGCCGTGTTCATCGTGTTGATCTACCCGATCGCAGGGCTCTTGATGTTCGGCTTTGCTTTGAACATGAATCTGGTGCCGCTTCTGGCTCCACTTGTCGCCGGCTTTGCCTTGATCGGGCCAGTCGCCGCCGTGGGGCTTTATGAGATTAGCCGCAAGCGTGAACAGGGCAGCGCAGTGCATTGGTTGGATGCGTTCGGTGTCTTCAGATCACCGTCCTTCGGTGCAATTCTGGTACTTGGCTTCTACCTCGTCATGCTGCTTTTGGTCTGGCTGATGGTCGCACAAGCCATTCATACTAATACAATGGGCCCTGAAGTACCCGCATCCCTTAGTGCATTTGCCACACAGGTTCTCACCACTTCTGCGGGATGGACGATGATTGTCGCGGGAACCGCTGTTGGTTTTGTGTTCGCCTTGTGCGCATTGGCAGTCAGCGTTGTCAGCTTTCCATTGCTGCTGGACCGCAAGGTGGGGCTGCCAGTGGCGGTTGTGACATCGTTTCGTGTCTTGCGTGAGAACCCCGGCGTCATCCTGACATGGGGCTTCACCGTGGCGGCGCTGCTGTTTCTGGGCGCCTTGCCGATGCTATTGGGTCTGATCGTGGTAGTACCCGTTCTGGGCCACGCCACATGGCATCTATACCGCCGCGCGGTTGCGTGAAGGCGCGGGACAAGCCCGCGCATTTGACACTTAGTCCGCAACCTTGAGGACGATCTTGCCGATGTGGCCAGAGCTTTCCATGCGCGCATGGGCTGCCGCCGCCTCGGCCAGTTCAAATTCACTGTCCATAACTGGGGCAACTTTGCCAGCGTCGAGCAGAGGCCAAACGGCTTCGCGCAGATCCTGCGCAATTTGTGCCTTGGCCAAATCGCTCTGCGGGCGCAGGGTACTGCCAGTCAGGGTCAAACGTTTGACCATCATCATCGCAAAGTTCAGCTCGACCTTCGGACCTTGCAGGAAAGCGATCTGTACCAGACGTCCATCCTCGGCCAATGCTTTGACGTTGCGTGGGATGTAATCCCCACCCACCATATCAAGGATCAGGTTCGCCCCGCCCTCGGCCCGCATGGTGGCCACAAAATCTTCATCGCGATAGTTGATTGCCTTTTCCGCACCCAGCTTGACGCAAGCCTCACATTTCTCATCGGACCCAGCGGTCGCAAAGACACGTGCACCAAAAGCATTGGCCAGTTGGATTGCCGTTGTCCCGATCCCGCTGGAGCCGCCATGGACCAGAAACCGCTCACCCGCTTTCAGACCACCACGTGTGAACACGTTGGACCAGACGGTGAAAAAGGTTTCCGGCAGGCAAGCAGCCTCTTTCATTCCCATCCCTGCAGGGATCGGTAGGCAATGCGCGGCGGGCGTTGCCACGTATTCGGCATAACCCCCACCCGGCAACAACGCGCAAACCTTGTCGCCGACCGACAACCCCTCGACCCCCGCACCGACCGAGACCACTTCGCCCGACGCCTCAAGCCCTGGCAGGTCGCTGGCACCCGGAGGCGGATCATAGGCCCCTGCGCGCTGCAACGCATCAGGACGGTTCACACCGGCATAAGCTACTTTCAGCACAACTTGTCCGTTACCCGGCTCGGGAACAGGACGTTCAGTCAGTTGTAAAACATCAGGACCACCCGGTTTGGTGATCTCAACAGCGCGCATCATCTGGGTCATAGGCACCTCCTTTGCGCAATGCCTAGCAGGCATACGGGCCGGGGCCTAGCGCCAAGATGCGCTACTTTCGAGGGTTCAGCATCCCCGGAAGGTCAGCCCGCATTTTCATGGGTGCCTTCACTTGACCGGCCAACCAGTTTGGAACGGCCAAGAACGGTTTCAACACCGGATTGTCGCGTACCTGCGCCTTGAGCTTTTCAAACTCCATGACATTTGCGATCCGGCGGTCCAGGAATTCCCAGGTGCGCTGGTGATCGGGGCTGTCATCGCCCAGCCAAAACAGCAACGTCGACGAGTAAACCCCCGAAAGAGTGGCCCGTTTGGTATACCAGTTCACATCGTCCGAGGTATCGCCCAGCGCATCCCAGATCAGGTCGCAGGTTTGCCAAACCGCCTTGGCCCCATCCGCCGCATGGGTCGGCAGGGAAAACAGGGTCATGCCACGGCGCACTAACTCTTTGTCTTCGACAGCCTGCAACCGGAACCGAACCGCCGCAGCAATCTTGTCGCGGAATTTCAAGTCGCTCAGATCTTCGGATTTGATGCGATTCAGCATCGCCTGATCGCCGCGTGCATGATAGGCCAGCGCCAGATCAACCGCCCCGCGTGGACAAATCGCACGGGCCAGACCATCATCCAGGTCACAATCGGAAATAGTGGCGCGAAAACTGGTTTCCGACCAGCCGTCGAAGGGAACATGGATCAGCATCGCATCCAAAAGCTGCTGTTTTGCATCTTCATAAGTGGTCGTCATGGCAGTTCTCCGGTTGTCGGGACCAGTACTAGACAAGTTAGGGCGGCTTTGCTATACGGCCACTTCCTGCAATTTCCTTGCAACTCTATCTAGAAAGGTGGTGACAACCACATGCAGGTTAGTGTTCGCGACAATAACGTCGATCAGGCGCTTCGTGCCCTGAAGAAAAAGCTGCAGCGCGAAGGCGTGTTCCGTGAAATGAAGCTGAAGCAACATTTCGAGAAACCGTCCGAGAAAAAAGCGCGTGAGAAAGCTGAAGCGATTCGTCGTGCCCGTAAACTGGCACGCAAGAAAGCCCAGCGCGAAGGTCTGCTCTAAGACTTTCCTCATCCAGTTTTGGATGACACTATTTGACGACCCCCGAGGCCCCGCCCGGGGGTTTGTCGTTTCAGGGGCGGGTTTTTTCGCCGACTCGTGGTACTAGGTGTGCGACAAGCCGCCATTTCCCCACCAGCAACATTTTGCCCGGCATTTTGCAGCGCAGCGAATCCCGCTCTGGTAGCATTGCCCCGCCAGAATTCGCCTAATATTTCTGCGCCTCTATCTGACCTCAGCAAGCCGCTTGTAACTGGCGACGTCCAACCGGACGACACTTACAAACGGAGGCTACCATGTCGACTGCAAGTCAAATCGAGCAAGAAATGCTGGCGCTGATCAACGCCGAACGCACATCACGCGGGCTTACCCCGCTGCAACTTGAAACACAGCTGAACGACTCATCCGAAGATCACAGCAGCTGGATGCTGGACACAGACACGTTCAGCCATACAGGTCAGGGCGGTTCCAGCGCGACACAGCGTGTGCAGGATGCAGGTTTTGATCTGTCCGGCAGCTGGCGCACTGGCGAGAATATCGCCTGGCAATCAGAACGCGGCGAGCCCGGCATCAGTGATGACGTCGCGCAGTTGCACGAGAACCTGATGAACAGCCCGGGACATCGAGCAAACATCCTGAACCCTGATTTCGAATATATTGGCATCGGCATTGAAACAGGTGACATGCAAGGTTTCGACGCGGTGATGGTCACTCAGAATTTCGCCGCCACTGACAGCGCTGTGATGTTGGACAATGGCAACGCTCCGATTCCACCCGTGGACGATGTGGCGGACCCCCAAGACCCGGACGCCGAGACGCCTGACACCGATTTGACCGAACCCGAAGATCCGGTCACCAAAACGCCCGATACTGACGTGACTGAGCCCGAAGAACAGGACACTGAATCACCCGGCGTTGACGTGACTGAGCCCGAAGAACCGGGCACTGAATCACCCGGCGCTGACGTCGCAGAGCCAACCTCCGAGACACCTGTCGGAGAAGAACCCGACGGATGTTTCGACGTGGCAGCCTTCTTGGTCGAACTGGAAGTTTTCCTGGATAAAGTTCTGGCGCAGATTGATCAGTTCCACTTGGAAACGGACGACATGACGCCGCCGGACATGGCCGAGAATAACATCCAGGTTTCAGACACCGACGAGGTGGACATCGTTGAAGTCGATGACACGGCCCCGATCGATGCGCCTGATGACTCCTGCTTCGGGTTGGACGGCAACGATGACGCCGATATCTATGTGCTCAATTTTTATGGCACAGGCTGCATGATGGAAGCAGCCTGATAGTTCCTGAAATGCGGGGCGGCTGGCTCGCCCCGCATGGCGCTCTCAGTAAATCTTTGGCACGTACAATTCATCCGGCAAAACGCGACGCTCGTATTCCGGGTTATATCGGCGGTCAGGCAGATTGACTTTTTCCTGCGGCACATCCGTGTATGGAACTTTGGTCAAAAGATGCTCGATACAGTTCAGCCGCTCGCGCTTTTTGTCATTGCCTTCGACAATGTACCAAGGGGCTTCAGGAATGTTGGTCCGGAAGAGCATATCCTCTTTCGCCTTGGTATAAGATTCCCAACGGATGCGGGATTCCAGATCCATCGGCGACAGCTTCCACTGTTTCATCGGGTCGTGAATGCGCATGAGGAATCGCAATTGCTGTTCTTCATCCGTTATCGAGAACCAATATTTCAGCAGGATAATCCCTGAGCGAACCAGCATTCGTTCGAATTCGGGAACGTCCTGAAAGAACTGCTCAACTTGATCCTCGGACGCGAAACCCATCACCCGTTCGACGCCTGCGCGGTTGTACCATGACCGGTCGAACAACACGATCTCACCCGCAGCAGGCAAATGCGGCACGTAACGCTGGAAATACCACTGGCTCTGCTCGCGACGGCTGGGCGCGGGCAGAGCGACCACACGCGCGACACGTGGGTTCAGACGCTGGGTGATCCGTTTGATAACGCCCCCCTTGCCCGCGCTGTCACGACCTTCGAACAATATACAAACCTTGGCACCGGTGTGCTGAACCCAATCCTGCACTTTGATCAGTTCGGCCTGCAGACGCAGCAGGTTACGGAAATAGACCTTGCGGTCCAGCATGTCGGGGTGTTGTTCCCGATAAATCTTCCGCACTTCCATCGACAACATCGGCTCGCTGAACTCGATCTCAAAATCTTCGTCCAGCGTGTCTTCCAGTTCGGCTTCAAGCCAGTCTTTGGTGCCACCGTTGTTTTCGTAAGCCAAGGTCAGCTCCTTTTTTGTTATCGGGTTCGAACCATATCGGGCCTGTGTAAACGCCTGATGTCATCAGAAAAATTGATACAGAGGCACCAACGCCCAAATCTGCCGAAGCCTCTGAAATTTCAGACGGGCGCGGGTATATGGTCTTTCCTCTGAATGTGAACGCCCGGACCAAAGGATACAAGCGTAAGAATTGACGCAAGGCGGTATGGCAGAGTGCGCCTTCCTTTGAACGCTTGCATTGCCACGATTTTGTGCGGCAAGACGGTCTGGATTTACAGGGTCTAAAGCACGTGACGTTCTTTCTTTCTATTTTATCGGTAATTTGGCCGTGGTTCATCCTGATCGCAGCACAAGTGATGGCGCTTGCAGGCCGCGCTGCTATTGCGCTCTCCCTGCTGGCTCTATTTGTGAGTATTGCATCGACCACTGACCTGATGTCACCTTTGGTGATTGCCGCAGTGGTCCTTGGACTGGCCGGAGCCGCCTTTCTACCGCACCTGAAAGGCCGGATCGCGGTCGCCGGACACGCGCTTTTAATCCTGTGGTGTCTGGCCATGGGGGCGCACCTTCTGCCCGGTTTTCAGAACCTGAAAGTGCTGGATCAGGTGCAGGCTGGCGCCGGCAGCGCGAGCTTCACAATGTATCTGAATCTGGACAAGCCGATGGTCTTCTTCGCCGTTCTTCTGGCTTGGCCCGCCATTCTCCACAACGCGATTCCGACCAAAACTGGCGCTTTGATGGCAGGGCTGTTGCTTTTGCCCGGACTGTTTGTTTTGGGCTTGGCCTTGGATGCGATACAACCAGAATTTTCGATCCCGCCCTGGTGGCTGATCTTTGCCCTAACCAATCTGTTTCTGACCTGCCTGACCGAGGAAGCCTTTTTTCGCGGCTACCTGCAATCCGCGATCACGTCACGTCTGGGCGCCACTGGCGGAATGCTCGCGGCCAGCGTGCTGTTCGGGTTGGCTCATTTCGGTGGAGGTCCGGCGCTGGTGATCTTTGCCTCCATCCTGGGGCTGGCTTGCGGGCTGGGGTATTATGCAACCCAGAGGCTTTGGGTGCCGGTTGCGATGCATTTCGGGTTCAATCTGTTGCATCTGATAATGTTCACCTACCCTGGACCAGCCTGAAGATCAGACTGGCAGTGCAGTGGTTTTGAACACAGTGCGCAAAGCGAAAGAGCTTTGCATCTGCGCCACCCCGGGCAACCGCGACAGGTATTGCCGGTGAATACGCGCAAAATCCTCGGTGTTTTCTGCCACCACCTTCAGGATATAGTCGGCAGTTCCCGCCATCAGGTGGCATTCCAATACATCAGGGATACGCGCTACAGCCTTTTCAAACGAATCCAGAACCTCTTCGGCCTGGCCTTGCAGGGTAATCTCGACAAAGACGGTCGTCGGTACGTTCATCTTGCGAGCATCCAGCAACGCCACATAGTTGCGAATGAACCCTTCGACCTCGAGACGCTGAACGCGCCGGTGGCATGCGGAGGGGGACAGGTTGACCTGGTCAGACAGCTCCGAGTTCGACATCCGGCCATTTTTCTGCAGAGCAGCCAGAATCTTTCTATCAGTCGTGTCTAAGCCCATTCGCGCAATTCCTTTGCAACAATTTTACTATATACAGGAAATTCTTCCAAAGAAAATTCCCATGGCAGGTTTTCTTTCACAGAAATTGCAAGCCAAACTGCCCATAATTTAGGCAGCTTATGAACGGAGACCCCAATGAAAATCGGTTGCCCCAAGGAAATCAAACCCCAGGAATTTCGCGTCGGCATGACCCCCAACGCTGCTCAGGAAGCGGTCGCACGCGGTCACGAAGTACTGATCGAAAGCGGTGCAGGTATCGGCGCCGGTTTTGACAACGACGCCTACATTGCCGCAGGAGCGCGCATCATCGACACCGCAGAGGAAGTGTTTGCCACGGCTGACATGATCGTAAAGGTTAAGGAACCTCAGGCCGTTGAACGCAAGATGCTGCGCGAAGGCCAGTTGCTGTTCACTTACCTGCACCTGGCTCCCGACCCGGCTCAGACCCATGACCTGTTGGAGTCGGGCTGTACCGCAATCGCGTATGAGACCGTAACCGATGCAAATGGTGGCCTGCCTCTGCTGGCACCAATGTCCGAAGTTGCGGGCCGTCTGGCACCTCAGGTCGGTTCGTGGACCCTGCAGAAGGCCAATGGCGGCCGCGGCGTCCTGATGGGCGGCGTACCCGGTGTGGGCCCTGCCAAAGTCATCGTGATCGGTGGCGGCGTTGTTGGTACGCACGCAGCCAAGATCGCAGCCGGCATGGGTGCTGACGTCACCGTCCTGGACCGCTCGCTGCCGCGCTTGCGTTATCTGGACGACGTGTTTGGCGGACATTTCAAGAATCAGTATTCGACCGCCGGTGCCACCGCCGAGTTGATTCAGGAAGCCGACATGGTGATCGGTGCGGTTCTGATCCCCGGCGCAGCAGCTCCGAAACTGATCTCGCGCGAACAGTTGTCAACCATGAAGCCCGGCGCGGCTCTGGTAGACGTCGCAATTGACCAGGGCGGCTGTTTCGAAACGTCCAAAGCCACCACGCATGCCGATCCGGTGTACGAAGTTGACGGCATCATGCACTACTGCGTCGCCAACATGCCCGGTGCGGTTGCTCGCACATCCACCATTGCACTGGGCAACGCGACCATGCCGTTCATGCTGTCGCTGGCAAGCAAGGGCTGGAAGCAGGCTTGCAAAGACGACGCGCACCTGTTGGCTGGTCTGAACGTTCACGCCGGCAAGCTGACTTACGAAGCGGTTGGCACTGCCCTAAACCTTGACGTTGTCGACCCGACAACGCTGCTCAACTAAGAACGCTCCTGCCTCTGACCGCGCCTCTTCTCCCAGGGCGCCTTTCAGACGAGAGCAAAGCGTCGCGCCATATGCGCGGCGCTTTTTTGATTCACCGCAACTCACAAAAAAAGCACCGCGCCAATGCGCGGTGCCTGCCTCAAAGGAACGAAAGTATCCCAGCGCCCAATCGACGGGCGGAAGCCCTCAGCCTTGTTTCTGGATCTCCACCGCGTGGGGATAGGGAATCGAGATGCCTTTGTCGTCAAAGGCTTCCTTGATCGCTTTGGTCAGCTCGAATTTCGCATCCCAATAGTCGGCGGCATCGCACCAAAGGCGTGCCGTCAGATCGACCGAACTGTCGCCCAGGTTCGTGACTTTGACCCATGGTTCAGGATCACTGTGAATACGGCTGTCAGCTTTGGCCACATCCAGAATGATCTGCATCGCTTTGTCAGCGCTGTCGCCATAGTCGATACCGAACACCAGATCGACACGCCGTGTGTCATGGGCAGAGTAATTGGTGATGATCGAACCCCAGGACTGACCGTTCGGTACGATGATCTGCACATTGTCTGGTGTCACTAGCTCGGTGGTAAAGAGGTTCAGGTCCTTCACCGTCCCCGCCGTGCCACCGATATCCACATACTGGCCCAGCTTGTAGGGTCGGAACACCACCAGCATAACGCCAGCCGCCAAATCGCTGAGCGTCCCTTGCAGCGCCAGACCGATGGCCAGCGACGCAGCACCCAGAATGGCGACGATACTGGTGGCCTGAATTCCGAATATGCCCAAGACGGCAACCAGAACCATGGCCAGAATGGCCCATTTGACAAGGCTCGCCATAAAGTTCCCGAGTGTGGGATCGATATGTGGAGTGGAATTGATCCGACGCCGCACCATGCCTCCGACTGCCCCAGCCACAATCCAGCCCAGAACCAGAACGACAAGCGCCTTGACCGCATTCATGATCAGCGGGGCGTACTCGCCCACCTGTGTTACGACCTCATCCACGCGCATCTCCTTTCAACAGCAAGAAACCCGCGAGGTTTTCGCGGGGGGTCACCGGATTGTGAGCTAAGATTGCGTTTCGGTCTAGGTGCGAGTTTCGCCGGATTTCCCCGTTGTTCGTCAAAAAACACGGCCTGACCGGAGATGCACAGGGCAAAGGGCTTACATGACGGCGGATTGGCCCCTAGCTTTCAACAGATATTCAAACAGGAGCCCCCAATGGCGGACAACACAGCTCATCCGATTATGGCCCGCTGGCCTGCCCAATCCCCGGACAAGATCCAACTCTACTCCTATCCGACACCAAACGGCGTCAAAGCATCGATCATGCTTGAGGAAACCGGCCTGCCTTATGAGGCTCATCTGGTAACGCTCGCGGATGCAGATGTCAAAAGCCCCGAGTTTCTATCGCTGAATCCGAACAACAAAATCCCTGCCATTATTGACCCCAACGGCCCGGACGGTGAACCGCTTGCCCTGTTCGAAAGCGGTGCGATCCTGCTGTATCTAGCTGAGAAGTCAGGAAAGTTGCTGGGACAAAGCGCCTCTGACAAGCACCGTATCACCCAATGGCTGATGTTTCAGATGGGCGGCGTTGGGCCAATGTTCGGTCAGCTTGGCTTTTTTTACAAATTCGCAGGCAGCGAGATCGAAGATCCACGCCCACGCGAACGCTATTTCAACGAAGCCAAGCGCCTTTTAAACGTTGTTAACACCCAGTTGGAGGGGCAGGACTGGATCGCTGGCGAGTTTTCCGTCGCAGACATCGCCCTTGCCCCGTGGCTGAATGCGTTGGATTTCTACGGCGCAAAAGACGTTGTCGGCTGGGACGACCACGTCAATGTCGTCGCCTATGTCGACCGATTTATGCAGCGCCCGGCAGTGCAACGCGGCAAAAACATACCTGCGCGCGGTTAAATGGCTTGGCAGATGAAAGGGTGCCTTGGCCGGCACCCTTCTCGCATTGCTCAGCCCGGCAAAGCGCCGATGAGAACATAGCGCAGGATTTCAACGACCTGAGCAGGTTCTTCAGCAACGGCCAGCGCGGCAGCATCAACTTCTTTCAGCGCGTGTTGATGATCAGGGCCGTGCAGCACGATGATCGACTTGCCAAGCGCCGCCGCATAACCTGCGTCAAAGGCGGCGTTCCACTGTTTGTACTTGTCGCCGAAGCGGACAACCACCACGTCCGCATCCGCAATCCCCTTGCGTGTGCGGATCGCATTGACCATCGCGCCCTTGTGGTCATGCCAATACTTGTTCGGCTCGGCCCCTAGAATGGCCACACCGCAATCGTCGCTGGCGGCATGATCGGTCACAGGGCTATTGAATGTCATATCCAACCCTTGCGCGCCCTCAATGATCTGTTCCCGCCAGTCGGTGTGAATTTCGCCCGAGAGGTAAACGTTCAGCATCTTTAGTCCTCCGCAAACGCAGAAAAGGCGTCGTCGGCCCCTTCATCTTTTTAAGAATACTATCGCCGATGGCGATCCTGAGTTACCCGCGCAGGACGCCACCGGTCGCCTTCGTGACTTTGGCGATGATCTTTTCGGCCACCGCCTCGATGTCTTTTTCTTTCAGCGTCGTGTCCGTCGGTTGCAACCGCACAGTGATGGCCAGAGATTTCTTACCTTCACCCAAGCTGCCACCGATGAATTCGTCAAAGACACGTACATCCTCGATCAGCGCCTTGTCAGCACCCGCTGCAGCATTCACCAACGTCAGCGCCTCGACGCCTTCATCGACGACAAAGGCAAAGTCACGTTCGACCGCTTGCAGATCTCGCAGCTCCAAAGCGGCACGGGTGGCACCTGATTTGCGGGGCAGAGGCACCTCGTCAGGCCAGATGGTAAACGCCATCGCTGGGCCCTTGATGTCCATCGCCTGCAACACACGCGGGTGCAATTCACCGAACACACCCAGCACCTTTTTCGGACCCAAACAAATCTTGCCGTGACGCCCCGGATGCCACCAGGCATCCCCGTCGCGCAGGATCTGTACCTTCGCCGGTGCACCGATGGCAGCCAGTATAGCCTCAGCATCTGCCTTGGCGTCAAACACGTCCACCGGCCGCGAAGCACCGTGCACATCCTTGGGGCCGGAGCGCCCAACCAGCAAGCCGGTGATCTGGGTTTTCTGGTCGCCGGGTTCACCGTCATGGAACACCGGGCCAACCTCGAACAGAGCCACGTCTGCATAGCCGCGTGCCTGATTGCGGGCAGCGGCCTGCAACAGACCCGGCAGCAAATCCGGGCGCATGTGGCTCATCTCGGAAGAGATTGGGTTTTCCAGTTGGGTTGCATCGTCGCCACCACCGAACAGCGCTGCGGACGCCTGATCGATGAAGGTGTAAGACACGCATTCATTGTAGCCCAGCGCCGCGCAGGTGCGGCGCGCCATGGACTGGCGGCGCTGCGTCGGTGTCATAACCGCCTTCGGGATTCCATCCGTCACACGTGGCAGCGGTTTGCCCTGCAACTTGGTCAGCGACGCAATCCGCGCGACCTCTTCCACCAGATCGGCCTCGCCCAGAACGTCTGGTCGCCAGCTTGGCACATGAGCCATCTCACCCTCAAGGCGGAAACCCAGGCGGGTCAGGGTCTGACGCTGTTCGCTTTCCGGAATATCCATACCGACCAGAGACTGCACCCGTGCCGCGTCCAACTTGTAAGCCCGCCCGTGGTTCGGGGCCTTGCCCGCTTCGACCACGTTGGAGGCTTCGCCGCCGCAGATATCCAGGATCATCTGGGTTGCGTGTTCCAACCCTTCACGGGTGTAATCTGGATCAACACCGCGCTCGAACCGGTACCGCGCGTCCGAATTGATCTTGAGCGCGCGACCCGTAAGGGCAATCTGCACATGATCCCAAAACGCGCTTTCGAGGAAGACGTTAACCGTCTCTTCGGTGCAGCCTGTTTCCTCGCCCCCCATGATCCCGGCAATCGATTCCGGGCCTTTGTCGTCCGAAATCACCATCATGCCTGGCTGTAGGGTGTATTCTTTCTCATCCAGCGCCACCAGTTTCTCGCCACCTTTGGCGCGATGCACCCGCAGGTTGCCTTGCACTTTATCCGCATCAAACACGTGCAGCGGGCGGTTGTGGTCGAAGGTCATATAGTTGGTGATGTCCACCAAGGCCGAGATTGGGCGCAGACCGATGGCTTTCAACTGATCCTGCAGCCACTGTGGGCTGGGGCCGTTCTTGACACCGCGGATCAAACGCCCGGTGAAATGCGGTGCGCCGTCCAAAGTGTCTTCGTCAATGCTCACCTTGATCGGGCACTCGAAATCCCCGGGAACCGGCGCATAGTCACGCTGTTTCAGCGTACCGATACCGCGCGCGGCCAGATCACGCGCGATCCCCTCAACGCCCAGCGCATCGGGCCGGTTCGGCGTAATCGCAATCTCGATCATCGGGTCGACCTTCGACGGATCGTTCTCGGCCAGCCAGTCGACAAATTTGTCGCCAACTTCACCCGAGGGTAGCTCAATGATGCCGTCATGCTCCTCCGACAGCTCCAGCTCACGTTCCGAGGCCATCATGCCAAAGCTTTCGACGCCCCGGATCTTGCCGACGCTGATGGTGATATCCAGACCGGGGATGTACATGCCCGGCTTGCAAACCACGACGGTGATGCCTTCACGCGCGTTCGGGGCCCCGCAGATGATTTGCAGATCACCCTCATCTGTTTCAACCGTGCAGACCCGCAGCTTGTCAGCGTCCGGGTGTTTCTCGGCATGTTTGACATGGCCCAGCGTAAAGCCTGCCAACCGGTCCGCCGGGTTCACGATCTCTTCGACCTCGAGGCCAAGGTCGGTCAGCGCCTCGGCGATCTCATCAACCGAAGCGTCAGTGTCGAGGTGGTCTTTCAGCCAGGACAGAGTGAATTTCATTGCACGGGGCCTTTTTTGGCAGATATCCAGTCGGCACAGGCAATGGCAAAGAATGGACCAAGGTGCAAGCGCTGTGCGTCATGGATAGGTTGGGGTGCGGCCCAAAAGCTCGTCCAATTGACGCCCGATCCAGCCATGCGGGATGAAATGCCCGCCCGGATGGGTGTCCAGCACCACCTGCCCCTGTGCGCAATCGGTCCATTCCACGCGGCTGAGCGTCAGGATCGGCACTACGCTCCAATCACCGCGCGGGGTTGCTCCGTTGCAATTGTACTTTTCACGCCACAGCGAGACCGGATAGGTCGTGTCGCCATTCGCGCCATAAGGAAAATCCATCACCGTATCGCTGAGGCCATGCACATGCCGCGCCTCACGCGGGCCTTCGGGGCAGTTTTCTGTCTGGCGAATGCTGCCCGCAACGGCCAGCAAAGCGGCGATGTCGTTGCCTGACTGGCACACATAGCGCCACGCCATCGCGCCGCCGAAGGAATAGCCCGAGACATAGATGCGGTCGGGGTCAATCGGATAGCGCTTGGCCACGTCCTCCAGCACCCGGTCGGCAAAAGGCACATCGCCAGTGTCCGAGGTCCAGAAATTCCAGCTTTTGCCCAGCCCGTTCGGGGCCACCAGCAGCACGCCCCGCAGCTTGGTCGCTCCGGCAATGCGCTCATGGTTCACGACCACGGTCCCCTGCCGCGCCCAGCCGTGGAAATGCAGCAACACAGGCAGAGGCGTTTCGCCGTCCCATCCTTCGGGTTCCAGCACATGGTACGAGCGGTCGCCGACCTCACAGGCCGTGTCGCCGTGGCAGTCGGTGTTCCATGGTCCCATGGCGAAGGCGGGTGAGGCGGTCAGCAACAGAAGGCAAAGCAGTCGATAAATCATGCGCCTGACCCTAGCCAGCCAGAGCGCCAAGTCACGTCACAACCCCGTGGGAACCTGTAACAAGCAGTGGTGTCGCCAGACCGCGGGATGGCGATCCTTGATTGGTGGTGGGTAGTTTATGGAGGCCAAATCCGCGCGCTGTTCGAACGTCGCGCTGGCGGAGACAAATCGCCAGCCCGTGCGGGCGGTGTCGCCCATTGGGCTTGAACCAATGGCGCCGCAATGAACGACCGATAGCGCGGCGGCCTATCGGCCTTTGCTCCGCGCGAGGCAGAACCTCAACTACTTAGCTAAGTTCAAGAATTTTAAGCACCCACGCAACCAACACCGCTGTAACAACGGAAACAAGAACCGTGGGGATGTTGCACAAAATGTTACCGAACCATTTTTTCCACAATGGCTGAGACAGTCTCTCAAGCTCATCAAAACCCTTACTATTCAAACGCAAGCGAAATTCATCAGGCTCATCCGGAGTGAGATAAGACGACGTCGCACTCGATTCATATTTTTCTTCGAAGAGACCTTCGTCCATTAAGAACGAAATCTGAAAAAGCTCATCGCGAGACCAGTCAGGAGAATCCTCAAAGGGGTTTCCATGCTCATCTGACCAAGCTCGCTTTAGTCGGAGCCACTGGTTTGGCGATTGTTCAAATCGCTGTAGTATCGCCTTCCGAACACGTCGGTCTTTGCTCACCGCGACAAACCACCATGCAGGTTCGGCATATCCAACGCCGCAAACCCATAGTGCCGCAGCCAACGCAGGTCGGAATCAAAGAACGCCCGCAGGTCCGGAATACCGTATTTCAGCATCGCCAGGCGGTCGATCCCGATACCAAAGGCAAAGCCTTGATAGACCTCAGGATCAATCCCACCGGCGGCGATCACCTTGGGGTGGACCATGCCGGAGCCGAGGATCTCCATCCAGTCGTCGCCCTCGCCGATCTTCAGCTGACCGTTATCCCAGGAACAGCGGATATCGACCTCGGCCGACGGCTCGGTGAAGGGGAAGTGCGAGGCGCGGAAGCGCAGCTCGACGTCGTCGACCTCGAAAAACGCTTTCACGAACTCTTCCAGAACCCATTTCAGGTTCGCCATCGAGATGTCTTTATCAATCGCCAACCCCTCGACCTGATGGAACATCGGCGTGTGGGTCTGGTCATAGTCGGCGCGGTAGACGCCGCCCGGACAGATCACGCGGATCGGCGCGCCCTGTTTCTCCATCGACCGGATCTGCACCGGAGACGTATGGGTGCGCAGCACATGCGGCGGGCGATTGTCGCCCTCGGCGCGGTGCATGTAGAACGTATCCATCTCGGCCCGCGCGGGGTGATGGCCGGGAATGTTCAGGGCGTCGAAATTGTACCAGTCGGTTTCGATCCGCGGCCCTTCGGCCACCGAGAAGCCCAGTTCGGCAAAGATCGCGGTCAGTTCCTCGGTCGCCTGGCTGATCGGGTGGATCGAGCCCTGACGGCGCGCGCGGGTCGGCAGGGTGACGTCCAGCCATTCGGTGCGCAGACGTTCATCCAGCGCGGCATCGGCCAACGCGGCCTTTTTTGCAGAGAGCGCCGAGTTGATCTCATCCTTCAGGGCGTTCAGCGCGGGGCCTGCAACCTGACGTTCCTCGGGCGTCATCTTGCCCAGCTCGCGCATCTTCAACGCGACCTCGCCTTTTTTACCGACAGCCGCGACGCGGATCGCCTCAAGCGCGTTTTCGTCGCCTGCTTCGGCGATTTGGCCCAGATATTTTGCCTTAAGATCGTCCATGACGGCCCTCTGAATTTTGTCGAGAACCTGCTATCGGCCCCGCCCCGCGAATGCAAGCGGGACGGTGCGGATCAATAGCTGTATTCCGGGAAAATCCGGGTCAGGTCGCCATTCCAGTCGCCATTGTAGTGATCCAGCAACTCATCTGCCGGAACCTTACCAGTGTCGATGCTTTCCTTGAGCGCGTTCAGGAAATGTGTCTCATCCGGGACCAGCCCCCCAGCACCGGCGCGCGCGCGGGCCTTCAACCCGGCCTCAGAGATCGCAACAACCTCGCGCGCCAGATCGTGCATTTTGATGTCACCGACCTGCGCCTGAAGGCCATTGACTGCAGCTTGCACGCGCAGTTCCTCGCGCGTTTCCGCATCCCAGCCCTTGACCAAATCCCACGCCGCGTCCAGCGCGCCCTGATCGTAAGTCAAACCAACCCAGAAGGCGGGCAGCGCACACAAGCGACGCCACGGGCCACCATCCGCCCCGCGCATCTCCATGTATTTCTTGATCCGTGCTTCGGGGAAGGCCGTGGTCAGGTGATCGGCCCAATCGCTGAGGGTCGGTGTTTCACCCGGCAGAGCAGGCAATTCCCCTTTGAGGAAGTCGCGGAACGACATACCTAGCGCGTTGATATACTGGCCGTCGCGATAGACAAAATACATCGGTACATCCAGCGCATATTGTACGTACCGTTCGAACCCAAAGCCGTCTTCGAACACAAAAGGCAGCATACCCGTCCGGGCGTCGTCCAGATGCCGCCAGATATGGCTGCGCCAGCTTTTCTGGCCATTGGGCTTGCCTTCAAAGAAAGGCGAATTGGCAAACAAGGCGGTCGCCACAGGTTGCAGCGCAAGTGCAACGCGCAGTTTCTGCACCATGTCGGCCTCGGACCCGAAGTCGATATTGACCTGAACCGTGCAAGTGCGCCGCATCATGGCGCGGCCCATGGTGCCGACCTTTTCCATATAGTCGTTCATCAACCGATAACGCCCTTTCGGCATCAACGGCATTTCCTCGTGGGTCCATATCGGGGCCGCGCCCAGACCAATGAAACCAACGCCGATCTCGTCGGCGATGTCCTTCACCTCACGCAGGTGGGTGTTTACCTCATCGCAGGTCTCGTGGATCGTCTCAAGCGGGGCACCGGAAAGCTCCAGCGCGCCACCGGGTTCCAGGCTGACATTTGCACCGTCTTTTTCAAGACCGATCAGCTTGTCGCCTTCGCGCACTTCGCCCCAGCCATGGCGATCCCGCAGACCTTCCAGCACGGCCACAATCGAGCGTTTGCCTTCAAACGGCAGCGGCTTCAGCGTATCTTTGCAATAGCCGAACTTTTCGTGCTCGGTGCCGATGCGCCAGTCTTCTTTGGGTTTGCAGCCTGATTCCAGATATTCGGCCAGTTGCTCATGGCGTTCGATCGGACCGCCGCCGGACTGAGGGATGGACATGAACCGTGCTCCGATCCTGATGTGTCTGTTTTGAAGGTCAGTCGTGGTCGTAAATGGCGCCAGTGTCAATGCAACCGCAAATGTGCCGGGCGCGATGGGGTGCGTTCCCAGATGACGACGGGATGTCGTGATTTACCGTTGAGTTCCGACAGCATCTGTTCGGTTTTCAGCCCAGGCAGGCTAGAGAACACATCAAACAAAGCCTCTGCCCCTTCTGCATTCACAGGAATGTGAAGCGCCGGTTGTCCCGACTGATCCAAAACCCAATGCGCCGGGCTTGAGGTCGGGTCGAGCGCAAGCCGTTCAATCTCGCGAGTCGCCACGATGCCGCCATCCAAAGGACCCAGATAGGTGATCTGACCTTCATCCACGGTCACCACACCCTGCCCACCTGCGCCGGTTCTGAATCGGGCGCGTTGTATGCCAATGACCGCCAATGCCACAGACACCAAGATCAGGAACCAGCCCAACCATGCCAACAACCCACCCGGCCCGCTGACCCAGCTGAGGCCGAGGATTAGGACAAAGAAAGCAACCAAAACTTCGCGCCAGCGCCACAGCGCCAGTTTTGCCTCGGGTCGGATGAAACTCATCTGTACTCTCCAACAGAAACGCCCGAATACGGTGCCTGTATTGCTTCAAACTGCATGGACGTGAAATCGTGCACCAGTTGACGATTTTCAATCCCACCCGCATCGGCCAACTGCGTCTGCCACAACTTTCCGTTTTCCGCCCATTGCAACAAGTCGCCAAAACGGTCCGCCCATTCCCATCCTGAGCAACATATTGCCGGCCCGTCGTGAGGTGGCAACAAGGCATACTGACTGGAAATATGTGCGCGGTTATTTTCTCCAATCGTGAATGTTTGCCTCAGACTCCAGTTTTCGACCAGGTCCAGCCTCAGTTCTATTTCATACTTTTCGCCGCCCGCACGGACCCAACCCCTTTGCTGCAGGCGAGATGAGACGAGATCTCCCATGTGAAAACCGTCGGTCGAATTTGGGAAGCTGTCGGCCTCGGCTGCTCTCAGGCCGTCGGGCAGGTCTTCAGGAGGCGTTGCGCCGTTCAGCCAAAGCCTGCCGTCCGCAGTGAAAGCGCCACCGCCGAACCAGCTGTCGGATTGGGGCCAGTACGCGATCGCCGTAAGCCAGGGCGCTTTGGAAACGGCCGTCCAGCAGCGACCACCTTTGCACGCGAAATAGACCAGATGTCGGCCTGACGGGGAAAGATCGCATCTGTGTTCGTGGATTCGGGCCCCAAGCCATTGCCCAAGCCTTACAGTGCCGACGCTGCGGTCCCACATCAATACAGCAACTTGGTCGGTCGGACCTCGACGCAAAACAATTGCTTGATCTGACCCCAAAGCCGTTAAAACGTGCAGCCGGGGCGGTGGTGTCACGCCCAATCCCCCAGTGCCTGCTGCCACATCGTCAACGCCGCCACAGCCGCCGTATCCGCCCGCAGGATGCGCGGGCCAAGGCTGACCACATGCGCATATGGCAGAGCTGACAGTCGGGCGCGTTCTTTCTCAGAAAAGCCACCTTCGGGGCCGACGAGAATCGCCCATGGCCGTCCTTTTTCATTGGCGGCCAATCGCAGGGCTGAGCCGACCTCGGCCTCGTTGCAGAACATCAGCTGACGGTCTTTGGGCCAACTGTCCAAGACACGATCCAGCCGCTGCAGATCGGTAACTTCGGGCACGAAGGTGCCGCCGCATTGTTCCGCGGCCTCGACCGCATGGGCCTGCAAGCGATCCTGACGGATGCGTTCGGAATTGGTAAACTCGGTCTGTACCGGCAGGATGCGAGCCGCGCCCATTTCGGCAGCTTTTTCAACGATAAAATCGGTGCGGGCTTTTTTGATAGGTGCAAACAGAAACCACAAATCGGGCGGCAATTGCAAAGGTTTGGTCTGCGTGGTGCAGCTCAGTACGCCGCCACGTTTCCCGGCTTCGACCACTTCAGCCAGCCATTCGCCATCCTTGCCATTGAACAAGGCTACGGCCCCACCAACCGTCAGTCGCATCACACCAAACAGATAATGCGCCTGGTCGCGCGTCAAAGGAACCGATTGCCCCTGACCCAAGGGCTGCTCTACATACAGTCTGATCTTCGCACTCATGAGACCTTACATATGCAAGGCAATGCCCCAACACCAGACGGTCAAGTCACCGATGCTGTCACCGGCAACTGGGTCGATACCTATGCGCCAGCCTTCACCCGCCCTTATCTGCGCCTCAGCCGCGCGGACCGGCCCATTGGAACATGGCTGTTGCTGATTCCATGCTGGTGGGGCTTGGCCTTGGCCATCCTGCATGACGGCCAGCCCCGATGGGAAGATCTGTGGATCGCCATTGGCTGCGCATTTGGCGCTTTTCTGATGCGGGGGGCGGGGTGCACCTGGAACGACATCACAGACCGGGACTTCGACGGGCAGGTTGAACGCACACGTTCACGCCCGATTCCCTCGGGTCAGGTCAGCGTCCGACAGGCAGCGGCCTGGATGATCCTGCAATGCCTGCTGGCACTTGGCATTCTGCTCAGCTTCAATCAAGCGGCCATAGCGATGGGCGTACTGTCCTTGCTGCCGGTGACAATTTACCCTTACGCCAAACGGTTCACATGGTGGCCGCAAGTGTTTCTGGGCCTGGCCTTCAACTGGGGCGCGCTTCTGGCCTGGGCGGCGCATAGCGGCTCAGTCGGGTGGCCTGCAATTTCGCTATATCTGGCGGGGATCGCGTGGACTCTGTTCTATGATACGATCTACGCCCATCAAGACGCCGAGGATGACGAGTTGGTGGGGATCAAATCCACAGCACGCCTGTTTGGCGAAGACACGGCGAAGTGGCTGAAGTACTTTCTGGTGGCAACCGTTTCATTTATGGGATTGGCCATCATCGATGCAGGCGTGCCGGATGCTTCGATTCTGGCGCTGGTTGTTGCGCTTTGCGGTCCCTGGGCAATGGGCTGGCATATGATGTGGCAGCTGCGCGGTCTGGATCTGGAAGATAACGCCAAGCTGCTGCAATTGTTCCGGGTCAACCGCGACACCGGCTTGATTCCGCTGATCTTCCTTTGCGTCGCCTTGCTGCTCTGATTGCACCTGTCGAATGAGGGCTGTAAAGATCGGCCCAAACGCCTGAGGAGTGCCAAACCCAAGCATGCGTCTGCCGTATTTTATCGCTGTTTCACTGATCTTTCTGGTCTCAGCCGGGCTGTCTCTGTTGGCGGCCAGCTATGCCGTCACAAAAATCGAAGAGACATCTGAATTCGCCGTAAGGCGGTCACTGGACCTCAAAGGTCATAACTGGGCCGAGGTTGAATCCGACGGTTTGCGCGTTATCCTGACCGGCACCGCACCAGATGAGGCCACACGGTTCAACGCGTTGACTGTGGCCGGGACCGAAGTCGACACATCCCGCGTGATCGACGAAATGGAGGTCGAGGCCACCTCGGCGCTGGCCCCACCCCGCTTCTCGGCGGAAATCCTGCGCAATGACGGCGGCATCTCGATCATCGGTCTGATCCCCGCCAGTGAGGACAGGGCGAGCCTGATTGACCGGCTGCGCAACCTGGATCGGAGCGTTGCAGTGTCGGATCTGATGGAAACGGCAGATTATCCCAAGCCCGATGGCTGGGATGCCGCAATATCTTACGCCATCGAAGCATTGGCGCGGTTGCCTCGTGCAAAAGTTTCCGCCAGCTCTGGCTTGGTCAAGATCACCGCGATTGCGGACAGCCAAGAGGAAAAACAACGGCTTGAACAGGATCTGACGCGCGCCGCGCCGCCCAGTTTGCGCATCGGCTTGGCAATCTCGGCCCCTCGCCCCGTCATCACACCCTTCACACTGCGCTACCTGATAAATGATGAAGGCGGGCAGTTTGACGCCTGTTCCGCCCAGGATGAAAAGGCGCGCGACCGCATCGTGGCCGCCGCGCGCGAGGCGGGCTTGCAAGGCACCTATTCTTGCACCATCGGTCTGGGAGAACCCTCACCCCGCTGGCCCGAAGCCGCCGAACAGAGCATTCAGGCTCTGTCCGAAATCGGCAAGGGCACCGTGACGCTGTCTGACGCGGACATCACGCTGGTCGCGGCGCAAGGCACAAACCCTGCCCTTTTTGATCGGGTGGTGGGTGAGCTTGAAACTGCCTTGCCGCCGGTCTTTGCACTGCACGCCGTGTTGCCGGAACCCGAGACTACGGATGCTTCAGGCCCGGTTGAGTTTTCCGCAACCCGCAGCCCTGAGGGCTTGGTACAACTGCGGGGACGCCTGGGCGATGAGACCCTGCGGGACATGGTCGACAGCTATGCCCGTGCCGCATTTGGCTCTAATCAAGTTTATACCGCCACACGCATTGTGTCCGATCTTCCCGCAGATTGGCCTGTGCGTGTTCTGGCCGGGCTCGAAGCGTTGGCGCAGCTGCATAACGGGGCATTGACCGTGACACCTGAAATGGTCGAACTGAGCGGGATCAGCCACGAAGAAGACGCCAAGGCCCGCATCGCAAGGCAGTTGTCGGACAAGCTGGGTGAGGGGCAGGAATTCACCCTGATGATCACTTATCAGCCTCCACCAGAGCCTGAAGATGCCCTGCCCGACCCGGAAGTCTGCGAACAACAGATTGCTGAAGTTCAGGCTTCTCGCAAAATCGCGTTCGAACCCGGATCAACCACGATTGCTTCAGATTCGCGCGACACGGTGAACCAGATTGCCGATATCTTGCGGGACTGCGGACCGATCCGCCTTGAGATTCAGGGCCACACCGACAGCCAGGGCCGCGAAGAGATGAACCAGCAGCTCAGCCAGGCACGCGCGCAGTCGATTCTGAACGAGTTGCGCGGACGGCGCATTCCCACCAGCAGCTACACCGCCGTGGGATATGGCGAAACGCAGCCCATCGCTGATAACGACACCGAGGAAGGTCGGGAAGAAAACCGCCGAATTGAATTTCGTCTGATCCGTCCCGAACCTGTTGAAACCGGCGAAACAGGTCTCGAAGCGCTTGAGACTGAGACAGAATCCGACACGCCCGAGACAGACCAGACTGACACAACCGCATCAGATGCGGATGCGGAGGACCAGTAAGTTGAACAGAACCGAATTCATCATCGCCACGGCCATCATTCTGTTTGCGGCCTTCTGCATGGGATGGTTTGCCAACTGGTTGGCTCACCGCCTGTCCCGCGTACGCCAAAGCGACGTTGCTGATCTGGACCGGATGAGCCAGGAGTTGCACGAGGCCGAAGAAACCCGTGATCAGGCCATCACTTATCTGCAACAGCGCGAAGCCGAGTTGACCAACCAACTGACGCAGACCGAAGCTGAGCTGGCCGCCGCGATGGACGGCCTGCGTGCCGCGCGGCAAGAGGCCGAAGAATTACGCGGGCGGATTAACAACGCCGACTGACGCGCCTCTCACGTGGGCGGATTACAAAACCTGCGCAAGATCGGCGATCAGGTCCTCTGGGTCTTCAAGGCCAACCGACAACCTGAACACGCCGTCCCCTGCATAGTCCCGATAGCTTTCCAGCTGCGCCCCTTCCAGACGGAAAGAGGTCTGCATCAACGCGTCCGTGCCCATCCAGAAAATCAGACTGCGATGGTGGCCCAGCGACACGGCATAGTGAATGATTTTCAGTTTATCGATCATCTGCTGGGCCAGTGCTTCTCCGGTCGCGTTGTCGCCCACCTGAAAGGTGATCATGCCGGATGTGTTTCGCATCTGCCGTTGCGCCAATTCGTATTGCGGGTGTGATTTCAGACCCGGATACACGACTTTGGTGACGGCCCCACGTGTTTCAAGCCATTCGGCAACCTCCATGGCACCCGCCTGATGTGCCTGCATTCGAAGCGGCAAAGTGGCCATACCCCGGGCAATCATCCACGCGTTGAAAGGTGACATGATGCTGCCGTGATGAATGGCGGACTCGTTACGAATCTTCTCAATCAACTCTTTGCGGCCCGCCACCGCTCCGCCAATGGCATCACCATGACCGCCTATGAACTTGGTCACGGAGTGCATGATCAGATCGACGCCCAAATCTTTGCTGGGTTGACCCAGCGGAGAGGCAAAGGTGGCATCACAGGACAACAATGCCCCGGCATCTTGTGCAATGGAGGAAACCGCCGCCAGATCGGTCAGTCGCCCGATTGGGTTAACCGGTGTTTCCGTATGAATCAGCCGTGTGTTTGGCCTGATTGCCGCTGATACCGCCGCCAGATCAGACATGTTGACCGTGCTGACCTCGATCCCCAAGCGCGGCAGCGTATCCCGCGCCAGCTCGGCCACGCCCGCATAAGATACGTCAGAGACGATCACGTGATCTCCGGCTGACAGGAACGTCAGGAAAATCGCAGTTGCAGCCGCCATGCCTGACGCCAGACAGATACAATCCTCGGTGCTTTCAAACGCGCTTATTTTGGCTTCAAGCGTCCGCACGTTGGGGTTGGCCCAACGCCCATAGAGGTATGGGGCCTCTTCCTCGAGATCATGGGCGGAAAACCCAGCCACCTGGCCGGTGACAAAAGTCGAGGACATATGCAAAGCCGGTGCAGATGCACCGTTGGTCGGGTCCGGTTCTTCGCCCACATGAATCGCCCGCGTCGCAAGGCCCTTGTTTCTCAATCCGTTGTTCATGGGGTTGCCCTCTTGATCCGTATGTTCGGATTAAGCGCGAGCCCAAACGCCAACGTCTAGAGGGGAAATGTGCCAAGTATAGTTTAAAAACGACCACAACGTTCACCCCGCATTTTATGCTTTGCATCAATAGCGGTTCAGTGCGTCTGCCAACATGAAGACTACAACACTGGAGGAAGGATCAGCGGAACAGGCTAATTAGCAGTTCTGAACAAACGATAGGTGAGAGACGAATTGATCGGCGTGTTTTGGCCTACACGCCCAGTTCGACTTCAACTTCATTAATAAATTCAATAATATGAATTGGTGCGATTTTGCCTGCACATACTTAAGTCCGCTATCCAACAAAACTGGAGTGAACTATGTATCTCAAGCCAATATTGAAGACTGCCGCAACATTAACAGCACTTGCCGCGACATCCGCTTTTGCCTCAAGCGATGTGATACCGTCCGAGAACGACACCTTTACAAAATGGGGCGAAGAATCTGGTTGGACTATCTTTGTCGATGAAACACGTGGATCATGCTTGATTGAGCGCGTGGATGAGAACAACAATGTCGTTCAAATGGGCCTGACTAAAGATCAGGAAATGGGCTATCTTGGTGTCTTCACGCAAAACGACATCGGCTTGAAAGGTAAGAAGGAAAAAATCTTCTTGTCACTTGACGGAAACGTTTATGAGGCCGAAGCACGCAAGAAAACCAAGCATTTGGCTGAAGGATATACCGGAGGCTATATCTTGGCGAACAACGCGCAATTCGTTGATGACGTTATGAAAAAATACGAAATGACGGTGTTCCCCGAAAAAGAGTTCGCGTTCACTGTAAGCCTGGACGGAACGCTGAAGGCCATTGAAGCCGCTCGCACATGTAATTCCGAACAGAGCAACTAAAGTCTTGTGTTCAACTCCGGCACCTGAACTTGGGTGCCGGACGTTCCTACCACCGGGTTAATGCGTCTTCGTCTTCGTCCTTGGCGGCGACCCATTCCGCACCGGCCCCAGTGATTTCTTTCTTCCAGAACGGGGCGCGGGATTTCAGGTAATCCATCAGGTATTCAGCCGCCTCGAATGCATCTTTGCGATGCGGCGCAGCCGTGGCCACCATCATGATCCGGTCGCCTGGGGCCAGGCGACCGTGGCGGTGGATCACCAACACATCGCCCAGTGACCAACGATCCTTTGCTTCCTGGGCAATCTTGGTCAGAGCTCGTTCGGTCATACCCGGATAATGTTCGATCTCCATGACATCCAGATCACCGCTTGCAAGATCGCGTACGACGCCGGTGAAGGTGACGATGGCACCGTTGGCATCATCCCCGGCGGCAAAGGCGTTGGCCTCAGCGCCCAGATCGAATGGCTCTTCCTGAACGGCAATCTTCATCGCTTAGCCGCCTGTCATCGGTGGGAAAAACGCAACCTCACGCACACCGGTCAGCGAGGCATCAAAATCCGACAACTCTTGGTCCAGTGCCACCCGCAGGGCCGATAAATCGGCAAAGGCCGCCGCATAACGCTCTTCCCTTGCGCACAGTTCCGAGACCAGATCGCTGACCGTTGCAGCGCTTGTCTCAACTTTTTCTTTTGGCAAACCGATGCGTTCGCGCACCCATGCAAAGTACAGCACATCCATCGCTTAGCTCTCCTTAAGATGCGGCATGGCTTTACGTAGGTAGTCATAGCCGGTGATCAATGTCAGTGTTGCGGCGATCCACAAAAGCCACAGCCCGATTTGGCCAGCCCAGTACATGCCTTCAATATTCCAGCGCAGGTGGTTTACGTCTTCAACCTGCCCCGCAATGATCTGCTCGACCAGATCGGCATCCATGCCGAAACTTGCCATCACGGCATAGTGTTCAAAGATACCTTGCGAAAACAGAACCGCGATGGCGATCATCTGCGCAGTGGTCTTCCACTTGGCCAGTTTCGTAACCTTGAGTGTCCCCGCTACATCACCCAGATACTCGCGCAGACCCGAGACAAAAACCTCGCGAAACAGGATCACCGTCGCGGGCAGCACCAGCCACGGCGTCCAGTGTTCTGTCGAATAGCCCACCAGGATCATCAATGCGATCACTACCATCGCCTTATCGGCAATCGGGTCCAGCATCGCGCCGATCTTGGTTTCCTGCTTCCAAGCGCGGGCCAGATACCCATCGAACCAATCGGTAATAGCCGCCGACAGAAACAGGATCAAAGCGAACCAATCCGCATATGGCCGGGTGAAATACAAAAACATGACGGCCAGACCGGGCGCCGCCAACAGGCGCAGGACGGTCAGAATATTGGGCAAGTTCCACTTCATGGCTGGGACCCTATATCGACGCTGCGGGACAGAAAAGCCAATCAGACAAAAAACTGCGCGGATCACAGAAGCTTGGTCAAAGCGCCGCAGGCCTTTGGTCCTGTATCTCTTGGCCTTTCCGGGCTTTGCCGTCAGATTGCGGCGAAAGCCCAGATCGGAAGTGTCAGATGACAGCCCATATTCAAACCGATGCCCGCGCGAACATGATTGGCAGCCTATGGATGATTGCCGCAATGGCGGGTTTTGCGCTTGAGGACGCGCTGCTCAAAGCGTCCTCGGCCGTGGTGCCGATCTGGCAAGTCCTTGTTGTGTTTGGCGCTGGTGGATCACTTGTTTTTGCTGCGGTAGCATTGATGCGCGGAACGCGCTTGATGCATCCTGACGTGCTGTCTCGGCCGATGAAGGTTCGGGTCCTGTTCGAAGTTCTGGGGCGGTTGTTCTATGTTCTGGCCATAGCGCTCACGCCATTGTCCTCGGCCACGGTGATTTTGCAGGCCACACCGCTTGTCGTGGTCGCAGGTGCAGCGTTGTTCTTTGGTGAAGCGGTAGGTTGGCGGCGGTGGAGCGCTATTTTCGTGGGTATGCTTGGTGTTGTCGTGATCCTGCAGCCCACCGGCGACAGCTTTTCATTGCTGTCGATTCTGGCCGTTCTAGGCATGCTGGGATTTGCGGGGCGTGATTTGGCCAGTCGCGCAGCACCTGCCACGCTGGGAACCGAAGTCTTGGGATTCTACGGGTTTCTCAGCATCATCGTTGCGGGGCTCGCCTATCGGTTTTGGGAAGGCGTGCCGATGGTTTCGCTTGATCTACATACCAGCCTGCATCTGACCGGAGCGGTGCTGATGGGCGTTTTGGCTTATTCTTCGCTGATGAAGGCCATGCGCACAGGCGAAGTTTCCGCTGTGACCCCATTCCGCTATACGCGACTATTGTTCGGCATCGGCTTGGGCGTGCTCATGTTCGGCGAAAGCCTCGATCCCGTAATGTGGATCGGCAGCGCGTTGATCGTGGCTTCGGGGCTATACATCCTGTGGCGTGGACGGCGCGCCTAACCCTTGTCGTGAAAGAAATCATAGACCTTCTGCGCCAACCCGGCCGAGATCCCCTCGACTGCTTTTAGGTCCACCAGATTGGCTCGACTGACCGCCTTGGCGCTGCCGAAATGAGTTAACAAGGCACGTTTGCGCGCCGCCCCTACGCCGGGAATTTCGTCCAACGGCGTGGCGCCTACGGCCTTTGCACGCTTTGCGCGGTGAGTACCGATGGCAAACCTATGTGCTTCGTCCCTCAAACGTTGAATAAAATACAGCACAGGGTCGTTGCGCTTCAGGGCAAAGGGGCGCTGACCGGTCCGATGAAACTCTTCCTTGCCGTGATCGCGATCGACCCCTTTCGCAACCCCGACCATTGGAATGTCTGCGACCCCATGGGCCTGCATGATCTCATGCACCGCACTTACCTGCCCTGCACCGCCGTCAATCAGCAAAAGATCGGGCCAGAGCCCTTTTTCCCGATCCGGGTCTTCTTTTTGCAAACGGGTAAAGCGGCGGTTCAGAACCTCTTTCATCATGCCGAAATCATCGCCCGGCGTCAGATCGTCACCACGAATGTTGAATTTGCGATAGGCGTTCTTCATGAAGCCCTCGGGCCCCGCAACAATCATTCCACCGACCGCGTTGGTGCCCTGAATGTGCGAGTTGTCGTAAACCTCGATCCGTTCCGGTGGCGCGTCCAGATCAAACGCTTCGGCCACCCCGCGCAACAGTTTGGCCTGCGTTGCGCTTTCGGACATGCGGCGAGCCAATGACTCGCGCGCATTTCGCAAGGCGCCCGCCACCAGTTCCTGTTTCTCACCGCGCTGCGGAACAAGGATCTCCACCTTGCGGCCTGCCTTCTCGGTCAGGGCCTCCTGCATCAGATCGGCGTTTTCGATCCCGTCCGATAGGATCAGCTGCCGGGGCGGTTCCTTGTTGTCGTAGAACTGACCAAGGAACGCCTCCATCACCTCAGCGGGCGAAACATCGGGGCCGACACGCGGATAGAAATCCTTGTTGCCCCAGTTTTGATTGGCGCGGATGAAGAACACCTGCACACAAGCCTGGCCGCTATCCATATACAGGCCGATCACATCCGCCTCGGCCACGCCGCGCGGGTTGATACCCTGGGACGTCTGAACTTGCGTAAGTGCCCGGATACGATCACGCAGACCGGCGGCGCGTTCAAACTCCATTGCCTCGGACGCGGCCATCATCTGCTCGGCCAGATCCTCCTGCACCTTGGTGGATCGGCCTGACAGGAAACGCTCGGCGTCCTTGACGCTTTCGCGGTATGCCTCTTCCGAGATCAACCCGACGCACGGCCCTGAACAGCGTTTGATCTGATAGAGCAGACAAGGCCGCGTTCGACTGTCAAACATGGAATCCGAGCAGTTGCGCAGCAGGAACGCCTTTTGCAACTGGTTCAACGTGCGGTTCACCGCCCCTGCACTGGCGAAGGGCCCAAAGTAAGCACCCTTTTCCTTCTTCGCCCCGCGATGCTTTTTGATCTGGGGAAAGGCGTGGTTCTTGGCGACCAGAATGTTAGGAAAGCTCTTATCGTCGCGCAGCAGCACGTTGTACTTGGGCTTGAGCTGCTTGATCAAGTTCTGCTCCAGCAGCAACGCCTCGGTCTCGGTCCGGGTTGTCAGGAACATCATCGAGGCGGTCGAAGCGATCATCTTCTCGATCCGGCCAGAATGCCCCGGGCGTGTGTAATTCAACACCCGCGCCTTCAGGTTGCGTGCCTTACCCACATACAGTACCCGACTATCCGCATCCAGCATCCGATACACACCGGGCGAACTGTCCAGCGTTTTTGCATAGCGCTGAATGCAGGCATAACCGGTCGGAGAAGAGTCGCTGTGGGTGGTCATAGGCTTTTGATATGATTCTCTTGGACTGGCTGCAATCTCAGGCCTCTCAAATCAAGAGGAAACAAATCCACGACTTCTGTGGATAAGTGTGAAGATAAGTTTCTGCTGGATCGGAAATCCCCTTGTTTCATTGCCTCTTCCTTGATTTGCACAAAAAATGGGCAATAAATTAACGCCTTGATTCTAAATGATATTTTTTCAATCACTTAGCAAGTGTATGAAAAAAAAGACATTTTTGTAACGCGCAGGTAACACGAATGAGAGCAGTGCAAAACTTGCAGCGAAATTGCTTATTCTACGCCGAGCACGTCGGGTGTTTTCCAACCCAGATGCTGCCCCCCATCAACGCATAGAAGTTGCCCAGTGACCGCGTGCGCGTCCAGAAAATACCCCAGCGCAGCGGTGATATCCGAGGGGTTCGATCCGCGTTCCAGAACCGTGTTGGATCGTTGCGCCTGAAAATGCTGTTCGCTTTGGCGATGCCCCTGAACCGTCGGACCCGGACCAATCGCGTTGACCCGAATGTCAGGTGACAGGGCCTGAGCGGCCGTTCGGGTCAGGGCCCACAGCCCCATTTTCGCGATGGTGTAAGACATGAACTCTGGCGTCAGTTTTCGCACCCTCATGTCCACCATGTTGACGATCAAGCCCGCGGCCAAAGGCTCTTCGTTTTCGTCCATGCCAGCGGCCAGTCCCTGTTCCGCCATAGCCTGTGTCAGTACGAATGGCGCACGCAGATTGCTGTCGAGATGGCGGTCCCAGCTTTGGCGCGTTGCGGTATGGATATTGTCATATTCAAAGATCGAGGCGTTGTTCACCAGACATGTGATCGGGCCGCCCAGCGCCTCAGCCGCGTTCGGCAACAACGCCTGAACCTGAGCTTCGTCCAGCAGATCGGCCTGCAATGCCACTGCATGACGCCCAAGGGCCTGTATCTTGACGACCGTTTCCTGCGCGGGCTGTTCGGATGTAGCGTAGTGAACCGCTACATCGTAACCACGACCCGCCAGATACAGCGCCATAGCCCGGCCCAGACGGATACCGGCACCGGTCACTAAAGCTCGGGTCATGCTTCACCTCATTTTGTCAGATCACACCAGCAATACGGTGACATAAAGCACATAAAGGAAAGTCAACACCAACCCCCATACGCGCGAGATATCCTGTTTGAGGAACACAAACGGGATCAGCAGCAGCGATGCGCCCAACATAACCCACAAGTCGAACCGCAGGAACTCGGGATCAACCGGTATGCGGCCGAACCACGTTGCAATCCCGATGATGGCCAAAAGGTTGAACATGTTCGAACCGATCACGTTACCCAACGCCACATCAGCCTGTCTGCGCAATGCAGCCATAACTGTCGTCGCCAGCTCGGGTAAAGACGTTCCGACCGCGATCAGAGTCAAACCAATGACCGTTTCACTGACCCCATAAGTCCGTGCGATAATGGTCGCGTTGTCCACCAGCAGGTGCGCCCCCATTGGCAAGCCAACCAGCCCCAGTATCAAGTAAATCGACACCTTCCAATAGGGCATGTCGGGATCAGCTTCTTCCAGTCCCTCAAGCTCTTCATCTACGCAGGCTTCACCGCAAGCTTTGCGATGGGCCTTTGCCTCGCGAAAGGCGTTCAACAAGACCAGGCCCAAAGCCGCCAGCAGGATCAGGCCGCTGAAAAAGGTAAAAGTTCCGCAGAAGGCCAAACCGATGAACAGAACTGTGGCCACCAGCATGAAGACATAGTTCCGGCGGCTGTTACATTCGCTGGTGTGCAAGGTCGCAAGCAGCGCGGGAAGGCCCAGAACCAACAAAATATTCGCCGTGTTGGATCCGACAACATTGCCCAGCGCAATGCCCGGGGCATTCTCTTGCAAAGCGCTGATCGCAATCAAAAGCTCTGGCGCGGATGTGCCAAATGCCACGATCGTCAGGCTGACGATCAACGCCGGAACACCTAGGCGCAAGCTCAGGTTCACGGCACCACGCACAAGGGCGTCGCCCGCCAGCAATAGAATCAACAGGCCAAGACCGGACAGCAGCCAAGTGGTAATCAAGTCCGGCCTCCTTTTTCACAGGCGCAGGGGCCTTTGCCGATACGATACCGCCCGCAGCGCCGGCATTTCGCAGAGCTCAATTTCTTTTGCCCGGGAAAGCGCAGCTTGCCGAACATCGCCAATACGCCCATGGCAATCAGGAAAAGGGTGACGGCCTTGATGATCACGCTACAAACCGAAACGCGCGAAGGCAGCACGCTCCTCTAATCCGGCGATGGCATCCTGTGCCAGGCTGGCCCCAAAGCGTGTCCAGATCGGTTTGCGCACGCCGTAACGGCGGAATTTGACCTTTTCGCCGAAGCGTTCCTGCATCTTGGGTTTGAGGTGGGCAATGCCATCAATCAGGCCCAACTCTTGCGCACGCCGCGCCAGCCAGACTTCACCCGTGAAAAGATCGGCACTTTGATCCAACTTGTCCCCACGTCGCGCTTTGACATGATCAATGAAGTTTTCGTGGATGTCCCCCAACAACCCCTGCAGACGGGCCACGTCCTCTTTCTTTTCCGGAGCAAACGGATCCAGCATCGACTTCGATTCTCCAGCCGTGTGCACGCGCCGCTCAAGCCCCTGACGCGCCAGAAAGACATGCGCGCCAAACCCGGCCGAAATCACTCCGATCGAGCCCAGAACCGAACTGTCATCTGCCCAGATCTCGTCCGCGGCGGCGGCCAGCCAGTACCCGCCCGAGGCAGCAACATCCTCGACAAAGGCAATCACAGGCACGTCCAGCTCTTCCGACAAACGTCGGATACGGGCACCGATCAGCGAACTTTGCACAGGGGACCCGCCTGGGGAATTAAGCTCAAGCGCCACGGCAGCGGGTTTTCCCTTGCGAAACGCTTTTTCCAGAAAAGGAGCCAAGGTCGTGTCATTCAACGCACCACGGCCCGCCATTCCAATGGCGCCGGACAGGCGGACAACGGCCACGCAGGGGTGTTTTTTGACAAACGGCAGGCTGAGTTTCATGGGTGCCGATGTAGAGTGCCGCCAACCCGTAAACAAGGGACTCATTCGGCCTTAAACGCGACGTGAACCAAATTCCCACACTCAACGGGCAAAAATGCAACGCCTGACGAAAGTCAGCTGCGTATCCGCCAACCCGTTTTGAAAATCCAGCCGATGACCGCCAAACAGACCCCAGTAAAAGCGAGAATGGCCAGAAGACTAAAGACAATTGGTACGTCCGCTAGCCCATAAAAAGACCAGCGAAAGCCCGAAATCAGATAAACTACCGGATTGAACAACGTGATCGTCTGCCACAACGGTGGCAGCATCGAGATCGAATAAAATGTGCCGCCCAGAAAGATCAGCGGCGTCACCACAAGTTGTGGCACCAGTGACATCTGTTCGAAATTGCTGGCCCAGATTCCAATGATAAAACCCAGCAACGAAAAGCTGAGGCAGGAAAGGATCAGAAACGCAGCCATGGCAAAGGGATGTTCAATCCGAATATCCACAAAAAAAGTAGCGGTTGCCAATATCACCAAACCGACAAACAACGCCTTGGTGGCTGCGGCACCAACATATCCGATCACGATCTCGATGAAATTGACCGGCGCGGACAGCAGTTCATAGATAGTGCCAAGAAACTTCGGGAAATATATCCCGAAAGACGCGTTCGAAATCGACAGCATCACCACCGACAACATGATCAACCCCGGCACGATGAACGCACCATATGAGACGCCTTCGACTTCCTGAATGCGGCTGCCGATAGCCGTGCCAAATACCACGAAGTACAACGACGTGGACAGAACCGGTGAGAAAAAGCTTTGCGCGAGAGTGCGGAAGAACCGGGTCATTTCGAACCGGTAGATGGCGGCAATTGCAGTCCAGTTCATGCCATTTCTCCGGATACAAGATTGACGAATATCTCTTCCAGACTCGATTGCCGTGTTTGCACGTCCCGCAGTATCAACCCGGCTTGTGAGACGTCATTCAGCAGTGTCGTGATACCCGTGCGGTCCGCGTGGGTGTCATAGGTGTAAATCAAGACATCCCCCGCACCATTCAGTGTCAGGTTGTGCAGCGCAAGACTGTCTGGAATCTGCGCGATGGGCTCTGTCAGCATGACCTCAATCTGCTTTTTACCCATCTGTGCCATCAGTGAGTCCTTATCCTGCACCAAAAGCAGCTCACCCTTGTCGATGACCCCGACACGATCTGCAATGGCTTCGGCCTCTTCGATATAATGGGTGGTCAGAATGATTGTGACCCCGTCCCTTTTAAGCTCGGCCACGATTTCCCACATGTCTTTACGCAGCTCGACATCCACACCGGCAGTGGGTTCATCCAGAAACAGAACGCGGGGCTCATGAGCCAGTGCTTTGGCGATAAGCACCCGACGTTTCATACCCCCAGACAATTCCTTGATCGCATTGTTGCGCTTGTCCCAAAGGGACAGTTTCCGCAGAATCTCTTCGATCCGCGCATTGTTTTTGCCAAGCCCGAACAGCCCCCGCGACAGGCGTACGGTGTTCCAAACCTTCTCAAACGGTTCCAGCGCAATTTCCTGCGGCACAAGCCCGATCATCCTACGCGCAGCGCGGTAATCGGCCTGAATATCATGCCCTCCCACCGTGACCTCACCGGAACTCGGGGTGGTGATCCCGCAGATAGTTGAGATCAAGGTTGTCTTGCCAGCACCGTTTGGCCCCAACAGGGCAAGAATCTCACCCTCTTCAATGTCCAAGGACACACCTTTCAGCGCCTCAAACCCATCGGCGTAAGACTTGCGCAGATCTCTGATGGACAAAATTGTCGTCATATCCGTTCCCCGTTCTGGTGTGGACCCTATCGCGCCAAACCTGGGTATAACAGGTCAATTCAACATCGCTTGACACACATCTGCCTTACAGGCGACGATCTGCGCCACTAACATCCGCCTTGCAATCCGCAGCCTGCTCGCAAACTCTGCCCGAAACGGAGGGTGCAGATGCTAAAGGGAATTCGTGTCGTCGAAATCGAAGGTTTGGGCCCCGGCCCGTTTGCCGCCATGCAACTGGCCGATTTGGGCGCTGATGTGATAACCATTCATCGCAAAAGCGGTGCTGTCACACCCGGAATGCCAGAACGCTCACTTCTGGATCGCGGAAAGCGGTCCATCGCGCTTGACCTGAAAGACCCTGATGACCTGGAAACCGCCCTGTGTCTGATCGGCACCGCAGATGCCTTGATCGAAGGCTTCCGCCCCGGTGTGATGGAAAAGCTGGGCCTTGGCCCCAAACCCTGCCTGGCCCGTAACCCGAAGCTTGTCTATGGACGCATGACGGGCTGGGGCCAGGATAGTCCGCTGGCTGACACAGCCGGGCATGATCTCAACTATATCGCCCTATCCGGAGCGCTCTGGTATGCCTCTCATCCCAACCAGCCCCCGCAGACACCCGCAACTCTGGTGGGCGATATTGGCGGCGGAGCCATGTATCTCGTCGCGGGTCTTCTGGCCGGTCTTATTAACGCGCAACGCACTGGTGAAGGTACAGTTGTCGATGCTGCAATATATGACGGTTCAGCCCATATGATGAACCTTCTGATGACCATGCGCCAAACAGGCAATCTGTCCGATACGCGCGGTGAAAGCCTTTTGGACGGCCCACACTGGAGCCGCACATATACGTGCGCTGATGGTGGCTTCATTACAGTCCAATGCCTCGAGCCCAAATTTTATGCTCAGTTTTTGCAGACCCTCGGCCTGGCCCGTGACGCCGAATTCCAGAACCAATATGATCGCACACTCTGGCCTGATCTGACCCAACGCCTTGCCGAAATCTTCGCCAGCCAACCGCGCGATCACTGGGACGCCGTGTTTCGCGGCACAGATGCCTGTGTCGCCCCGGTGCTCAACCCGCAAGAGGCGCAGGACCACCCGATGAACACTCATCGCAACACTTGGCAAGACATCGACGGCACTCTCCAAGCCGCCGCCGCGCCTCGGTTTTCAAATCATCAATGGAACCACAGACCCAGCCCAACACGCGGAGAGCACACAAAGGACATCCTCGCGCAGCTCAACGACCCACGCTGATCCGCGCTTCATCTGGCCCTAAATACCTCGGGGGATGAATTGGTCGCAGACCAAGAAGGGGGCTGGCCCCCTTTCACCAGCTTACCGTGCGCGCACCGTGTCGATCATCAACTGCACATTCTCAGGATCCGCATCTGGCGTGATCCCGTGGCCCAGGTTGAAGATATGTGGCCCCTTCGAGAACGCCTCAACAATGCGCCGCGTTTCATCCACCAACGCCTGCCCGCCCGTCACCATATGGGACGAGGCCAGATTGCCCTGCACACAGCCATCAACCTGTACATGCTCGGCCGCCCATTCCGGCGACACCGAGTTGTCCAGCGCGACGCAATCTACACCTGTTGTTTTGGCAAACCCGATATACCCTTCGCCCGCCTCACGCGGGAATCCGATGACCGGTATGCCTGGATGGCGTTCCTTGATGGCCTGAGTAATCACCCGGCACGGTTCGACCGCGTATTTATGGAACGCCTCACCTTTCAAGGACCCCGCCCAACTGTCAAAGATCTTGACCACCTCGGCCCCGGCTTCGATTTGCGCGGACAGGTATTCGATCGTTGCGGCAGTGATACGTTCCAACAAGGCCTCAAACAGCGCGGTGTTCCCTTCCCGCAACGCGTGCGCGGGGCCCTGATCAGGCGTGCCGCGCCCTGCGATCATGTAAGTTGCGACCGTCCACGGCGCGCCGGCAAAACCGATCAGAGTGGTTTCCGACGGCAATTCGCGCGACAGAATTCGTACCGTTTCATAAACGGGCGACAGTGTTTCATGAATCGCGTCAACTGGTTTTAGCGCGTCAAACTCGGATTGCTGCGTGATCGTCGACAGGCGCGGGCCTTCACCGGTCACAAACCACAGATCAGCGCCCAGCGCCTGCGGCACCAACAGGATATCGGCAAACAGGATCGCGGCATCAAACCCGTAACGACGGATCGGTTGCAATGTGACTTCGGCCGCAAGCTCAGGGTTATAGCACAAGGACAGGAAATCGCCGGCCTGTGCGCGGGTGGCGCGATACTCGGGCAAATACCGGCCCGCCTGACGCATCATCCAGATCGGCGGCACATCCTGCACCTCACCCGCCAGCGCCCGCAGCAGTTTCTTTGTCTCGGCCATATTCGCCCCCAGTCATCCGGTTTTCGCAACGGGTCGTCCTTCGGCGGCAATTTGTCAAGCGCAGCCCCCATTGTCAGGGCAATGTGACGCGACTAAAGCTGTGAGCATGACTGTGAATTTGCCCACACCCGCATCGCCCCTCAGAATCGGCACCCGTGGCTCGCCGCTTGCTTTGGCGCAGGCCCATGAAACACGCCAACGCCTGAGTGATGCCTTCGACCTGCCCGAAGATGCATTCGATATCGTGGTAATCAAAACAACGGGCGACAATCGCGCCATGATCGATGCTGATCGACCGCTGAAAGAGATCGGCAACAAGGGTCTGTTCACCAAAGAAATCGAAGAAGCGATGCTGCGCGCTGAAATCGACATCGCCGTGCATTCGACCAAAGACATGCCGGTCGCACAGCCCGACGGCCTTGTGCTGGATACTTTCCTGCCGCGTGAGGACGTGCGAGATGCGTTTATCTCCCCGCGCTTGGGTTCCATCCACGAACTGCCCGAGGGTGCCGTTGTTGGCACCTCCTCGCTGCGTCGCCGTGCTCAATTGCTGAACCGGCGTCCTGATCTGAAGGTGGTCGAATTTCGTGGAAACGTTCAGACGCGACTGAAAAAGCTGGAAGATGGCGTGGCAGATTGCACCTTCCTGGCGATGGCGGGAATTCGACGTCTGGGTATGGATGATGTCCCGGCAAGCGCCATTTCCCCTGACGATATGCTGCCCGCCATCGCGCAAGGCACCATCGGCATTGAACGGCGCAGCGACGATATGCGTGCGGCAGAAATGCTTGAGGCGATTCACCACGCGGAAACAGGCCAACGGCTGGCGGCCGAACGTACGTTGCTGGATGCTCTGGACGGGTCGTGTGAAACGCCGATCGCGGGTCTGGCCGAAATCAACAATGGCGCCCTCAGGTTGCGTGGCGAAGTTCTGCGACCAGATGGAACGGAAACCGCCAGTCGGGATATGACGGGCGCAATCACAGACGGGCCGGAAATGGCCCGCGCGATGGCTGCCGAATTGCTTGCGCAGGCTGGACCGGATTTATTTGATTGGAAAAATTCAAAATAAATTCTTCGAGTGTGAACTGGGTCACTGTAAAAGGCGATTTCTTCAGGCATTAAAGTGACATACCAACCAGGAAGTCAGGTCAGTCTCGAAAGTATCGAAAAGTTTTCAGATTGCGGTGATTTAATCAGTATTCGAGGGGGCGAGGCTGGCCCCTGACTTCCAGAGGTGACGGGTCGCAGTTGTTATCAACAGCGACCCGTTTTTTTACAATGATCAGGAAATTGCAGCCACGGCGTGGCGTACGGCTTCTCTGGTCTGATCCAGATCGGCCTCGGTCACCGCTAATGACGGGTACAGCTTGCCCGGAGCTTTGAAAATCCCATGCGACCGCAAAGCGCCATTATACGTTGCGTTGCGTGCAGGGTCGTCGTGACTGGCGCTGCGGTAGTCCCTGCATTCGGCTTTGGTAAAATAGATATCGAACAAAGTCTCGTCTCCGCAAATCCGATGCGGAATGCCGGCTTCGTTCAGCGCGTCCTTCTGCATGTCTTGCAACTGCCGCCCGATACCGCGCAAGTGTTCATAGGCCCCATCACGCCGCAGGATTTCCATTGTTTTCAATCCCGCAACCGAAGCCACCGGATTGCCCGACAAAGTGCCCAATTGCATCAGCCAGCCGTCTTCACCGACTTTCGATTTGTCGAAATGCTTCATGATCTCGGCGCTGGCGCCTAAAGCCGCCAAAGGAAACCCGCCGCCGGTGATTTTGCCCAAGGTGCAGATATCCGGGGTCACGCCATAACGTTCCTGCGCCCCGCCATACGCCAGACGGAACCCGGTGACGATCTCATCGAAGATCAGCAGCACATCGTGTTTGTCGCACAAATCCCTCAGCCCTTGCAGGTACCCGGGCAAGGGCGGAATGATCCGCTGCAACGGTTCGACCATGATCGCCGCCACATCGTCATGCTCGTCCAGCAGGGCCGCGACAGCCTCAAGATCATTGAACGGCGCGATCAGCATCTGTTCGGCCACGCTTTCGGGAATTCCGGCACTGTCGGGCACGGCCTGAGGGAAATTGACCCGACGACTGGGCGCCAGACTCATCTGCGCTTCGGCGCTCATCCCGTGATAGCCACCTTCGAACTTGAGGATCTTGTTGCGACCCGTATAGGCCCGTGCCAGCCGAATGGCATACATGTCAGCTTCGCCACCTGACGCAACAAACCGCACCTGATCACAGCAGGGAACGGCCTCGATGATGGCTTCGGCCAGTTCGATACCCTTTCTGTTATTGGCAAAGAAGGTCATGCCTTGCGGCAACTGTTCCAGAACAGCCTCCATCACCTCGGGGTGACCATGACCGAGCAGCATCGGGCCTGAGCCGATCAGATAATCGACATATTCGTTCCCGTCCTCGTCCCAGACACGGCTGCCTTCGCCACGGGCGATTATGATACCCGGATCAAAATTGCCAAACCCGCCTGCGGGTAACACAGACTTTGCGCGGGCGATCCATTCGGATTGAGTTTTGATCTTCAACATGTGACCCGATCTCCAACTTCAATGTGTTGAGTGTTTATCGATAAACTGCGACCGGGGTGCCAAGCGCATTTTCGTCCGGATGCACACCCAGTCCCGGGGTTTCGGGCAGGTGCAGGTGACCATCAATATTGCGCGGGCCACGACCGCCCGCAATATCGACCGCAATCATATCCTGACACGCCCAGACTGCGTGGAAATTGTCATCCGGGATGGTGGCCGCCAGATGCAGCGCCTCGGTATCGGCCAGAACCGTGCCGCCGGTGGCCATCACAAACATATCGATACCATGGGCCAGCGCGATATCCCGCATCCGAGCCGCCTTGGTCAGTCCACCAACGCGGTTCAGCTTGATCCCGAAAATTTCGGCAATACCATCGCGGGCGATCCGGGCTGCATCCTGCAAAGTCACCAGAGTTTCATCCACGGACACAGGCGAGGCATGCAGCCCCGAGATTGCCGCAATATCGTCCAGCGTCTCGCCGGGCTGTTCGAACATCACGTTCAGATCTTCGCAAGCGCTCATCACCCGCAGGGCTTGCTGACGAGACCAACCCCGATTGACGTCATAGAGGACAATCTCGCCCGGTCGCCGGATGCTTTCCACATCGCGGACCCGAGCGATATCGCGTTCCACGTTACCACCAATTTTGACCGAATGCGCAATGTAACCCCGGCTGCGATAGCGTTCCATCACTTCGCGGGTTTCTTCGACAGTCTTCGCTCCTACCGACGAGGCAATCGGGCGCGGTGTGCGCGACCCACCGCCCATAAGATCGGCAATGGGCAGACCTGCGGCCTGACCTGCAATATCCCAACAAGCCATATCGATCGGGCTTTTGGCGTAAAGATGCCCGGGCAATGCCAGATCCATCGCCCGTTCCACGTCCAGCACCTTGCGCGGATCGAGACCCAGAATGAAAGGTGCCATCGTTTCGATACCAGCGCGAATGCCTGGCCCGTGGGCAGGAACATAGGTGTGCCCCCAAGGGGTGCCTTCGCCCCAGCCGACCAGACCGGAGGCGGTTTCGATCTTCACAATCGTCGCATCGAGCGTTTCGAACTTCAGCCGCCCGCCAGACAGCCAATAGGGGTGCTCCAACGGCAGGTCCACCTGATAGACGGTAATGGACTTGATCTTCATAGTGTGTACTCCGCCACCGGCGCACCGAGGCTTTCAAAGTCAGGTGCCACGCCCAAACCCGGCGTGTCGGTTGCATAAAGCTTCCCGTCTCGGGCCGTCGGTCCACCGATGCCGGTTGATCGAGTGTTGTAGTTCATCAGATCAGTTGTGTTCTGCAGATATTCGGGCGGGGTTGAGGCAGCAAAATGTGCCACCACAGACGTCGTGATTTCGCCCCCCCACGTGTCTTCGCTGACAACGGGGATGCGGTTGTCTATCAGATAATCCCGCACACGCCGCGCTTTGCTGATGCCGCCAAGATTCGAGATCTTCAGACAACAGATCTCGGCCCCACGATCCGCAACAATCCGCTGCGCCATTTGGATGCCTGTTACACATTCATCCAGTTTCATTGGTTGCTCGGCCACACGGCGCACCTGTTGGCATTCCTCGTAGGTACGACAGGGTTGTTCGAGGATGAAATCCAGGTCGCGCGTCGCGCGCGCCACCCGAATTGCATTGTCAACACGCCACCCCTGATTGGCATCGGCCATCGCTTTTTCGTCCGGCTCCAACAGCGGAACAGTCGTCCGTATCCGATCGATGTCCGTGGCCCAGTCACCCCCGACCTTGACCTGAAACTGGCGGTAGCCCTGATCGCGATAGACATTCATCTCGGCTACCGTTTCATCCACCGCTTTCTGCGGGGCCACCCGGTACATCGGCGCACCGTCGGTCAGCTTGCCGCCCAGCAACATCCAAAGCGGCTGATCACACGCCTTACCCAAAATGTCCCAGCAGGCTGCATCGAAAGGAGACTTGGCATACCCATGGCCCTGAACCAGTTGATCCATCAACTGTTCGATCCGTCCGACCTGACGCGGGTCTTCACCCAACAGTTTCGGGGCAACAAGCCGCGCCAGGGCTGTTACGCCCTCGGAATGCGCGACCATATAGTTATCGCCACACGGCGTGAACTCGCCACAGCCCTGAAAACCCGCGTCAGTATCCATAACCACGACCGAGGCGATGGCCGTTTTGATAGCGTTTCCGGCGCCCCAGACATAAGCACCACCGACATAGGGCAGCCCTGTCTGATAAACCCGAATTCGTGTGATCTTCATTGCGCATCCATTCTGGGTAGATCTCCCATGCCCTCACCGCGCCACAGCACAAAGGTCAGGATCGGTTGATCCGTTGTGACCATGGCATGGCTTTGCCAACTGGAATGCAGACGTGTCTGGTTGGGACCAACAAAAGCCGCATCACTCTCAACCTTGAACACCGCGCCACCAGCCAGCGTCAGATAGATTTCTTCGGCTTGATGGCTGTGCCAGTCATAGATCAGCCCAGCCCCCCAATACCCGATATAGCCACGCAGCTGAGTTGAATGAAAATGGCCGGTTGGGCCAAACAGCTCGTAATAGCCATACCGGCTGAGAAAATCCGCGCCGACCTCTTCCTCTGTGTATGTCTGTTTCCAATGGGCCAGATGAGTGGTTGCCTTGACTGCGTCGATCAACGGCTGAGTCAGATCGCTCCCCCGAAAGTCGCAGTCCCGCACCAGATCCGCCGCAGGAACATGACTTGGCTCTGACATCGCAACAGACAGATCAGAAGGCCATGCGCCAAAGGCCGACAGGTCAGGATGTGCCTGATGTACATGCCGCGCGGCCTCCAAAACGCTGTCCAGTGTCATGGAATCACCACTATGTTTCCGGTGTGCTCTTTGGCGATGAAGGCAGCTTGTGCCTCACGCAACTCCTCCAACGGATATGTCGCTGCCAAAGCCGGTTTGATTTCACCGGCCTCAATGTAACTCACAAGGTTCGTCATCACCTGCGGGTCAATCACGGTCGAACCCGTAAAAGTCAGGTCGCGCAGATAAAAGGTGCGCAGGTCAAACTCGACCATCGGTCCAGCAATTGCACCTGAGCAGGTGTAACGTCCGCCGCGTTCTAAAATATCGATCAAGTGCGCCCAATAGGGACCACCGACCACATCGGCGACCACGGTGATCTTTTCGTCACCCAACGCCGTGCGCAGGTTTTCAGGCGCCCGAGGTAGAACCTTATCGGGACCAAGCGCCGCCACAGCGGGATGCTTCGCTTCAGATGCCATCGCGATGACCCGCGCACCGCGCCGCTTGGCCAATTGCACCAACGCGCCGCCCACACCGCCCGATGCTCCGGGCACCAGCACGGTGTCTTTGTCGTTCACATTGGCTCGGGTCAACATTCCTTCGGCGGTAGAGTAGGAACAAGAGAACGTTGCCAGCTCTGCATCCGACAGATCCGAGGAAATCGGCACAGCATTGACCGCAAGGGTCGTCGCGTATTCAGCGAACCCACCATCGCGTTCCGAACCAAAATAACCGGCGTTGTCCATGTTGCCGGGATCAGCGGAATCACGCAGCCAACCGTCGGTAATCACACGCTCACCCACGCGCCGGGGGTCGACCCCTTCGCCAACAGCTACAATGTGCCCGCAAATGTCAGCCCCCTGAATTCGTGGGAAAGTTATTGGGTTGCCACCCCAAGTAGGGTCTTCTTCGCCAACCTCTTCAAACGCGCCGCCGGTTGTGGCATCGGTCACAGTCTTGGAGTACCAGCCAGATCGCGTGTTAACGTCGGTGTTGTTCAAGCCGCAGGCCCCAACCTTGATCAACACTTCTCCAGTCGCCGGTTCAGGACGCGGCCAATTTTCGTGCAGGACCATCTGTTCCAGCCCGCCATGGCCCATCGTAACCATAGCCTTCATTGTTTCAGGCAAGCTCATTTAGCGTTCTCCACCAATGCGTTAGGACAGGACAACACTGTCAGTGTCTTGCCCGCTTTCAGAAATGTCCGGTCAACGCGCGCCTCACAACGCGCTTGGCCCTCCCCTAGGAGCAACGCGCAAGCACCATTGTATCCGCCTTCAACCCACGTCATGTTCAGATCAAAGCACCGACAAGCTGCAGCCATCGCAGACACTGGAGGTGGCGTTTTGTGCGCGGGCATGGTCGTTCCTCATTCCGAGTCGCGTTTCTGCTCGACACGCTAATTTCACATTTGTACCATCGTCAATCATGAATGACACAAACATATCACAAACCGTTCTGAACCGCCTGACTGAAGAATGGAACGCCCTAACGCCAGAGGCGCAAAAAGCCGCGCGTTATGTGTTGGAAAACCCAACAGATGTGGGGGTTTCGACCGTCCGTGAAATAGCAGAGGCCGCCAAAGTTAAACCCAACACATTTGTGCGGATGGCGCGGCAGGTCGGCTTTGACGGGTATGACGATTTCCGGGAACCCTTTCGCGACGCTATTCGCAAGGGGCAAGCCTCTTTTCCTGACCGTGCCCGCTGGTTGCAGGACATCGGCAAATCTGGGGAACTGGGCACGCTTTATGCTGACATGGTTGGCGCAGCGATCCGCAACATTGAAGAAACCTTTGCCGGAATTGATGCCGACCGCCTGAAGAAAGCGGCAGAAGACATTTGGAACTGCCGGCAGATTTTCACTTTGGGGGTGGGCGTCAACAATTCGAACGCACGCAATTTCACCTACCTGGCGTCCACAGGGATGAAGCAATTCCACGCTATTCCACGCCCGGGATCAACACCGGTTGACGATTTGGCTTGGGCTGATGAACAGGACGTATTGATCGCCATCACCTGCCATCCTTACCGCACGGAAGTGATTGAGGCGATCAAACTGGCGCGGCAACAGGGACTGACCGTTGTGGGGATCTCGGACAGCCCGGCAAGCCCTGTGATACTGAACGCGCATCACGGTTTTGTTGTGTCCGCAGACACGCCCCAATTCTTCCCTTCCTCCGTTTCGACCATAGCATTGCTTGAAACTCTGCTGTCATTTGTGATCGCCGTTTCCAGCGACGAGATTGTTGAACGGGTCGAACGTTTCCATCGCCGGCGGCATCAACTTGGCCTTTACGCCTTTGAACCGGATTGATCCCCTCTAACTGGCGTTTTCGGCAAAACCTTTGACCCGCAGGTTTCGCCTGGCCCAAACCTCACTTCCGGTGCCTTAAACGCGAATCCTGACATGCCTGTGCTTCTCAGATGTTGAAATTCTGGGAGTGATACGTGTCCAATTTCAACGCGTACCGCCTTGAACCTGTTCTATTTCAAGGATTTCCGGGAATTTGAAGAAAACTGTCAAACCGTCGACAAATGGCCTTGTATTTCCAGCGTTTGCAAGGATATACCCGTCGGCGGAGACGTGGCCGAGTGGTCGAAGGCGCTCCCCTGCTAAGGGAGTAGGCGGGAAACCGTCTCGAGGGTTCGAATCCCTTCGTCTCCGCCATTATCCAGCAAGAGCCTGCCTCTAAATCACTGTAAATAGTTGATTTTCAGCTGGATTGACTGACTCCCCGCTTGAGGCTGGATGTTTTTTGCTGCACATTTTGCTGCACAAATCTCTTCATGCTTGGAGGCTGTTGAACTGTGAATGTTAAACTCAGAGGCTCTATTTACTGTATCGTTAGGCGCGTTCCACGCCGTTTCGCCAGCGTCGAAGAACGAAAAACCGTCTGGATCAGCCTGAAAACCGATTCACTGAGTTTGGCAATGGAGAAAGCGCCATCTGTTTGGGCGAAGATGTTGGATAGCTGGGAAGCTCGCCTTGCCGGCGACACCGTAGAAGCTGAAAAGCAGTTTAGCGCAGCACAAAACTTGGCTAGATCGAGGGGGTTTCGGTACTTGGAAATGCCGAAGGTTGCTGAGCTTCCTCTCGAAGAATTGCTGAAACGAGTTGAGGCGATTCCAGTTGTGCAAGGCAGCCCAGACACGTTCGAAGCGAAGGCTCTGTTGGGCGCCGTTGCTGCACCGGAGATTTCGGTTTCCCAAGCGTTGGAAATGTATTGGTCCCTCGCCAGGGATAGGACACTAGGTAAAGACGCTGATCAGATTCGCAGGTGGAAGAACCCACGGAAGAAAGCGGTGAAGAATTTCATCGCGGTCGCCGGAGACGTGGCAATTTCCGAGATCACTCGGGATGATTTGTTGGATTTCCGGGAGATGTGGATTGAGCGAATTGAAATGGGCGAAGTTACACAGAACTCTGCTAACAAGGACTTCACGCACCTAGGTGATATTCTAAAAACAGTTAACGAAAAAAAGCGACTTAAGATTGATTTGCCTCTGTCTGGTCTGAGTTTGAAGGAACCAGAGAGGCGATCTCGACCATCATTCTCCGACGATTGGATTCGTAATCGTATTTTGTCTGAAGGTGCTTTGAGTGGATTAAACACCGAGGCGCGGTGCATTTTGTTGGGTATGATCAATACAGGGTATCGACCTAGCGAAGCCGCAAATCTGGACAGGGCTCGCATCCATCTTGAGGGTTCTGTTCCCTACATTGAAATCGCACCGGTCGGGCGACACTTGAAGAACAATGCCTCCAAGCGAACTATTCCTCTTGTTGGCGTTAGCCTTGAAGCGTTCCAAGAATGTCCGAACGGTTTTCCCAGCTACAAAGGCAAAGCGTCACTTTCTAACACAGTTAACAAGTATTTGAGATCCAATGGTCTGATGGAGTCCGATAGACATGTTATGTACTCACTCCGTCATGCATTTGAGGATCGAATGATCGCGGCTGAAGTTGATAACCGGATTAGACGCGATCTCTTCGGCCATGCTCTTCAAGAACAACGATATGGTGATGGTGCTTCGCTTGAGCACAAAGCCCGCATCCTTCAAGAAATTTCCTTCTTTTGAACAATGGCCAACGCCCTTTCCACCGGGCAGTTGGCAAGCTGTTCCTGCATCTGACAAAGTTCATGTTCAAGCCGCTCCATTATAGGAACATAAGTTGGGTCCTTGATCACAAGAAGCGCAGCCTTTTCGAGCGCGGACGTCACACGAGCGATTTCGCGAACTAACGTTCTTTCTGCCTTTCTTTTTTGAGGACCAAACTTTTGACCGTCGCGAGCTCTGTTGGTGTATTTATTAATTGCCTTGAGATCCGAAAAACTGCGGCTGGCAGGGAAACTATTTGCCTCGTGAAATTCTACATGCATCGGGCTATGCCTCTGTTTTTGTTTGCCCGATTTTTAAGATCTTTCGATTTATCTGACGTTAAAGAATTTGTGCGTTGGCTCCAAATCTGGACGCCCTAGAAAAGCGGGCGAAACTCAATCATGTGGCCGGTGCACCGTCAAAACCCGTCCGCTTTATGGCCGAAAAACACCTTTGTCACGTCTTCGATGATGTCCCAGACCACCCGGCTGCCATCACGCACAAAGAGACTGTCGCCCGGGCCCAACTCTTGAACCTCGCCACTGGTCAGGTTGGTCATCCGGCATCGACCGGACAGGATGGTCATCAGTTCATCGCCTTGCTCGGTGCATTCAAAAACGCCCTTGGTGCAGCGCCAGATGCCCGTGCGCGTCGTATGGCCTGGCCCGCCAGCATCCATGCGGCCTGATGCCTGCGGGGAGCCTTCTTTGATCTGATATCCGCTTGCGGGATTGTCGAAAGGCCAGTGCTCAAGAGGACCGACATCGTCGCCTAAAACATATTTGATCATTCTATTTTCTCCCGCAGGCTAACCGTTTGAGAACGGTCCTCTCGGCAACGATGGCGGTTTCTTTGGAGTCCTACAAGTTGAGAACGCGGAACTCTGAGATCTTCAGGAACCGCTCCAGTTTTTCCCGCACCTGACTTTCCGGGGCAAACACCAAGGCCTCTTTGCTTGGTGGCTTCTTGCCCGCCTCAACCGTTGGCCAGAACTCGATACGGAGAGGGAGGCTCTCACCGTCAAATCCCCCATATGGTTCTATACTACATGGATCTTTTGACAGAAGCTTCGCGCGGTTTTTGTCGGTGGCGGCAACTTGTCTGGACCGCCAGAACTCAGGCATGTACCGGTTGCAATCGGCCGGTGACTGGAAAATCAGCCCGTATTTCGCAATGGCCTTGTCAACCTTGCTGCCTCCCTTCTTGAAATCCAGCCATTCTACGATCCTACCTACGGTTACGTTCGCCACCACGGGTGACATCAAGAAGACCTCCTTTGGCTGGGTATTGTGGATTAGTCTGACACGATCCATTGCCTGCTCGATCTCGGCTTCGCGTATCTGTTGCAGAATGCGGTCTCCCCAAGGGTCACGATGTGCAAATACATCTATTGAATGGCTGCCTTTTTTCACTCTGATGCCGCGGCGTTGCTTGACGTAGTCACCCGGCTGGAATTCTTCTCCCGCTGCGGAGGCATAGGCTCTGGCAATGCGTTCGACATCCAAATGCCCAGGTTGTTCGCGACCAATGACGATAGCCTGGTTAAACGCTTCCCACTTGTTCTGACCCCTGAGCTTGCCGAAGTGGCCAGCCCGTCCGGGGCGGTCAAAATCCAAGGAAGCAATCACGTCTTTTGTCCCGAACACAGCGGCACTCGGGTATCGCGCAACCACGCCATTTACAAAGTCACGCAGTGTATCGTTTTGCGTTCTAATACTTCCGTAAGTGCGCTGTTTCTCCTGTGCTTTCAGGCTCAACCTGCGCTTGGAAAAATTGCAGCCCAAAATTTGCATGACCTTTGCGTTTCGTTCCACCGGGTAGTGATGCGTTTCCAAATCCGAGCCGAACAGCAGACGAGACAGATCAGCATTTGCTGTGCCATCCAGATACAAAAACGGGCGTCCGGTGATATTTTTCAGATTGCGCAGGCGAACCGCAGTATAGCCTGCCTGATGCTGCGCCGGACGCGCTCTTTCGACATCAGCAAACACGGCACTTGAGGTGGCCAAACCGCTTTCCATATCGGCCAGCAGGCATTCGCATAGCATCTGAAGACGCCTTGCGTGGCTGGCCTTGCTACTATTAAGGCGACTGCCGATGACACCAAGCTGGGCCTCACCGATGGTGTCATCCTTGCATGCGAAAAGAGGCCTTAGAGCCCGGTTCGTATTGCCAGTTTTTAGCTCCTCCAGATGCCTGATGGCGGTTCGCAACAGCTCAGGTGAGACGCCCAGATCGCGCAGTCGCTCCATTTGAACACCCGCTCCGGTTCCAGCCACAGCCAGCAGGGCTGACTTCACTGGAGAAATCGCCTGATCTTGCAGGACGATGGCATCCCCGATTTCAACGCCTCGTTGGTTTTGGTTTTTAGCAGGCGGCAGAAGAGTTTCAGTCAGCTCAATGAGCGACACATGGGCTTCTTCCTTCCCAAAATCGCGCGGCCGCTCATCAAAAACGGTAAGATCTGGCAAAGTTTCTGCTGGCAAAGGAAGATGACCGTATTCATGCGGGGCAAAGATCACCAAGCCAGCTTTGGTCTTCAGCTGTGCTTTGATGTCAGCTTCCTGACGGAGATAGCCACAATCCATCTGAAAAGGGCATTTCTTGCAGAGGGTGGATCGGATCGAAAAGCCAAGCTCCGACAACTTCCTCGCCGTTGGATAGATCCGGCACATTTTGACGGTGTCATTGTCGGCCTCTGGATCGGGTCGATTGCGCCCCTTGAGGGAAATGGCTGGCGGAGCCGATGCGGGTGCATTTCTCTTATAGTCATTGAAGGCTTCTTCTACCTTCTCGTGATCTGGCAAAAGCATCAATGACACCAAGCCTTCAGTGCTGTGTAGAAAGCCAGGCCGCCTATTGCGGCCAACTAGGGCAGCGGTTTTGCCAACCCCCTGCGCCCCGGAAAGCAAAACACGGGGTGGACTATCTTTGCCTTGCGAAGGGTTGCCTGGGCTTTGCTTGCGAAGAAATGCCAAAGCTTCGTTTCCCCAGACCTCAATAGTCTTGGCATGCATTGCGATGGCTTGGTCTTTTGGGATCGCGCTATGCGGATAATAGGGGGCGGGTTCCTCCGCATCTGAGGCCCCACCTATTGGACGCGCCAGGCCATCCCGAAGCCCGTTTCTTACGGCTTCCTCATATCGGTCGTGCCCGGTTTGGTGGGCGGCCTTCAGAAGCCTTTCAAGCGCTTCGGCTTCACAGATTTCGCCAGCACTGACAAACCCTCCGATGAGTTGGGATTCATTATAGATGGATGTGTTCCGATCCGTTCCTCTGGCAAGCTTGGCACAGGATTTCGAAAGCTGCGCTTCGCCTGTCTTGGTAGTGATTGTCTTTGCTGAAGAAGAATTGGCCTTCGAAGGCAAGGATTTGGAAGGCTTTCCATTCCTTGTCTGGCGTTTGCTTCTCTTCACTTCTTTTGGAAACGCTATCGAACTCGTGTCCAGTCTTTCTTGCTCTTTCCTTATGATCCCAATCCTTGGCGTTCCTTCCAATGGATCGGGAACCCCGTCAAATACCGGGGCTGCGATGTAGTTTGGCTGTGCAATCCGAGCCAGACTTTCGTCGCTGCCAACCTGTTCAAAAAGGTGGTGCCGCTCATGTGCAAGGAGGGGGCGATCTGCAAGGCAGTAGAAATGGAATTTGGCCAGATGGTCTTTGCCGGCAGTCGCAGCACTCGAGGATGCTTGCCAGACAACCGAGAGATCCTTGAGCGCAGGCAATCCATGGCAGATATTGCGCCAGGTCCATTCGGCCAGGGCCTGCGGATCTCCCCAGTCCAGGTGATCTGGGCGTTCAACATCATCGATGTCGAAATGTAGCCAGGAGCAGCCAAGGTCTTCGAGAGTTGGATTCGCGCCATTTCGTGGTTTGGCCAAACGGCGGATTTTTTTGTGATGGCGGACCTCTTCCTTCACAGATCCAGACACCGCAACCTTTTGCACTGATTGAGAGAGTTCGGAGATTAGGGCAAGAAGGTCTTCAAAATCCGAAACTTCTCGCTCTTCAAATGTGAAGTTTCGTGCCCGGCTCGAGTTGTCTACGCCACCTTCATGAAATCGTTTTGTTTGAATACGTCCTGGCCGGGCTTCCAATATTGTGAATTTGGCAGGCTGGTATTCTTCGGAATGTGTTTTCTGTTTCAAATTGACTGCTCTTGGATCCGCAGGACGGAAAGCGATCAAAATGAATTGGTGCTGAAATAGGTCTTTCGTTGGTCACTGCACATTCTCCGGCCCGGCGGCTCTTGCTGTTGGCCGGCGGGATTGCCGGCACGCGCACACTCGGACATCTGGGTTTCGCCAGAATTAAAGCTGGGAGGTTTCCTGGGACCGGCTGAAATTCGGGCGGATTCAGAGCGAAGGAACTGGATTTCTAGGATCAAAGGTTAACGAAAGATTAAGAAATGGGTTTTGGGAGAGGGACATACCCTGACTTACCCCCCCCTATTTCCGTTAAACAGAAATAGGGGGGGTAAGTCCCCAGCCGTTCACTTAAGTTGTGCCCCCGACGCCTCGTTGGGGGTGTCATTTTGTGGTCAACTTCAGAAAGCTACAAAATGTTGTGGATTCGACGAGGAATTGCTTTTCTGCCGGTTGCCACGAGAGCAATAGATACTTCGCGATTGTGAAAGGTCAGATTCCTTGGTGCGCTGCGATCACAGTTGTCCAGGAAGCCCACAGTTCCCTGCGGGCTTTCAGAACTTTTTTATCCAACGATTTGAAAATTAGTCAATTTTCGCAACATCGTCGGGTTTCCAAGTTTGGTCGAAGAACTCGATACCCGTTCCAAACAGTCGCACAGCTGTCAGGAAGTTTCTTCCCTCAACGGTCTTGATGAAATTGGACTCAGGAGCGCCGTCTGGCAGCGTCGGACCGAAGTAGAGATCAACCGAACCATCATCATTCTTCTCGTAATCGTTGAATTGATTGATAGACGGCATGAACTGGTCAGTTTCCGGCATCGTCCCATCGGTTACGTTGTAGAGCGTTACTGCCCAGAACAGCTTCGCCGGAATACCCGCCGGCAGATGTAGCTTGTAGTGGTGGCTACCATTCAAGAATTCGCCGTCCGCGTCTCTGGCAGTAACCGGATATTTTGCACCACCATTGATAACGCGTTTAACCATTGCTGGTGACGTGCTGTATGCAAATTGCATAAAGGCAGCCCTTTGGTCGATGTCGAGGTAGCCGTCCTGCATAAACTCGGCGGTAGCTCCAGACCAAACGCGTTCATACTGTCTGTCATAGTAATAGAAGTTACGGCCATCCGGTCGACCGACCTGCCTGGAGGCAAAGATCATCTTTGGTGCAACTTCCATCGCCTTGTTCAAGGATTCCATTTGCTTGGCAGTTGGATTAAATGGCTCACCCTTCTTGATGCCGAGGGAAGCCAAAACACCGCGAGTAGCCGGCGGAATGGCCGAGTAAGGCTCATGGTCCACGAACTCTTTCATTTTCGTCCAAAAGTCGAAATCGGTTTCATACATCATGTTGAGGCGCTTGCCCGAGGCGTTCGGGAACTCCATTGCCGGAATATCCTTCTCCACTTCCCAAAGTGGGTAAATACGAATTTGTTCCGCCGTCGCGACCGCCTCGGAGGGATCTGGACCACCATCACCCTGCTTCATGATTGTGCGAAAGAAGATAAACACGTTGTATGTCGGAGACTCGAACGTGTAATACCCGCCATTCGGAACCGGGCCATCGTAGTTGGGTGGAAGAAGGAGATACAGTCCGCCTTTTCCGCCATCTGGACCAGCGGCGCCTACGTCCGTCAACGTTACTTGGAAGAAATCTGTGAGCATGCTCACTGTATTGGGTGGAGCCGCAACAACCAATGGGCCGGTTTCTTTGAGATCTGCGTAACCCATTGAATAAATAACGTCAGCGTTAGGTGTCGGAACCCATGCGCGGGAGTCCATTCTTTCTTTCCAGATCGGAATGACGTTGTAGCCCGCTCCAAACACTGCCTCAGACCCATCGCGCAGGCCAATGGTGTTCATTGCCGGTAACATGTCGTAGTAGGCCTGAATCGCTCTATGATAGTAGAGTTCGTCTACCAATTTCTGCGCCTCAGACTCCTCAAGCCAGTTGCCATTGTTGATTTGCTGCATCAATGGCGGAAGCTCCGTTGAGACAGTGTCCTCATTTGCATGGGCCTTGGAGGCGCTGGCGCCCGCCGCAATGAGGCTGAGGGCAATTGCCGCCGATAAATGATTGGTAAGAAGTTTCATGTATCTCTCCTAAAAAATTTGATCGGAATTCTTGTGGCTGAAGGCGCCGCTGCGCAACCATCAGACTACTCGACAATGGTGGCCTCTTTGGCTGTCAAAATCACGCATCATTCTTATCCAAAATCTGCAAACATCTCTTGAGACTGGGTTTTTGAGACTAAACTTCCGTCTAATTGCGATGCAGTGTTTCCGATGGCAGGCAGCCGAACAGCCGCTTGTATTGGTTCGTGAAATGCCCTTGATGGTGAAAGCCGTAAGTCGCGGCCACGCTGCCTATTGTAGCCCCATTCGAGATCGCGCCTTGCAGTTCGCGATGCACTCTATTGAGCCTCATGCGTCGCAGCCAGGTCGCAGCTGAAAGGCCCGTGACATCTTTGAATGCATAGTGAAGTGTCCTAAGGCTGACACCATAATGAGCGCAAAGAGTGGTCAATCCTATGTTTCCGGTCACGTCGGATAGAACCAGATCTGTTGCGTCCCCCACCAGTCTGGCCGGTCTGGAAACCCGGTGTTCCTTTAGGCCGCCGCCATTTGACTTCACCAGCTCCCAAAGGAACAACTTGATAAACTGATCGGAGAGACGCTTAAGAGCGGCTCTGTCGTCGGAAAAATCTGAGATAGCCCGGTCAATGAGCGATTGTCCCTGATGGCGTAAAGAAGCTGCACCTGCCGTCGAAAGGGTTGAGGCCCCATGCAAGTTGCCACTGATTTCGCCTTTCCCAGATAGCGCCGATGAAATCCGGAACACGTCGTTTTCAGGAACTCCGAGCACCAGCGCGTCGTAGAAATTGGAGGAAATCAGATCGCCGGCCTTGTTTGGTGCTTGCATGAGAACTGTGTCCACGCCCGCTTTCTGGCCGATCCAGTTTGCATCTCCTTGCTGATCGAACGGCAAAGCAAAGGCAAAAGCCCCAGCTGGGGCTGTTCCACGGTAGCGAATTTTTTGTCCCCATCGAATTCTGAGGATCTGGGACTCATTAACCTGCGCCAGCTTGAGGCCACCCTCGAATTGACCGCCCGACAACTGGTCATACTCCTGATCCCAGTTGACGACTGCGTCGCTTAGCTCTTCAAAGCTTTGCGTTTTAAGGCTGAACGACTCAACTATATCATCGTGGCTTTGCATCCATCGAATCCCAACAACGATACCTAACTGACGCAAGGCTACTCAGATGTCGCTTCGACTCCAAAAGGGTTATTCTTTGACGCCCTTCGGCAAAGACACGCTCTCATGCGAAAGGTGTCCGTCGTCAGGGATATTGGGACAGATTTCTGCCTGAGCTAAGAGAGGATCTGGCGCATCTGGTTGTTTTGATTATGCGGCGGATTTGCGGTGAAGCAAGCGCCGGGTTTCGATTGTCTTCCGTTTGATCCTTTCTCGTTGTTTCAGAATGGTGTGGCCGCGCCCGAAGTAGACATCAGCGGGCGTGAGGTTTTGCAGGCTCTCGTGATAGCGCCGGTGGTTATAGTGATCGACAAAGGCATCGATCTGCTGCTGAAGGTCGCCGGGCAGATAGTAGTTCTCCAATAAGATGCGGTTCTTGAGAGTCTGGTGCCAGCGCTCGATCTTGCCTTGGGTCTGTGGGTGATATGGCGCGCCTCGAACATGATCCATTTTCTGATCTTCCAGCCATTCGGCAAGCTCACCAGAGATGTAGCTGGACCCGTTGTCGCTGAGCAGGCGCGGTTTGTGCAGCACGGTTGCCTGATCACAGCCCGACGCCTGTAGTGCCAGGTCCAGCGTGTCGGTCACATCCTCGGTCTTCATCGTCGTGCAAAGCTTCCAGGCGATGATGTAACGGCTGTGATCGTCCAGGATCGTACTGAGATAGAACCATCCCCAGCCGATCACCTTCAGATAGGTGAAATCGGTCTGCCAGAGCTGGTTCGGCCGTGTCGTCTTGTCGTGGAACTCATCTGCTGCTGACAGAACCACATAGGCCGGGCTGGTGATCAGGTCGTAAGACTTAAGGATGCGATAGACCGAAGCCTCTGACACAAAGTACTTTTCCGTGTCGGTGAATTGCACGGCCAGTTCGCGCGGCGACAGATCGCTTTCCTTCAGAGCCAGGTCCTTGATCTTCTCACGCATCGGCTGCGGAATGCGGTTCCAGACCCGTGATTGCTTGGGACTACGATCCTCAAGCGCCTCAGGACCACCCGACAGATACCGGTCATACCAGCGATAGAAGGTGGTCTTCGGGATGCTCAGCTTTTCCAGAGTGCGCTTGGTCGGGAGATGCGAACCTTCGACGAGGCGGATGATCTCCAGTTTTTCGGATGCGGGATACCTCATTCGTCGTCGCCCCCATCCGCGATCATGCTTTTTTTGAGCAACCGCAGTTCAAGAGCCTGTTCGGCAACCACTTCTTTCAGATCGCGGGCCTCACGGCGCAGATCTTTGACCTCGGTCGATGTCGCTGCACGGGCCGTGTCGCCTGCCAGACGTTTCTTGCCGGCTTCAAGGAACTCCTTGGACCAACTGTAGTAGAGGCTCTGGGCAATGCCTTCACGGCGGCACAGCTCTGAAATACTGTCTTCGCCCTTCAGGCCGTCCAGCACGATCCTGATCTTCTCTTCTGCTGAATATTGCTTACGCGTCGCGCGGCGGATGTCTTTTACGACCTTCTCACCGTGGCTCTGCTTGGTTCCGGGTTTCTTTCTCATCTCCACTCCTTGGCGGTTACGATGAGCCAGAAACCCTCTCTTATCAAATCGACCTAAACTGTCCCATTGGTGCTGACGTCAGACAATTTGCTGGCCCTGTACCCCGAAGTCAGTGTCTTTCTGATCGGCATCGTTGCTGGTGTGCTATTGGTCAGTGAAGGCGCGGGCTACGTGAGATACGCATATGGCCTTAAGAACGACATTTCCATGTCCCTGTGAAACGAGGTCATGCCAATTCTATTCTGATCACGCTACCAATCGGGTGCAAAGCGAAATCGCACAGCAATACTTGTCCCAACGCGCGGGGCGTAGCCTGACAATAAAATTGGCTTACTGGTCCATTTCAAACCCAAACTAGGCGACTCACAACGAAAGCGGACTGTCTCAGCTACAAAGAAAAACCAATTACCGAACCTTATGCAACCGTAGTAACCGGAGGCGTACAATGAAGCTGCTCGAAAAGCCAAGCTGACGATATCCAGATCCGAACTAGAAACTGAAACCAAAGAAGTTCAGCGGTAGTTTGAACAGAAATCAGAAAACGAAAACTGATCGTTCGGTAAACTCCAAACTAACCTGTCAGAGCGTCGTGGCTGTGCAGGTTTATCGTCTGCGTCGGATAGGCAAGCTCTGTATTTGCCGCCTGTACTGCCTCAAGGATCTTGAGCGACAGACGCTCATTCACCTGAAGGAAATTGTCATAATCAGGGTTGATTGTCCAAGCATAGAAAATCAGCGTTACGGCGCTGTCCGATAGTCCTTCGACATAGACATGTTGCGGAGCATCCTCTGACAACTCAAAATCTCCACTGGTCGTCAGGTGCTCCCGCAACGCATTCCGAACTTGCACGACCTGAGCCTCGGTGCTGCTCAATACCAAAGGTATGGAAAGCATGACCCGCCGATGGTGGCGATGCGAGAAATTGAGAACAACCGCATTGGACAACTCGGAATTCGGGACATAGCGGGGAATCTGATCGAACCCCCGGATAAGGGTGGAACGCAGGTCGATGGCCTCGACCGTGCCGACGAAAGATCCGTCGATCTGGATTGCGTCCCCGACTGCAAAGCGCTTCTCGCTCATGTTGTTCATACCTGCGACAAGGTTGCGGATCAGGTCCTGCGTCGCAATGGCCAGCCCGGCCCCCAACACACCAACCCCGGTCAACGCGGCACTGATGTCGACCTGCCAGACTTCCAGAAGGGAGGTGATACCAAACAGAAGGATGCCAAAACGGGCAACGCGCTCCATCCACCCGGTTTCCATTCGGACGTCCGAAAAGCGGTCGCTTTGAAGCAGGGATACAAAAGGTCCACTTAGGTTGTACCAACCGGAAAACACAGCAATCACGGCCACCGAAGCCAGAATTCGCCTGAACAGATCGACGGGCATTCTGGGAAAGTTCAAAACCTCCATAACCCCAAAGACGGCAAAGGTCACAAGGAGAACCGATGTCGTTCGTGTCAATTCCTGCACAACACTGTCCGAGATATCGATGGACAACCGCTTTAGTAAGGCCGAAATCAGCGCCATGATCCAGCGGGACAAAGACTTCCGACAGAGGACGACAACCACAAGGAAGACCACCAAGGCAACGACAACGCTCAGGTCCAAGCCGTCCAGCCAGTGATCAAACCGGTCGCGCACTTCGACAAAAGTGTCCATTGACGGGATATCACTTTCTTCCACCTGGGAAACCACCTTCCTTCATTGACCTGGGCAGTAAGTAAGCCCAAACCAGAGCTTGTTTCGTTCTCAAAAATAGCATCCAAAACTCTTTACGAATACTACAGTTCTTTCCGGAGAACCTGATTAACACTTTCGGTAAAACCGAAATGGGTACACGGACCAAAAAAATGTCCTCGCAAAAGCTCCGAGAATTGGCAGAATTCCCTCACTGTTGCATACTCAAACTCAATTGATTTTTCCGCGCCGAACGTCCAACCCTCAAACCTTGCGGTCAGTTGGCGCAAGCTGAAGAGGGCCCAATTGTGTCTACAATTCTGATCCTGTTGCTGATCCTCCTGGAGGCCACTGCCATCTGGTTCGCTTGGCGGGCGATCTCATCGGCCCGAACGTCTCAAGGCGCCGTAGGTTGGGTTGTTTTCCTAGTTACCGCCCCATATCTGGGCGTTCCGCTGTATCTGTTTCTGGGTCATCACAAGTTCAGTAAATACCTGACCGGGCGCCGAAACAGCGAAGAGGTGATCGAGGGCATCAAGACTTTTCGCGAAGCCCATGCACCTGAGGTTCCCACCGAGTTTCCTTCCGAGGCATTGGAAAGAATTTCGGAACTCCCTGTAGTGCGTGGCAACAACATGCGCATTCTGATTGACGGGAACGAGACATTCGATGCGATCTTTGAGGCCATTGACGCTGCGCAGAACTATATTCTGGTTCAATTCTACATCGTGCACGATGACGAACTGGGGCGGGTTTTGCGGGACCGCCTGATCGCCGCTGCAAAACGCTCGGTCACGGTTCTGTTCATGTGCGATCCGGTCGGCAGCATCAAATTGCCTAACACCTATCTCAACGAGCTTCGTGCGGGCGGCGTTCGCGTGGTGGATCCCAGTCAGATGCGGGGGCCGAAAAACCGGTTTCAACTCAATTTCCGCAATCACCGCAAGACTGTGGTCGTGGACGGAACGGTCGGATTTACTGGTGGGTTGAATGTTGGAGACGAATACATGGGGCGAGACCCGAAGTTCGGTGACTGGCGCGATACGCATGTGGAACTTCGCGGTCCGGTCGTTTCGCAGTTACAACTTGTTTTTGTGGAAGACTGGCACTGGGCAACCGAAGAAATCCTGATTCCGGACATGAACTGGGAGGCAGGTCACATGGATGAAAACATGTCCGGCTTGATCGTGCCAACCGGCCCCGGGGACGAAATGGAAACCGGCGCCCTTTTCTTTTTCACGGCCATCGCAAATGCAAAGAAACGGATCTGGATCGCCTCGCCGTATTTTGTACCCGATGCCGATGTGCTCACAGTCTTGAAGCACGCCGCTCTGCAAGGGGTTGATGTACGCATTCTGGTTCCGGAGGTCATCGACCACAAAATCCCTTGGCTAACGGCCTTCGCCTATTTCGACGAAATTCGGCAGGCTGGTGTGCAAGTCTGGAGATACCAATCAGGCTTCATGCATCAGAAGGCTCTGGTCGTGGATGACACCCTTGCCGCGATTGGCACCACGAATATGGATAACCGCTCTTTCCGCTTGAATTTCGAGGCGATGGCCGTTTTCTTCGACAGCCGTGCTGCCAATGCGACCGCCTCCATGTTGGAAAAGGACTTTGAAAGGTCGTTGGTTCTGAACAAAACACTGGCGGAACAACCCCGGCACATCCGCGTCGGTGCCCCGATTGCAAGGTTGTTCTCACCGGTGCTTTGACGGTCAGTAAAAGGCGTCAGGTAGCGCGAATTTCAGCCTTCGAGGCAGAACCGAGATTTCGAATGTTGTATCCACCATCGGTTCCCCATCAAGATTCAAATGAAACGGCTTTTCGGTTTCCAGAACCGCCTGCTTGAAACGACTGCGCTGAACAAGTCCTGCAATCGGGTCGGTCAAGTCCGGCAAGCGTCCGAAAGGCAGTTTTTCCGGAAGCAGCCCATCGGTTGTCAAAACCCCCAGATCGAGCAACCCGTCGAACATGTCAGCTTCAGGTGTGACCTCAAACCCGCCTCCGGCGTAACGGTTGTTGCCTATGACGAGGGCGGAAATGGACGCCGAATGCGGCTCTGACCCATCTAGAGAAATCCGGGCCTGCGTGGGCTTCAGTTCCGAAAGCCGCGCCAGACCAGTCAAAGTATAGGCCAAACCGCCCAGATGTTTCTTGACCTCCTTAGGGGTCGTCGCGGTGATCATCGCCCCAAAGCCGCCACTGGCGACGTTCACGAAAGGGCGACCGTTGATCAGCCCGACATCAATCGGCCTTGCCTCACCCGTTGTCGCTCGCTTTAGCGATGTAGTGAGATCCAATCCATCATCACCGTAAGATCTGGCAAAGTCGTTGGCGGTGCCAAGGGGGATAAGCCCCATCGTTACGTCCGGCCCCGCATCACACCGCAGCAGGGCACTAGTCACAGCGTTGAGCGTCCCGTCTCCCCCTCCTGCAACAAAGTGAGTCGCCCCTTTAGCCAATCGCTTGCGGATCAACTTGCGCAACTGTTTGCCTGACCATGGGATAGTGACCTCGATGCCGAGTTCCTTTTCCAGAGGCCGGACCGCCGCTCTGACGTCAGGGCGGGCGGCAGATTTCCGGTTAAGAATGAGCAGCGAGCTACAAACCATTTTATCCAATCTCCGCTTAAGTCTTGAGGTTCTTGATCACAGCTTTGGCAACCGATCCCGCCAGCCCCGGAGCAAATGTCCCGAGTGGGTCCCGCGCCATCTTCTTGAGCGCATCCGCGGCAGACCTGGCTTCTTCTGCTGCAACGCGCAATTCGGCTTCGATGTCCTCCAGCGCCATGTCGCGAACCTCGGCCACAGGGGCGGTCTCCTCAGCAACCTTCGAGTTGTTGGCAAGCGCTACCAAAAGAACGGCAAGCGCCAAGTTAACTAGTGCGACTATCAGTGCTGCCGCTGGCCGAGAAATCATGTCAGACAAGGCAAAGAACGCTGCAACATTGAGCATGATCAAACCCACCCCGGCGGCAATGCCCGCCGCTGCCATCAAGCCGGTCTGCCGTCGGAGCACCGCAAGATGACGCTGTGCAATAAGGCGCTCGGAGCGCAGGACGATTGAGATGTTTCTTGAAATTCGGTTCATATCCCGTCTCCTATCTTGAGCGACCGATCAAATAACCCAGAGCAAACACTCCAAGCGCAAGCAGTATCGTCTTTTTGTGCGGAACGTCGTCGAACTCGGCCAAGAGATCGGCGATGTCCTTTTCCAAGTTTGGGGGTTCGGCCGCTTCTTCCTTGGCTTCGGTTGCCACGGCTTCCGATTCAGGGGCCGCAACCAACTCTGGTCGCTCAGCCAGTTGCTGACGCAATGCTGCAAGTTCCATCTCAAGCTCGGCTTTAGTAGCCATTATGACTTATCCTCCAACGCTGACTTAACGATTGACTAAGGACACATTCCACAACCCGCCAGGTCCAAATTGTTCGAACCACCCAGAAAGGCAAAAAAGTCTTCTTGCGCAAAAATTGTCCCCGCGGACACGCTGAATATGCAACGCCAAATAGTGTCCCGGATCAAGTGAGATGGCTATTCGGTTCGTGTAATGGAAAACTTGGTTGGTATCCTGTCCACTGGGTCCATATTGTCCTTTGGAAAGCTCCTGAGCCAGACCCATGGTCTGCCAATCACAAACCTGTTGAGGATGTTCAGTCGAAATTTCTGAAAATTGGCGCAACACGGAGATGTAAAAACCACCTTGTCTGGGGCTCCTCCATCGCGCTGCTCTGGACTATTCTGAACTTGTTGAAGACGCAGAAAAAAGCTTTGCTTTGTCCGGTCAGACGATCAACGTAGACACAGCATCTGAAATTTTTTCGTTGATACGGACCTAAGGGTGCCCGACGAGACAGCGTGATCCAGCACAGGGATAGGCCGAATAGATCCCATGAAACGCATTCTGCATCTGATGGTTTCGACAGCCGTTCGCTTTGACCGCAACGATGGGTGGGCGCACAGCAGTCATATTGCTCTGTCAATGCTGCTGGCCTTGTTCCCATTCTGTATTTTTGCACTTTCGCTCGCAGGGCAGCTCCACGCCGACATCAGCACGCAGGAATTGGCAGATTTCGTACTTGGAGCTTGGCCTGACGACCTGGCGGAACCAATTGAGCGCGAGATTTTGGCCGTTCTGGAAGCAAGCGATACGACCAAAATTACCTTTGGCGCTGTCCTCGCCGTTTTCTTTGCTTCGAACGGTATTGACGCCATTCGTAAAGCGGTCTCAGGCGCATACTACGAAACAGATACCAGACCGATGTGGTACACACGCCTGATCTGCATCCTATTTGTACTTTTTGCAGCTTTCGTTCTTAGCCTTGGGGGTCTTTTGACCGTCGCACTACCAGCTTCTTTCAGCTTTGTAGAAGAGTCAGCACCCGAACTGTATTCGGCGTTGTTTTCGAGCGAAATCCTCAGAGGAACAATCGCAGTTATGTTTCTAACCTTGCTAGTCACGGCTAGCCACATTTGGCTTCCGCAAACTCACAGACCTTTGAGACGCGTGTTCCCTGGGGTCTTTGTGACCCTCGTATTGTGGGGGAATTGTGGCTGGGGGTTCTCAATCTACATTCGTGATATATCAACTTACAGCGCAACATATGCGGGGCTTTCCGGCATCATGGCGACTATCGTGTTTTTGTATCTTATGGCGGCCGTGTTCATTTTGGGCGCTGAATTTAATGCCCAGAATGCCGAAACGGAAAGCTCCATCTGACATTTCGACCTATTCGAGTCCCGCCTGGACAACACGCTTGCAGTGATCTCTAGCACGTTTTTCACGCCACGCAGCGTTTCTATCGTCACTTTAGCTTTGAACTGATCCGTCAAACTCCGGGGCTTCGTCAATTTCGTATCTTTCCAATGTGGTCCGATACAATTTCGCCAGCCGTCTGATTTTCACAGACCACTTATGACGGTTCAAAGCAGTTCTCTTTTTTAAGTTTGGAGGATCAAAGAAACTGCATGTTTAGGGCGAAATAGACCTGCATCTTTGGTTGGCCAGCGCCCTTGTCGCGAACCGACCATTGCGGTTCTACAAACAGGTTGAAGACGGTCTTGTCACGCTTGACGACTTTGCCCAAGCGAATGCCCAGGGGAACAGAGTAGTTGTTGTTGCGGAAGTTGTATGTCCAGATAGGCGCACCGCCCGTGTACCAGCCGTTGCCCAACTGGTAGAAGGCAAAAGGCTGGAAGGCGCCCAAGCTGACACGGGGCCCGCCTTTTGTATCGCCAACCCCTCCACGCCAGGTCAGCAGGTATCCGTACTGGAACTTGGGCGATGTGGCATTGAAATAGACATTGGCGATGCCCAGCTGCCATTGATCCGATCCCAGCCGATTGTCGGTCGCCGTTGGCGCGACAACCTGCGGTCCTACCGCAAAACTGATTGCCGGGTTGCCGGTATCTATCTGGTAGGCGGCAAAAATGTCAAAATCACCGATCCCATTGACGGTCGATCCCCCGGTGCCGACCGGGAAGCTGTTGTACGGCAGCGAGGCGCGGATCAGCCATTTGGAATTCCCCCATTGCACGGGTTTGGCATAGCGCAATACAAACTGGTTTCCCGATTGGTTTCCCGGCCCGGTGAACTCGTCGATGTAGTAGTTCTGAATGTTGAACGCCGTTATGTCGGCCAGCGGGTTGTTTGCCTGTGCTTCTGCGTTCTGCGCAGCGGCTTCTTCCGAGTGCAGAGCTAATGCAGTCAGAGTGGCAAGAACCAACACCCTGAAAATTGAAAAATACCTAGAAGAAGTCATATACCAATTCCTTTCCAACAGGGTACAAACGCCGCCGTTTTAGTGCTGTGGGTTTGATTTACCTAAAGTCCGTCATATTCGGCGGCGACGGATTGGGGTGATCCTTCAGCGTGGCGAGATAGGTGTTGATGATTTGCAGATAAGGCGCCATCGCCCAGCCTGCGCCGGCATGAGCTAAGTTCACTCGTTCCTTTGGGTCCGCTTCGATGTTAAAAATCTGCGGGAAGCCGGCGGTATCGGTGATCGCACCCATGTAGCCGCCTACAGCCGGGTTGGTTTCGGTAACCCCGACTTCGAACGGATAAAAACGGAATTGCCTCCAGCGAACGGCGGCGATGCGGTCGCCGATGAAGGTGATAAGACTTTCGCGGGCCGATGTGTCCGAGTTACCAAGCAAGAAATCAGATTGGTCCACTCCGTCAATGGGGCGGTCGGTTGGGATATCTGCGCCAATCAAGTTGGCAAGTGTCGGGAAAAAGTCGTGAATGGCAAACATCTCGTTGCTGACCCTTGGTTCGACTGCTCCCGGCCACCGGATCATGCCCGCCGTGCGGATTGAGCCTTCGTAGGCGTCCCCCAATTCCCCTCTGAATGGCCCGTTGTCGCCCTGATGCACTTCGTCCAAAGACGTTGCGGTCACCGTCGCACCATTGTCCGAAATCCAGATTACCATTGTGTTGTCGCGGATGCCCGCCTGATCGATAGCAGCCAGAACCTCGCCGGTGCGAATGTCCAATTCCATAACCGAGTCGCCGTATTTGCCAGCGCCAGACATGCCCATGAATTCGTCGGTTGTGTCATTAGGGAAGTGTGGCCGGGTCCACCCGATCATCAGGAAGAATGGGGCCTCCGCCTTGGCTTGCTCCGTGATGTAGGCGGCAGCCGTAGTGGCAATGTCACCTTCGATCTGTTTGCGGTATTCGAAATCATAGGGCCGCACAAAGGAGGTTTCGCCCGGCCCCCTGGCCTCGATGATCTTCGCACCGTATGCCTCTGCTTCGGCATCCGACATACCAAGCGCCTTGATATTTGTGCTGTAGGCGGAACTGTCGCTCGTGCCGGAAAATCCCACCAGCCATTGATCAAAACCCTGGTTCTGTGGCTGGCTGACAGCCTGCGGACCCAAGTGCCATTTGCCGACATAGGTCGTGTCATAGCCGACTGATTTGAACAACTCACCCAAGGTGACGTCATCTTCCTGCAACCCGCCACCGGCCCCGGGCGCGATCACCAGGGACATGCCGTTGCGGATGGAATACTGCCCGGTCTGCAATGCCGCCCGCGACGGAGTACAGCCCGGTTCCACCATGAATTGCGTCAGTCGCAGGCCCTCGGAGGCAAGCTGGTCGATATGTGGGGTGCGCATCCCGCCCCGGGTGCCACCGTTGTAAACACTGAGATCACCGAACCCGAGATTGTCGGCCAGCATCAACACAACATTGAGACGTTGCTGAGCGATGGCAGCAGTCGAGGCAAATGCAAAGAAAATCCCGACAAATATAGCCGCATAGCGCAGTTTCATAGTGTTCCCCTTTTGAGGTTTGAAAAGTTGATGCCGCTGGCTCGACAGAGTTGTCATCACTATCCTGGCGGAAACGCGGGTCCTGTCCCACGCTTCCATTTGCGCTCAACCTTCAGGGGTGTACCAGATCGGCGAGGTGTAGGCCCTGTCCTGCAAGATCATAGGAACCTCTGGCGCCATTTCGATGCCATAATACTTCGCGTCATGAGCTTGCCAGGTCGGCTTGGGGATCTCCAAAACGCGAACATAGTAAAAGGCGCGCTGGGAAGGATCGAAGTCCGGATCGGTCCAAACCACAGCCAGCATCGGATCACCAACGGTATTGGTATAGCTGGCGTTGGCGATATCCACCGTGTTGCCAACATCGCTGTCGCAGGCATGATTGCTAATCGTACGACCGTCAGAACAGGCCATGTCGTAAACCTTTTCCGAGGTTGTCCCATCTGCATTAAGCCAGCCTTTGACCATCTGTAGCCGGTCTAGGTTCGCATTATCTGGATCACGCAGGGCGCGTACCATGAAGGTTGGTGCCTCGTCGGCTGGCGCATTTGTCAGGTCTCCCCCCATCGGCACACCTGCGGCATAGCCACGCTCAGCGAAATCGGGCCGTTCCACCTCGTCTACTTTGAAGTCCCAACCACCGAAGACCCGCACGGTTATGCGCGACCCTGTAGTGGCGTAAACTTCTTTGCGGTTGATCGCGTCAAACAGCGCTTCCCGGGTATTCTCGCGAGCCCAGACACCGGTCAGGCCGGAAGCCAGAGTTTCCCAGTTGTAGTAATCGGTTCCCTCCAGTTCGCCCTTCATGAAGACATGGCTCCAGCGACCCGGATCCGGTTCAGCCGGAGGGTTTTTGCCAAAGAAGTTGTCCTCGCGGGTAGTGACCAAAGAGGTATGCGCATCAGTCGAACCAATCATGCCGAACTTAAACGGGTTGGTGCCTAAGGTTGCCTCATGTCTCAGACCAAGTCGTAAGGCAGATCGTGCGTATTGATGCGGCAACATCTCTTCCGTGATCCGATTGCGCCCACCAAGGTCCCCTTTGTCCCAAGTGCCAAAATCGGCCCAGCGATCATCTGGCGAGAGGGCCGGATGAGTTTCACCATCCCCCTTGATCTGCGTCATCTCGTAGATCGGTTCAAAGCGCATCCGCTTCCTAGCATAGGATTCATCTAGCGGTTCGCCATTGTTGCGGTTGTCAGAAAACATCAACCCGGTGCCCCAATTGCCATTGTGCGCGGCCGCAAGAGTACGCCCTCCTGTGTTGTTCTCGTAGGCTTCCATCCAATCCCAAAGGTCTTCAGGATCGTCCGAATCAAAGGTTGCAAAGGGAATAATCTGGCCAGCGCGATCCGCACCATCGCGGAACATAACCACTCGGTGCAGATTGTTGCCGTTAGAGGAGGACGACCACTCAAACCCAATGATCGACGTAAACACACCGGGGTCATAATACTGTTCAGCGTAGGCTGTTGATTTATCCCAAGCCGTACGCTGAATCGAAGGGTTTTCGACCAGATTTTCTAGTCGGGCAGCGGAGTCCACAACCTCATAGAAAGCTTGCATTCCCTGATCCGGATCGCCGCTTTGGCGCATCTTGTACCAGCGCGCGGTTACCGGATCTTCTTGAATGACCGGATCGCCTTTGGCCAGCATGTCCGCCAGCCCGAAATACTCGGCATGGTCAGCCACAACCAACCAATCCAGAGGCCGATGAAGCCTAACGCGGCTACCAGTGCTAGATACCATTTCTTCACCACGGGCAAATCGATAGGCATCGCCTGGATCCAAAGTATTTCCAAAAAAACCGCCATCAATAGAATACGACGTGTGGAGGTGGGTGTCTCCCCAGAACACCTGATTAGGCATGTGCTGGTCGACAAAAGGTGAATAGTCTGGGGTGTTCACACCGACGTCAGCGGGATCAAGTGTACCGTAGCCAAGACCTTCTTCCCGGTCCTGTGCGGCAGTTGCGGTTCCTAAACCTGCTACAAGGCCTAAGGAAACTAGGCTCGAAGTCAGTCTGTTCATAGCATTCTCCTCGGACTTCTTAGTGACATTTCTCCTGTGGCGTCTCTTGCTCAAGTACGCGAGTTTCGGTGCCACGACGGGCGGATGCCTTATCGCAGGCGGCAGTTTTGTATCACTTCGTGTATTCGTCGAAATTCTCGACCCGGTGGATGTTTGGCAATTGGTAGGTGCCGTCAAAGAACTCGGCATGTGCCCCGTACGCCCGGATATACGGGAACCAGCCCCGGCCTGGTAGTGTACGGACATAGTTGGTTTCCCACCCCTTCGGAGCGGCGTCCGGCCCCAACATCACGGCAAAGGACCCGTCCTCGTTCTTTCTCGGTTTGTGCTCGAGACTGTCGATGGTCACATCATCTCCAGACTCAAGCCCGCGATTGTCCAAAAGAACACGTGTGTCAGGATCATAGATCGTTAGCGACCAGAACAAGTCTGTCTTTGGTTCTCGGTCAAACAGCATAACATATCGCTGTTCGCCCTTGAGCCGCTCTCCATTCGAGTCTTCGAACTTGGCGACATATCCCTGCGCTTTCCCGGGCCGGGGTACGGTCATCGAAGGTGAGGTCAATTGCGCCTCGTAGGTATACCGGGCCCGGGGATCAAAAATGTCAAAGTTCTGAGTGCTTTGATCGTACTTGATTCCGTCACCCCATTCCCCGCCGAGCACGTAGCGCCAGTCGAACTCTCGCAAAACGCCATCCAGACGTTCGCTGAACACGAAGGACTTGGCCATCATCTCGCCCACCTTGGCCCCGTCCATCAGCGCCGCTGTTTGACGTTCGTTCGGTTCGAACGGCTTCCCTCTCTCGATGCCAAGAGACCGCAGCCAATACATGAACAGGCGGTCTCGTTCGGCAAGATGCTCATTGTTGATAGCGGCGTGCAGGACTTTCCAGAATGCCATGCCACGAGGCTGAATCGTCGGAAGGAACTTGTCCCCGCCGGGGTGAACCGTCGTGGCCGGTTCGGAACCGTAGCGATACATCTGAATCTGGTTCCAGGTTTTCTGCACTGTATCCACATCCGCTCCGGCCACTCTAGCCAGAACGACGGCCCGGTCTGTTCCGATCTCGTGAACCTGGAAGTCATCGCCAAGCTTTTTCTGGTCGGGTCGCATGTGTTGTGGCGTGTTCGGGCCTACAATGACGTGCTTGCCGCCTTTGCCTTCAAACGGTCCGAAGATGCCAATATCCGTCGGAGATTCCTGCCACATGTCGATGACCATGCCGATGACGATCCCCGGCGGGACATCCAGCACAGTCGCGGCACCCTTAGTGTTGAGCAGACCCAAGGCGTAGTTTGTAGTTTCGTTCGCAGTCAGGTATCCGCGACGCTCGTTAAACGACTCGATCCGTACGAAATCACCGTAGTCAAAGTCGAAGTTGTTGAAGTAATTCTGGGCAAGCCGTTCCTGCGCTACGATTGGCAAGGCCCACAGATACAGCTGTGCGGCTCGTTGGTGGTCGATCAACTCATAAATCCGAGCAGCAGATTCTTCCGTTGGAAAACTGTGTTCGAGATCAAAATCACCAAAGAAGGTTTCGACAGATCCCGTGACCGGCATCGCTGCGGAGAACTCGTCATCGCTTTGAATGTCAGACAGCCGCATCTCTTCGGCTACTGCATGTGTGCCCAAAAAGGCAAAGCTCGTGAGAGCCGACACCAGCAATAAGATTTTAGCTTTCATAATCTAAACCTCCAACAAAGGGGCAACTGGCCAGTTTGACTGGCCAAGGAATAAGATCCCGCCCAAGAGATGCATTTCTTTCGGGCGGGTGCCTGATCAATCAGCCGCCCAAATCAAGGTTGACCACAACCTTTTCGATCCCACCCGGGAAGTCGAACGGCACATGGTAACTTTCGCTCACAGGCTCACCCGCGTCCGAGCCAACATCAAAGGTCTCGTCCAGCGAAATGCGGAAACCCATGGTGCGGTCGATCCGGCCTTCACCAACGAGAGTGTCATTTACGAACAACTTGCCGGTGCCACCCTTGCCAGGCCCGCCGCCGTCGTATTCGAAATCGTAGCGAATGACATGTTTGCCCGGTGCCAGCACATCGCCTTCGATGTTGTACCGCTCGAGATTGGCAACGTTGTATGTGTAGACCGGCTTGCCGTCGAGCACATAGAGCGCCCATCCACCAAAACGACCGCCTTGAGTCACCAGCATGCCGTCAGTGTCCCCTTCGCCAATCTCGACATGCGCCGTGATCGTGTGCGACTTGTTTTTGAAATCAGGCGCGGTGCCTTCAGGTATACGCTTCATGTTGTCGTAGTACGTGAACGTATCGCGACCCAAAGTCAGGCTGGGGCGAAGGGCCACGTCTAGTCGCGGCTTGCGTTGGCTATCAATCGGGAAGGCATCATATTTTCGCGCCTCGCCGTAGAACAGGATCTGTAGTTCTTTCAGCTTTTCCGGGTACTGATCCACCACGTTGTTGGACTGGGAAAAGTCCTCGGCCACGTGGTAGAGTTCCCACTCCCAGTCATTAATTACATCGCTAGGTCTGTTCAGACTGGCCCAAGGAACGTCGAACGGTGTAGTCGCCGCGACCCAACCATCATTGTATATGGCACGGTTGCCGAACATCTCGAAGTACTGCGTGCGACGGGTCGATGGGGCTTCGGCATCGTTGAATGCATACATCATGCTGGTGCCTTCGATGGGAGATTGCGCCACACCATTGATCGAATGCGGTGCCGGCAGGCCAGCGGCCTCCAGAATGGTCGGCATGATATCGATCACGTGGTGGAACTGGTCACGCACTTCTCTTTTGCCTTCGATCTTGGCAGGCCAGCGAATGATCATGCTATTGCGTGTGCCGCCAAAGTGGCTGGCGATCTGCTTGGTCCACTGGAACGGCGTATCCATAGCGTGCGCCCATCCGACCGGGAAGTGACCAAAGGTATTCGGCCCACCCAGCTCGTCCATCCGTGCATAGGTGTCCTCGAAAGGCACTTCGATGGCGTTGAACATGGTCATCTCGTTCAACAGACCGTCTGGGCTGCCCTCGGCGCTCGCTCCATTGTCGCCCATTAGGTAGATGACCAGCGTGTTGTCCAATTCGCCTGTATCCTCGACCGCATCCAGGATCCGGTTGATCTGGTGATCCATATGCGCCAGCGCGGCTGCGTAGACTTCCATCATACGGGCGTAGAGCTCTTGCTGCTGGGTCGTCAGTGAATCCCAGGCGCGAATATCCGCTGGGCGTTCAGTCAGTTTTGTGCCTGGGGGAATGATCCCCATTTCCAGCATGTTGGCATGGGTCTGCTCGCGGACGGAATCCCAGCCCATGTCAAACTGACCTTTGAACTTGTCGATCCATGCTTTCGGCGCATGGTGCGGCGCGTGGCTCGTTCCCGGAGCATAATAGACAAAGAAGGGTTTGTCGGGCGCCAGCGCGTGTTGTTCGCGGATATAGTTGATCGCACGGTCGGCCATATCCTCGTCGAGGTGATAGTCCTCGGTGTTCGGTGGTTCGACCGGTTTGGTGCCCTCAAAGATTGCCGGCGTGAACTGGCTGGTGTCGCCGCCGATGAAGCCGAAGAATTGTTCAAAGCCCAGCCCTGTTGGCCACAGATCGAACGGACCGGCCTGGCTGGATTGCCAATCCGGCACATTATGGTTCTTACCGTACCAAGCCGTATTGTAGCCGTTGCCTTTTAGGATTTCGGCAACGGAGCCGTTCTCCTTCGGCATCAGCGAGTTGTAACCCGGGAATCCGGTTCCCAGTTCCATGATCACACCGGTGGCGTTGGAATGGTGGTTGCGACCGGTGATCAGCGCAGAACGAGTTGGGGAACACAGTGCCGTGGTGTGCATCTGCGTGAACAGCAGCCCATCCTGTGCCAGACGCTCATACGCCTCCGTCGGAACCGGCCCGCCGAATGGCACACTGGCCCCAAAGCCCACATCATCCGGCATGATCAGGAGAATGTTCGGAGCGCCTTTGGGGGCCGTAACCTGTCTTGGAAAATCCAACGTCGACTCGTTGGTTCGCAACCCGGCATGACCACGGAACTCGGTCATGGGTATCGGTAAAACGGAACGGTCCCAATGGTCTTTGTCGTCTGCTTGCACAGCAGCAGGCAGACCACCCAACGTGAGTAACCCAGCTAACAAACAAATGAACCCAGCTTTCATTAGATTGCCTCCTAATTTCTTGATCTGTCGGTTCTGGTCGCCGAGGCTATCTGGGTCGGAGAAATTGACTCCTTCAGGGAACATCAGCGGATCCGTAATCCCCCTATGATGCACAGACCGAACCGGGCACGCAGCAGCTTTTACTATCCCAAAAGTGCAATCGGGCTTCAGAAATTCACCCTTTCGAGTATTCTCTTATGCAAATTTATTTCGGTTTCGAAATAGTTGAGAAAAGGAGCGAGACCATTGAAGACTCTGCCTTTCATGCAGCACTCGACCTACGAAACGACCGATTTCGAGGACCTGCAAGAGGCTGCATCGGCGTGGGACCAGGAGTACACTCAGCTATCACCGGGACAGTTTTTCGGGAGCATGGAACTGACGGAAGTTGGCACCACTCAGGTGATGCGCGAGAAGTGGGGGCGCAAAATGAGGTACAGAGGTGTTGGCATTCCGGGTGGGTATGGCTTTGCACTGCCGCTGGGGTCTACGAACTCTGTGAATTGGCTCGGCAGCAGTGTTGAGCAAACCTCAGTTGTAATGCAGTCGCCTTATCTAGAGGCTCAACTCGTTTCCGACGACACTTGGGACAGCTTAGTATTATCATTCCCCATGGAAGAGGTTCAGGCGATTTTGATCGCGCTTTCCGGGGGAATTGACTTATCTCACCGACTCCATGGAAACCTTGTATTGAATCAGGCGAAGGCCGATAGGATCAAACGCGGGGGCCTAAGCCTTCTGCAAAAAACTAAATCCTGTTCCCCAAAAGACCATGCCGTGTATGCTGCTCAAGTAGACCAATTCAAAAAACAGTTCTTGTGGACATTGTTAGAATCCTTCAACGAATTCTTGGTTCCTTCTCCGCCGTCGAAACAGGGCATTATCGTTCAAAAAGCAACAGACCTTGCCCTAGCTGATTTTCCAGAGGTCCTCGGGCTGATTGACATTTGTACAAATTTGGGGATCAGCCTTCGCTCGTTACACTACGCTTTCCAGGATGTAGCCGGGATTTCGCCCGCAACTTGGCTGCGTCGCGTTCGGCTGAACCAAGTCTACAGAGTCCTCAAAAACTCAGACCCGATGGAAACCAAGATCAAGCGTGTCGCCGCCGAACATGGATTCCTGCATCTCGGACATTTCAGCAATCAATACAAACAACTTTTCGGACACTTGCCCTCGCACACCCATCGGGTGAACTAAGGCTGTTGTCTATGCTCAAGCGGCTTTGAGATTATGCACTTTGTATTGAGTTTGGCAGTAATGGCGTTTGAAGTTATGAACCTAACCGTCTCTGTTTTCGAACTCGGCCCGCAACTGCTTAGCCTCTTCCTCTAGCTTTTGTTTCGTTGAGAGAGGCGACCGACGGACACTCGCGTATTCGGTCTGTTCGTCTAGTTCGACGGACTCTTTTCCATCTTGCAATTGACCGTCGCTGGACAACAGAACAGCGATCCAACGGGTGGCCGGGATTTCCGAACAGATGACCATGGTCACAACCATCATCGGTATTGCCAGAAATGCTCCCACACCGCCCCAAATCGTTGCCCAGAACGTCAGCGAAACCATTACCATGAATGTGCTGAGGTTGAGGGACTTGCCCTGCATCGTAGGTTGTATCACGTTGGCAATGAATTGATCAGCAGCGCCGTATCCAAATAGTACGATCAGGAAAGGCGTAAGGCTATCGAACTGTATCAAGGCTACAAGAGATGGAAGCGCGATCCCAATAAATGCGCCGATATTAGGGATGAACCCCGCAACGAATACGGTCAGTGCCAGAAGCGGTGCGAAATCAAGGCCGACCCATGAAAAAATGACAAAGGCAACTCCGCCGCTCATGGCGCTGGTGACAGCATTGACCCACATGTACTGTTTCACGCCAACTGAAATTTTGTGCAGGACTTTCCGGGCGCGACGGGTTCCTTCTTCAGTCGCAACCAGCCTCGGCAATTTGTCGACCCAAGCCAGACGTTCGCCGATCAGAAAAGCAAGGTACAGCGCGACGAGACCGATTGTCGACATTGCGCCTCCAAACTGCCCCACAGCCGTTCCTAACCAAGACCCTATCTCGATGTCTTCAGCTGCCTGGCGACCAGCTTCAACGAATTTGGGACCCAGAAACCCTTCTAGTTTCTCCGTCAGGCTCATCAACCGTTCCTGATACCTGGGCAGTGCGTCTTGTACGTCGTCCACCGAGGAGGAGACGATCAGCCCAAGGACCAGCAGCGCCCCCACTATCACGATGATGCTGAGGAGTTGGGCCAGCCAGCCTGGAGGAGACCACCCAAGCAGGTTTGTGCGCTGGATCCTGTCCACGAGCGCAGAAGAAAGAATGAACAGAAGCCCTGTGATCGCCAACGGAATCAGAAAATCGCGCCCAAACCACAAGAAACAGATCAAAAAAGCCATGGTCCCCAGAGCAAAGAACCAATTCGAGATGAGAGTCCTGTTCAAGTTGTCAGAGGTCATGTAACGCCGCACGTTGATCTGGTGTTCCGCCGCAGTAGAAACGCCATAAACATTCGGTGCAAGTTTTAGCTGGTGAAACTATCTTTCCGAGAAGCCAAGTTCCATGAAAACGAACCTCCAGCTCATAGGATTCGCGCAAGAGATACCGACAACAACGTCGGCTATTCACAGATTTCGAATTTGGCCAAATTCCTAGCGAAGGTTTTTTGCCGGTCAAAGCGCCTTCGGGCAATGACGGCTTTGGGCTGGACCTGCCGAACGCAAGTGCAGCATGCCTTCGACTTTTGGTGGCAGGTCTGGGCTCGAACCCAACTTTCGGCAGTGCTGAGTTGCCTCGGACTTTTGCACATTTTGGATGTCTGCTTAAGATGAGAAACCCGTACCACCTCGCAGACGCAGCTAATGACCGGAATCCGCCCAATCTACCGAAATAGCCCCCCAACTTGCCCATTGCATCTGCTCGCACACTTACCTGTGCAAGGGGGCGCCAAATGCCTGGAAAAATTAGCTTCAGATTGTACAGAGACATCATTCTCAGCGAGCCCGGCCAACCGGTTTGGAGCGCCGTCGGCAAGATTTCTGAAGGCCGATTTCTTCTTCTAGGACAAATCGAGACGTACTCGAAATCCGAAGGTGCGCTATGGCTGGAAATCAGCCAAATAGGTGCAGAGATCGGCAAGAGCAACCGTGGCAAACTGGATGTCCTCCGGCATCGAAGAAAGGACACTGATCCCCACTTATTTGGCTATCTGAAGGTTCTCGAGGAAATGTATGCGGCGGCGGCCTGGATGTGCCGAGATGACGAGAACGCCAAGTATCTTCATCTGACACTGCTGAAAACAAAAAAGCCGCCCATTCTGAAGGCGGCGCTTTCAAGAGCTGCAATGTGAGCCGCAACGCAGGCTCATGATACCGGCGCTCAGAACAGGGCTCTTTCACTTATCTGATAGACCAAAAATTCCATGATTTGCTCCTGGTCACGCGTGTGGGATCAAATCATAGACTTCGCCGATAACCAGCGAAACATGAATGATGACAGCTGCAATGTGCAACTGGTGGTAAGCCTCTTTGATGAAATGGAACATGTTGTTCCCTCCCGTTTTGAATGCGCATTTTCTATCGCGTAAGTGCGACCGAGTCAACATATAAATATTTGATAAAAAACAATAAAGTCAATAATTCCACCAATTCCACGCCGCTCAAAATCGGTTTCCTAATCTTTTGGAAAAATAAGAGGTCAGCACCAAAAATAAGAGGGGGCCACGGGAAAAATAAGAGACCCAGAAAACGGCACGACTCCCCACATAACGAAGGCAGGGAGCCGGGCTTTTTAGGGCTGGTCTTACAGATCGAACGTTTGTCCGTGCTTTTCCAAATATGCGATCAGAGACAGCTCGACGGCTCGCACAACCGCTTGCTCTTTGTCCTCTCGGATTGCGTTCCAAGCAGCATAGAGATCTGGATTTACACTTACGGAAAGCTTTTGCGTGGCCCTCCGCTTGCCAAGCAGCATAGCTTGCGCCAACAAAATGCGCCCCTGTCGCTTCTGCCAATTTCTGCGCGACAAAGGTCTTCCCGACACCCGGAGGCCCATCGAGTAGAAGGTTGTTAGGGATATCTGCCCAACTCAGGTGACCGTCAGAGTATGCTTGGATGTCATCCACGAGACGCTTCAACGGCGCCCGCGCGGCCCCCAGGCCTTTGACGTCATCCATGGCTTCTGGGTTGGCTTTTGTGCGCGTCGTCAACTTATTCAGTTGCAGGACAAATGCCATCAGCTTGGGCGTCCGAAGAGCCAACATAATTTCATTAGCTGAGATCTGAGCCAAAGCATCATGGGATGGCATCTGATTAAGCGCCTTTGTCATCAAAGCTGTACATTGGCGGCCGTGCATCATGGCATAGAGCATCAAGATCATGCTCCGTGACAATGGGCTCAGGGAAATGATCTTAGCGGATTTCTTGCAAAAGGCGTCCGGCAACACTTCGATACTTGGCACGATTACAATCAACGACGCTGGTTCCTTCGCGGCCAGAGCCAGCGCTTCATTGAAATCGCTTGCAGTCTTTGCTGGCGTGGTCTTGCGCCAGCGCGACTTGTAGCACACGATTTTTGGCTTGGTTGCATCAGGGTTGTTGCTACAGATCGCGGGGATCAAACCATCGCTAAACGCGTCTCCTGTGGCTTCCACCCATTCACTTTCACCGGTTTCAACAACTGTCAGCGAAAATGGGCGACGCAACTGGCCTGCAATCTGATCGCGTGTGTCCTTCCATGCCGCGCAAACACGGATCAATGAGGCAACGGCGCAATAGTCCCTCGCGTACTGCTTTGGCATCGAATCCTCAGCCGGTGCATCCTCATCAAAGGCATCCCACCCGGACTTTCGGTTGGCGGCTTTAATCAGGCTCTCGTAGGCTGGCTGGAACCACCCATTCAAACGCGGGTAGAAGAAAGATGTATAGACTTGGGGCTGCATGGAGATGCCCTTTCAATACTCGAAATCTGGAAACATCGCAGCCGAACGGCTGCGAACACGCGATAAGTTCAGGCGTGTATGCGTTTCTCAGGTAGCGGCAGAGTGCGCTTGGATTTCGAGTTGTTTGAAGGCACGATTTTCTCCCTTGGGGAGATTGAAGTATGCATGGCGCTCCGAAATGACAAGTCTTTTCGAATGTGCGCTTGCGTATCTTTGTTGCAAGCCTCTCTCATGAAGCAAAAAAGAAGCACGAAAATTATCTAATCTGCCGAAGGCCTTACCTTTGGTGGTTGTGTTATCTTCATCGCTTCTTGCGGGTGTTCTTGGCGAGCTTCCGAATTACCAATGGTGTCGCGACGTGGTCTGCCTCGGGTGGTGTTAGATGCTGGGGAGCATCTGCATTCGTGAGCAAGGGAATGTGATCTGCCGTGGCACCTGCATTTCGACGAAGCTTCGTGAAACGATCAGGGACAACTTCGCTCCCGCCGATGCTTGGGCACAGCGGGAGCGCACGATGAACTTGGGTTCATCGCCATTTTTGAAGTCTTGGTATTATCAAAAGGTTATGAGCTTGCTGATTAGACAAAACTCGAAGACCTGAGCCGTGCGTTGAACTCTCGGTTTGGGCCAGTCAGTGGGTCACCCAAATGTGGATTGGGCAATCACCAGTCTGAATTCACGCAGCCTCCTTTGGCCGAACAGAGATGCCTTTTAGTGCGGTTGCAACAATGTCGGCGCGGGCGGCTTCGGACACTTTGAGCTGCCAGTGTTCTTTTTGGTTGCACCAAGCGTGGTCGCGTTCAGCTTCAACCAGGCGCCATTGAACTTTGCCTACATTCTCTTCCTGCGCCTGCGGAAAGATGGCATCGCCTCCGAGTTGATAGAACGATTTGTCAGGAAGTGGTTCGCGCTCTCACTCTTGACCGCCAGATATTCGGGATCGATGGAAACCCGCTTTGACCAGGACATTCGACAGATTTCTGAGATGGGAATGGGGGAATATCTCGAAAGTATCGAGAAAGCGGTGCTCTCGGATGCCTTTTGGGAAGTTGGTTTGGTGCAAGCGCTTACAACGTCAAATAGCAAACATCCGGCTTTCAGGACATTTCTTGCGTCTCAGGTGAAGTCCAATGCTAGAGGCTTTCTGTCAAAAGAAATCACAGTGCGGAGTATGTTGGAGCACAGAGGCGATGTTCACCACATCTTCCCCAAGGATCACCTGAAAAAGACGCTTGGCCTTACGCAGTCTCAATACAATCAAGTCGCCAACTTGGTCTACACACAGCAAGAGATCAACATTGCCATCGGAAATGCGCCTCCTAGTGAGTATGTTTCAGATTTGCGGAAACAATGCAGTTCAGGAACCGCAAAATACGGAGGGATCGTAGTCTACGCGGATCTTGAAGAGAACTTCACGGAGAACGCAGTTCCGCTTGGACTTCTGACGGGCGAATTTGCGGACTACCAGGAATTTTTGAAGCTGCGGCGTCAATCTATCGCGAAGACGTTGAAGGCATACTACACGTCGCTTTGAGCACTGATTGTCTCGAGCTTGCGTCTCTCAGTTCGACGCTTTGATTTCTACGAAGGCCCATTCAAATTGCTGCACATTTTGCTGCACATATTTCGTGAAGCCCCATTGCAATATTCCTTTAAGTATAGGTAAATTATAAATAAAATTCTGAACGAAAAAGATGTTGGCGGACTTCGTCTCCGCCATCCACCACAAATGTATCCCGCCATTTCGGTCTGTGCAGGGGCGCAGCTAAACGCTCGCTTTTTTGCGTCAGCCAATCAGCACTGCACGGATCATCGCATAGAATTCAGGTTATCGCAGAATATACCTCGGCAATTCGCTGGACGGTCCAATAGCAGGCGATGGCTGCGCATCCCACTGCCAAGCCCACACGTGTCGACATCCACAAACTGGCATTCATGCGGTGGCAAATTACTAGCGCGGGCCATAACGCTAGAATGATGGCGACCTGGCCAATCTCAACGCCAAGATTGAAAGCAAGCAGGCTCTGCCAGATGTCTGGTGATGTAACTTGCAAAATCTTGTGCAGCACAAAGCTGAAACCCAGCCCGTGCAACAGACCAATAAGCGAGGTCAGCAGGACCATTTTGGCCTCAGACTTCGCGTTGCTCATGAACGCAGCGGCGGCCGCAATAACGATTGAAATCGCGATTCCGGTTTCGACGGCGGGAACAAACCACGCGCCTGATGGTACAAACCCGAAAAAGCCAAGAGACAACGTGATGCTATGCCCGACAGTAAATCCGGTTGCGCGCAACAATAACGCTCTGAGTGTCTGAGCGCCGATGACCAGACACACAACAAACAGAACATGATCCAACCCTTCCAGGATATGACGGATACCTTCCCAGACAAAACTCAGAAAACCTCCGTACCCTGCTTGCTTGATCTCCAAAGGCTCGATCATCAGGCCCCGAGAGCGGAAAATCTGTGGTGTTTCAGATGCGTAGTCGAGAATGAGGTTGGCCGTTTGATCCTGACCCGGCAGGCCGGGGTCCAGCACATTGGCAATGCTGTATGATTGGACTGGGCGGTCACTCTTGTAGTTCAGGACAAGATCGACAATCGTGTCACCGACGTAGAGCGGTGGCGCAAGGTCTGTTTCAAATTCAACGGCTCTTTGAGCTTCGTCCAAAGTCGCAAATCCGGGCTCATTTCCTACCCGATGCAAGCGAATTGCCTCAACCATTCCCCTGAGACGCTGATGATCGATCGACAGATGCAAGCCGTCCTCGGCCAATTGCCCCAATCCTTTGGGATCGTTCATAAAAGCCTGCAAGTCGACAAAGTGGACCAATAGACCATCACGCATGGCATTTGTCGTAAATGGTGCAGCTTCCGGCAGGGCATCGCCGTCGGTGTTGCCAAGCTTATCCGCAACCAAATAGGGCATGGGCGTACGCATGTAGATTCGCAAGCCGTCCTCGGTATGCTCGATATGCGAAATTCGAACGTTGAGGTTCAGTAGAAAATGCGCCGAGGCAGATAGAGCCAGAGACAAAAGCAAGGTGACAACCAAGATGCCTAAAGCACAGTGTTTTTGTCTTAGACACTTACGCATTTGGATCGCGAGCCTCGATTACAGTTAGTCCATTCAGTTTCCATTGACCGGCTTCCGGCACGATCTCGATCAGCGCCCGAAACGTTACAGCACGTATGTGGGCGTGCCCCCAATGGCCCCCTTCTGCCTGCACCGACCATTTAACCAACGTCTGAAAGCCGCCCGGTTCAGAGATCGGATCGAGACGCTCCAATTCTGGACTGCCAATATCAGTTGCTGCGGCGAGGCTGCCCCCCGGCGTGCGGATCGTGAGGCCCCGTTCAATCTCTGCTGCGATGTCGTCCAAAGACGCCGCAGTTACAATTGGCGTCAGTTCTGCCTTTCTCGCGGTCGGCGTCGTTTCCAAATTCACTGTGTTCAAATTCTCGATCATCGAACGCAAAATGCCTGCCGCAGTCTGCGGATCGGGAGGCGACGCGTTCCGCCAGGCCAATGCCGTAAAAGATCCAGAGAAATAGACGGTTGCCGGGACAGCGAAAATCAAGACTGCAAGACTGACGCGTTTTAGGACTTTTCCTGTGCCTGCCAGCACCAAAAGCAGCGATACGGCGCTAATGATCCCTGTAGCCCAAGCTAGCCCGGGCCTTGACTCTTCTGGCCGTACTACGGGTATTTGCGAGACCGATTTTCTTTTATATTTCAGTAGGTGGTTTTGCCAGTGGAATTTCGGGTCCACAGGGGTCACCGCCCCGAAAAATGGTCCGGCAACGTCGTTGGAAATCGTTGCAACACGGGAAATCTTTTCATCAAACATGTCCCATGTGACCGTCACGTGTTCAGGAAGGTCCGCCAAAGGAAAAGATAGGATCGCTCCAACAAATGCATTGTTCGAGGACACTTCCTTTCCGGGTTCGACAACCTGAAAACCCTTTGACGTTAGCGTCAAAAGCTCTGCCGTTGCTATTGCCGGCTGAGCGGGTTTTCCATCGATGGACACCGCATTACGCGACGACAAAAGTTTTGCGGCCCTTTTTGTAATCTTTGCGCCGTGTTGTGGCGAAAGCTTATCGCCCACCCCGACTGTTTCATCAATCCAAGGTGCCAATTCGTGCAATCGGATCAGGGTTTCATGCCGAACTTCCCGCGGCTCAATATATAGAAAGGTCGATGTCCCATCCTGGTTTTTTCGATTCAGGTTTTTAGCGGAGAACCGGGAATACCAAGGATCAGCCCAGTGAATTTTCAATTCTGCCGGTTTTGAAAGGAACTTGAAATCCGTGACCGGAACGTCCCGATCAAAGACCTGCATACCGATGGTCGCAAGCGGTTCACCTTCCCGCGACGGTGGCAGAATAGTCAGCGTTTTGGGGTTTGGGGACAGAAACGGGTAGAACACGTTGACGAACAAGACGCGTGGATCGGCTGGCGGACTGGGAACAATTTGGCCAGAGAACGGATCACGCTGACCCGCAAGCGGCGAGGCACGGTCTATACGCTTTCTGTATTCCACTTTTCTGATCTCAGGCGAAAGCGCCGGCCCATCACCTATAATAACTGACAGACCCAGGCTTTCATCGTGTTCAGAACTTTGCTTCAGACGACGCCCATTTCCCCCAGGATCTGGCGCCCATCGCTGGGGTAACAAACCTGCAAAAAGCGAGACATCGTCGACGTAGATTTCAAGATCCAAATAAACGCCATCCTCTGCGACATGAAAGATGGCGATGTTGGGTGCGACCTCGGACCCGTTGAATAGAACTACGTCTGCCAAAACAGTCTGCATGCTAGCGGCAAAAAAGCCGAGCACCAGCAGTTGTCGATTCAGATACCGCCAAACTTGAATGTTATTCATCCTCGAAATTCAACAATGCCCACAGTTCTACGCGCGATCCTACCTTAGTGCCCTTCCGAGCAAACCGATTTGGACCGACGACATACCGCAATGACTGAAAATTGACATAGGCTCCGCAGTCTCTGGGCTGGTTTCACAAGCCTTGGCGACAATAGCACCCGCGCAACTTGAACCCGGCGCAACCCGTGGCTTTATAAGATTTCCCAGTTTCACATACAGCCGGGCAAGACCGCATCGCCTACCTTGTTATTGATCCGGCATTGGCGGTGGCGTGTAACCCTCCCATTTGCCCGCTTTGACTTTGTCTGACGGTTCTTTTTCTTTTGAACGCGGGGCATTGATGTACTCGTCGCTCACAGATGGTGGTAGCACATAGTCGTCAACACTCGCTTCCCGAACAACGATCTGGTCTTTGGTCACGTTGATCACCTGAAGATCCCGTGCGAGCGTGAGTGGTCCATCGTACGTCGAACGGACGCCTTCCAGAATCGCCTGATAGTTTTCGGGCGAAAGAACAGAGTGATAGCCCAGCGCCATGCGCGGTTCGACCGCGGACATAACTTTGCCAAACGCCGCGGGTTCGGTATGAATGCGCGTTGCGACGTAGGTCGCCTGTTTCATGTCCCAGCCAAAATACGGGGCCAAAGCATCAGGTGGAAGAAACGCCTCGTGCGAAGCGATGTCCGCTCCTTTGGCATATTCGACATACCATTTGTTCGGGTAAGTATCTCCGCCGAAGACGTATTTCAGTCCATTCCATTCCAAAGAATAACTCACCGAGCCATCTAAGCTGTGGATCGCAGGCCAGGAACGGATCGTGACGTCGTTCTCCTGATAAACGATCTCGTTTTCCTGCATGTAATCGAATTCAGTGACTTCAAGCTTGGCGCCATCATCCGGCAGCGCTCCCGTACGTGTGGCCAGATCCCAAGCATAGGCTTTTGACATGCCCTCAACATAGGCTTTGGTGCCCAGTTCATCTTCTGATCCGGACGGGCCGAAGATGCGGAGCGGAGTGTATCTTCCCGACAGCCACCCCCCAACATGCAAACCCATGAAGTCTCCAACATGGTCGACATGCAAATGGCTGAAGAAAACCTTATCGATCTTGGCAAAATCCGGTCGCAGCGAGAATAAGTTTCCGGTGGCACCAGTTCCAACATCAAACAGAAAAACTTCGCCGTTCCCAAGTTCGACATAAAACGAAATCGAAACGGCCGCCTTGGTTTGGTTTGGCATCCCGGTCCCCAATGCCGTGATACGCATCTCATCCTCAGCAAGGACTTCGGTGTTTGGGAAGTACGATGCGGGATAGACACCGTTTTCGATTTCAGAGGCGCTTCGACCGGTCGGCAATGCGTTTTGCGCCAAAGCGGAGCCAGCCAAAATGAGACTTAACGCGAGAAACGTATAGGTTGCGGATTTTGTGATGCTATTCATTGATCCCCCCTACTTTGCTAGGCGCTTCGGAGAACACGATGTCGTGAACTCCTGGTTCACCATAGACTTATCTACGGTACTCCCATAGACTGCTCTATGTCAAACAAAGAATGCTAAAATCTGAATGTCCGAAACTGTTACCCGAGCGTCACCTAGAAACGCTGCAACCAAAGAAGATTGGATTTTGCTGGCATACAAGTTGCTCAACGAGGGCGGAGTCTCCGCCATAAAGATCGTGCCTATGGCAAAGCGACTTAACCTGACCAGCGGCAGCTTCTACTGGCATTTCAAAAATGTCCGGGAGCTTCTGGACGAAGTGCTCAGATATTGGGAGCAAGAGTTGACGGACAATGTGATCGAAAAAGCAAAAGCGTTTGAAGGCTCACCTGAAGACCGCATTCTCCTACTCATGAAGAAGGTCATTGAAGAAAATGCAGCCGTGCCTGATCACGCCGTTTCAGTCTGGGCGAACACTGATCAAAAAGTGAAAGCAACGTATCAAAGAACCATCGGCAAACGCTTCCGATTCGCCGCATGGATGTTTGAACAAGCCGGGTTTTCAGTTGAAGACGCGAAATCACGCGGACGGCTTATGGTTACATCACTAATGGGTGACTCTTCGACTGGCCTGAAAGAACAAGGCAATTGGGAAGAGGTAATAGAACGGGAACACGCTATCCTGATCGGGAAATAGACGATCAAAATTTCCAGAACGGCGAAATACTGGCCAATTTCAAGTCTGGCAATCAGTGCAGTTAGTGTCCGTCGCCATGTTATTTTGGGGCTATTGGTGGTCTGATTTAGGTTCGGGACTCATAGCCTGTAAACGACGAGCACTGCGAGTGCTAAAACCCTTCCAAACACTCCATTCTTGGTCACAAGTTGAGGTGTTGCGTGGATCCATTGAGCCCACCGAGCAAAGCTGGGCACCCAGAAAGAACCCGGATTGATCGATGCCATCAAAGGCTCTGTCTTCAGGCACCTTGCCACCTGCAAACGCTGCAAGTGTTGGGTAGAGGTCCATCGAGTGGACGATATCGTTGCTTTCTGAACCTGCGGGAATCTTTCCCGGCCACTTAATCGCGAATGGCACGCGCATGCTGCCTTCAAGGCTGGTGAAGAGAGTGCCCCGCCATGGCCCGGCCGTACCATGCACCGCCGGGACCGGTGACACGTTGGCGTTTCCAACCGGCAGAGCTTCAGGGCCGTTGTCAGCAGTAAAGATCACCACCGTGTTGTCCGAAATGCCCGCACTTTCAAGCGCATCGACTATCCGACCGATGTAGGTGTCTGTCTGCCGCAATATGTCCGCCCAAACGCCTTTCCCAGTGGCTCCGTCAAACTCTTTGGACACGATATTTGGATAGTGTGTTTGAGTGTAGGCAAGATAAACGAAAAACGGCGCCTCTTCCTTGCTCTTGTCTTCGATGAAACGGATAGCCTTCTTTGTCAGGTCACCGTCTATCTCGCCGCGATAGTCCAGGTCGTAGTCCCGCGCCACAGTCGCAGGTTTGCCCGCAACACCCTGCATGACAACAGGTTCTTACATGTTTGCGTCGGCAAAGCCCGGGAGCGAGCGCCAAACGGTTACATCAGTAGTCTCAACACCGTAAAACACATCGAAACCCTGGTTCGTGGGATAGCGCCCTTCAGTCCAGCCGAGGTGCCATTTTCCATACATGGCCGTGTTATGTCCTGCGTCCTTGAGCATCTCGGCCATAGTGATCTCTCATTGAGTCAGACCGTAGACACCGCCGCCCAGAGGGACTGTATGGTTACCGCTTCTGATGCCATAGCGCCCCGTCATGGTTGCTGCGCGAGAGGGAGTGCACTGACTTTCAACATTGAAGTTTGTAAGCCTCAATCCCTCAGCGGCCAGCGCGTCCATTTCAGGAGTGGCCGTTCCACGGATTATGCCGCCACCGTTAAATCCCGGTTCACCCCAACCGAAGTTATCAAGAAATATGAAAACGATATTCGGCTTGTCCTGAGCTGAGGCGGTAGTGCCGACCAGAAAAGACAGCAACAGCAGGATTATTGGATAAAACAGAGTCATGCAGAAGCTCCCCCAAAAATACAACTTCGTCGACATTGGCGAAAAAATGGACCAAGGGTCAAGACTGGCGCCCCTTGTGGGCTCGCAACGGCCTTGCGGCGATGAAGCTGACCAAATTTGGTTCTGCTCCCGATAGCAGCCATCGCCAGATTTGCGATGCTCCCGGCTGTTCAACACCTTGACCCAATGTGTCGACATTCTTGCCCCACAGTAGTCGTTCACACAAATCGGACTGACCGACCGCTCCGTACCAAGTCTGACACATCCACATGTTGAGTTTCTTAGCTTTGCTTACTGAAACTGCGACGATGCATGTGCATCACCACCGGTGCGATCACCGGCTGGAGAACCCACTTGGATTGACAATTAAGCAACAAGAAAAGCCGCAGGCAGTAAGGCAAGATGCCCAACATCAATCTGGATCAGTTTAAGTAGTTCTGAATTCCATCACGTAGGCAAGATATTGTGGTTGACCCTGAACAAGTTGTCGGGGTCATAGTTACCCTTGATCTTGGAAAGCTTCTCACCGTTTTCACCATATGCTCCGGCCATGTGGTCCGCTTCGTCTTCGGGCATGAAGTTGACATATGCACTTCCGCTCGCGTGCGGTTGCATCTGGTCGTAAAGCTCTCGCGCCCAATCAATACATTCGGCATCCTTGCCGGGGTCTTCCCAACGCGTGTGAACATTCATGATGAAATGGGCGGATCTTTGGGGATAGGCGGTCGAACCGGCCTGAACACGTGCCATTGCGCCACCCACATGGGCAATAAAGACTTCACACGCCGGGTCTGGAAGACTGGAAATCGCTTTCAGAAGTCCTGAGATTGCGTCCGAAGAAAGTGCATCGAAATCGTGGCTTTTCCAGTAATTCCTGGCACCTGGTGTCAACAACGGGTCGAAGGCGGCCTGCCAATCTACGAACTTATGGGGCGAGATCACATCGACAATAGGTTCACCAAGCGCGCGCAATGCCGTCATGGCTTTTTCACCTTCGTCCATCGGTCCGCTGTAGCAGGCTGCAAAGATCAGCACCTCTCGCCCATGCCACTCAGCTGGCAAGAACGGTAGAGGGGGCGCTTTTCGCATCACGCTCCAGACGGTCAGCTCATCCGGGGAAGTGTCAGCAATCTTAGCAAATTCTGCGAGGAGCTCTGACGCATTTTCTATCGGATGAACAATGAGGCCAGACAAAACATCGGGTCCGAGTTCATGCAGCTGGAACTCGAATGAGGTCACAACACCGAAGTTCCCACCCCCGCCGCGGATGGCCCAGAAAAGTTCAGGGTGGCTTGCGGGCGAGGCGGTTACAATGGCACCGTCCGCAGTCACGACCTCCGCTGAGAGCAGGTTATCGATCGTCATGCCAAATTTCCGAGTGGTCCATCCAAAGCCGCCGCCAAGCGTGAGGCCTGCGATACCCGTAGTCGAATTGATGCCAACGGGAACGGCAAGTGCATGTGCCTGAGTTTCGCGATCTACGTCTCCTAGCAGCGCTCCAGGCGCAACCCGAGCAGTCTTGGTGACGGGGTCGACGTGCACGGACCGCATCTGGGACAGATCGAGCATTACAGTTTCATCTGCAACAGCGTGACCAGCAATCTGATGTCCACCAGAGCGAACAGACATAACGAGGCCGGCGTCCCGAACAAAGTTCACGGCCTTCTGCACGTCACTGGCCCCCAGCGCGCGGATTACGAAGCCTGGGTAACGTTCGAACATGCTGTTCCACGTTGTTCTTGCATCCTCATATTCAGGGGAGCCCTTCTGATAAACCCCGCCACGAAGCGCTGCATCAAGAGCGCCCAACGCGTCTTGCTCCACTGTTGCCGTACCACCGTCGAGTGTTTTCAGATCAAACATGCGTAAGCCTCCCTATTGTCAGGTCGGGCTTCTTGCAGCGCTGCCTCAGTCGATTTTTTTCCGTCGCGTGGTCCCGCGAAGGCGTTTCACTGAATTGGGAAAATAATGTTGCAGGTCAGGCAAAAATTCCCGGGTCGATGCGATCCACAGGTGTTATCACGTCGGCGGGAATGTTCAGGCGTTCGGCCGCCTTTCTCAGGCTTTCCTCATCCGGGGCTTCATACAAGCAGTAGGTTTTGCGCTTATCTGCACTGAGAAACGAAAAAATCCACTCGACGCCGACTTCGTCATTGATCTCTTTGATGTGAATTTTGTCATCGTCTGTAACGTTTAGTTGCTCGGCAAAATTTCTTTCAATTATGTACCTTGGCATGAAGTCCCCCAGACCAGATTTTTTACCTTAACTCGCTACTCCTTCGAGCTTTGACCTTAGGGAAACCATACTCAATTTCTGTGAAATTGCCAACGCTTCCCCTTCCAGTTGAAACGCCTGTTCCACATCAGCCGGGCGGCCGCGTTGTCTTAGTGCAGTAGCATATGCCGTCTTGCTGTGCGCGACCCAAGGAGGGCATTTCATGCGCGTGTCAATTTCTATTGCCTTCTGGAACATCGTCTCAGCCACATCCCAGTCCTTCAGAACCGTACCCAGACTTCCGAGGCGTCGCGCAGCTGCGCCAGTGCATACTGTCGTGGCCCCAGCGGTGATCGTCAGTTCTTCGTAAGGAGCAAGCATTTTATAGAGCGTCTTGGCGTGTTCTTGATGCTGAATGGCGACACATATGTCGGCCAGATAGGACAAAGTCGTTGAATACATGGCGTCTGGTGGAAGATCGAAGCCATTGGCAGCCATTTCATTCAGTATTCGTTCGGCCGGTTCCTTGTATCCAAGCTCGGCAGCGATAAGACCAAAACCGGGCTTCCATGAAATGTCTTCGGGGCTGTCTGTCATCAGTTGCTTAATCACAGGCGCAACCTCGTGCAGTCGGTTTTGCTCGCGGCGAATGGTGAACATCTGAACTCCAAAGACGCCCTCAACATGTTCCCCATGGGTCTTTCGGCCAATTTTTACCGCTTCGGTGGCGTGTTTTTCAGCTTGCTCAAAATCGCCGTCCATAATTGCAACCATCGCGCGTGCGTGTTTCTGAACCCAATAGAGCTGCAGATGATTGTCCTTTTCCGAAATCTCTGTAAGCAAACCCAAAGAATGGTCCATCAACTCTCGGTCGGCCATCTCGGCGCCTACAAACAAGCTCAGAGTGCGATCCCGCCCTTGATCGATGCTACCAAGATGCTCGGCCACACCGTGCATAGCCTCCAGATTTTCGCGCCAATGGTGGGCTTCTCTTCCCTTCCGCGCAACGAATGGGGCCCCGAAATGCATCATCATTACCGAGAACTGGGATTTATAATCACCCAGTTTTGCGGCCAGTTCCATCGACTGCTGGCCGAAACGCGCACCTTCGGAGAACTGACCGACGAACATGTGGGCGCGCGCAAGTTGGCTCATCAATCTACACCGGCGGACTTCATCATCATCGGGCAAGTCACTCAGTGCACTATCGCAGAGATCAATTGCCTCACCGTGCCTTTCGCTGGACATCATACATGAGTCAGCGAAGTGGTTGGCCGCGTCAGCGGCCAGCTCTACGTTATGCAAGGCACGGGCTGCGCTGGAAGCGTCCTTCAGAACCGCTATACCTTCGGGCAATTGGCCCAGGCTGTCATGGCTGCGACCAACCAGAATCTTGCTTTTGATCAATTCTGAATCAGAGTCTGAGCCTAGATTTTCAGCAGCTCGTAGAGTTTCCTTAGCGTTGGTCATCGCTTCCTGGCTGGCAGATCGCGCCAATGCCATTTCTGTCGCAATCTGCCATTTTTCGAACGCAGCCCCCCAATCCTCAGCTTCTGAAAGGTGGCGGGCGACCAGTTCGGGGCGTCGCTCGATCTCAGCGGACCGTGTTCGTATCAACGCACGCGCCACGTCTGCATGTTGCTGTTTTCGGGTCGAGCTCAGCATGGACTGATAGGCGGTATCGCGAATAAGGGCATGACGGAATACAAAATGCCCACGATTGTGACCGCTTTCGAAGATTATGCCGGTTCGAGAAAGCTCTTCGAGGCATTTGTTGATATCAGAATCCGCAATGCGCATCGCCGCATTCAATATGCTCGGCTCAAATTCTCGGCCAATTACAGAACCTGTAAGTGCGACTTGTTTTGCCTCAGGTGAAACCGCGTCGAGACGCGCCATCAACGCGCCTTTCAAAGACGACGGTATGTGGATTTGCCCGTGCTCTCCCGCCTCGACAATCGCTCGGGTCAGCTCTTCCACGAACAAAGGTACACCGTCGGTCTTTTCAATGATTGTGGCAATCAGGGCATCGTCCGGCTTCTTGCCAGTAATGTTTTCGACAAGGTTTGAGACATGCGCAGAATCGAACCGGCGCAATACCAGGGACTGAACGTGCGTGTCCCCGTCGTCTCGAGCCAGTTCCCACCCGGGCCTGTGGGTTATCAGGATCATCAGAGGAAGATCGGTGCAGATCGATTTAAACCGCTCCAACAAGGCTTGGGTGGAAGGATCGATCCAATGAGCATCTTCGACGCACAGAATAACCGGGCGCACGCTTGATCGCACTTGCACGGTGTGGATCAAAGTTTGGATTGTTATGTCGCGCTGCTCCTGCGGTGACATCTCGAGCACCTTTTGGGCGAGCGCACTACGAGGCGCGACCAACGCTGCAAAGACAGGCAGAACTTGTTCCCAGTCCAGCCCGCGCCGCCCTTCAAGCATATTCCGAACATGTTCAAGGATCAGATTGTCGTCGAACCCCGGTTCGACCCCAGCGTCCTGGGAAATTCGTTGGGCAACCGGATGAAAGGGGCTACTGCTGAGATAAGGGGAACAGTTCAGTCTTATGACATCGGCTTGGTCGCTTGCGGCGATGTCAGCAAGAAATTCTTCTGTAAGTCGCGATTTTCCAATCCCGGGTTCACCAGACAGCAGAACAACCTCTCCGTGACCATTCTGAGCACGTTGCCATGATTGCAGTAGTATCCCTTTTTCGTAGTCGCGGCCAATCATCGCGCTGGCGGCATCATCGCGATGTGAAGCTCGAAACCGGCTTTCCGCACTGCGCTCAGACACCACTTTCAACAGAGTACGTGGTTCAGCAAAACCTTTTAGCTCTGTCTTCCCAAGGGGTTGAAATTCAAATATCCGATGCAAGGCTGTCTCGGTTTCCTCCACGGACAATACGACCGAGTTTGGCTCTGCATGTTCCTGAATCCGCGCCGCAAGATTGACGACCGGGCCAGTCATAGCCCCTTCTTCATATGTATTTTCGCCGATGGTGTCGCCGACCACTACATCGCCGCTTGCAACACCCAACCTCACCGACAAGCGCTCTCCGTCCGGTGTATTGAGTTCCCCGACGCGCCGAACAGATTCCAGACCGGCTTTTATCGCCCGAATTGCGTGATCTTCGTAAGCCCTCGGCCAGCCAAAAAACACAAGAAGACCGTCTCCCAGATATTTTGCAACGTAGCCGCCATACCGACTGACGGCTCCGGCAACGGCGTCTTGGTAGTTCTGCAGCAAGCCCCGCATGTCTTCGGGATCAAGCCGATTGGTGAGTTCCGTCGAACCGACTAGATCGGCAAACAAAACCGTTACGTGACGCCTCTCTGCAGTGACCGGTTCACTATGCTTCCGTTTAAGCAGATCATCACTTTGCGCATTATCTGAGGTTGGCGCTTGTTCACGAGCTGCTTGTGATGACGAGGTTACGTGCTGTTGATCGGCGCGTTCGTGGATTGCAGCGAGGATGATCTTGCGATGACCAAGGCTCACCCCGAGCTCTTTTAAATCGTCGCCAGACAGTAGTGGTAAAACACGCGCATCAATATCGTTTTCCGCAAAAACATCTGCGTACTGACTCAGGTCGAGATCATTTAACCACTGGTCTATTTCAGCCGACATCTTAGGATCATGCTGAGATACGCTGCGCTAATCAAGAACTCTTCCGGTTTTGCGATGGCGGCCATCGGCACATTGTTGATCCGCTCGCAAACCAATTTAAGGTCCAATAGCTGAGCGTCTTCGCGTGATACCGCCTCGGTCGATATGTCTTTGAGAAGCTCGGTGTCGTAGGTGCAGACGAAAGGTTCCGGATTGGCGCATTGAAAGACTGTGACCTTGGCTTCGCTGTCCTGTTCTAGCCGCATGGCGACGCTATAGTGGTCGGCCAACATCTCCTGACCTTGTACGTTCACGGAGCCAAAATTGAATGTCATCGTGGCAATTGGGGACGAGCGTGTTTACAACACAACGGTTTCGGTTCGTTGGCTTGTCTCCTGAAGACTCTTCCATATCGTTTGATTGATCTTCCCGTATCGGTAGGATGGATTAACCTTCAAAACTGTTTGGGGTTCAGAATGTACAGGTATGTGCTGACAACATTGGCTTTGTGTTATGCAAGCTTAATTCAAGCAGCTGGTATGGAACGGTGGGGTGAATCCGGCGATTGGACAATCCTGATTGATCCCGAAAAGGGCAACGGCTGCCTTGCGTGGAAACCGTTTGAAGGTGACATGACCGTTGAAATTGGCGCAGCGCCCAATCAGGCTGGCGGGTTCTTTGCGGCCTACAATCCCGCCTGGGTTCAAATCGAGGACGGGGCGACCGGGATCGTACAGTTCGATTTTGGTGATGCGAGATTCGAAGGCGAAGCGGTGGGTGTCTTCAAGAATGGTGTGCCCGGTGGCTACGCCTTTTTCGACAACCCGGCGTTTGTAACTGAATTCGGAAAGCGTCAAAGCGTCACGATTATTGGCGAAAGCGGGACCGAGATAGAGCTTGATCTCAGCGGGTCTGCAAAAGCCATCGAGGCGGTTCTGACATGTCAGGCCGAGCAGCCTGAACCATTAAAGAACTAGGTCGCGTCCTGCTATTGCAATTGATTGATGTCCGGCACACAGGGTTGCCTGTCGACAGGCATAGCATCAGCGCCTTCCGGGGCCTTGTTCCTTGACCCACCCACGTCCAGTTTGAACTTTGGCGACGAAAGCTGGCCAGTCACATCAAAGGGCCACGCGCTTCGGGATAGCGGTTTGCCAACGCGACGGGGCTCTGCTCTGATCGCTATGCTATCGTTCAGCCAGTCCACTTGTCCCCTGGCCACCAATTGAACCGATCCCGTTTCAATGACGATGGAGTTTGAACTGACCCGCCCGGCCTGAATATCAACCGGGGCTACCACACAAGTGATGTCGGTGTAGCCTTGTCTGAACTCCTCTGAAAACAGCCACGGGAATATGCCCAGCCCGGCTAACTCCAGTAGACTGGTACTAATGTAACCTTGCGACATCGACAAAGACGCATTGCCGCGCATCGAGTTGACGAAGGCCTTGCCCGAGGCGGGGCTGCCAGAAACGTTGAACTCACCACTCAAACGCCCGTAGGCATCAATACCAATCCCCAGTTCATCAAGGATTTCACCGAATTCCCATCCCGAGGTTGATCCTGACAACGAAAGCCAATCAGGTGAGTCAATCAGATCCATCACCGCACGCAGGCTGAAGTTTCCGCCACCATAAGCCATCTGAAGAGGTCCGAAATCCACGGTTCCGTCTTTGGCAGACAATTGGCTTGAAACAGATGTTACGCCTTGCTGGCCTACAATCTCTTTGAAATCGATCTGCACCTCAACATCAGCCTCTTTCAGTACACGTTGTACATCCAAAAGATCGGCAGGTTTCCCTTTCTCCTTTGGCAACACCAAGGGCTGAACGTCTGTCTCCTTGGGCAAAACCAGAGGCTGAACTTCGGGTTCAGGTTCTTGTGAGGCCTCGCCTACCAGGCCTTTCAGTTGGTCCAGCACGGCGGTCAGGTTCTTCAGGTCGTTGAGATCGAGCCTCTCGCTCGTAATGTTGCCACGGACGACGGATGCACCTTCGGGAAACCGCGCATCCAAAGCCGCAAGAAGATCGGAAGACCCGGCTTCGAACTTGATTGCGGCATCAAAGTCCTCACCCTGCCTGGAGGTTTCAGCATCGATAGCCATTGCGCCAATCTCGATGGGTTGCAGGTTGAGTGCGGTGAGAAACTGGGCGCTGTCGTTGACGTCCAGTTTCACGTCGAAATCGAGACCGGCCAGCCCTTTTAGCTCGTTGACAGATAGTGCGAGATCAAGCGCCCAGAGATCGGTGCCATAGTTGGTAGCATTAAACCTATTGAGTGAAACCGGCCCGCCCGCATTGGATATGTTGAAATCGGCCTTGATGCCGCCGAACTGGTCGACAAAGCCTTCATCTAGGTTCGGTAATATCAGTTTAGCGGGCCCGTCGAGCATACCATCAAAAGTTACGTCCTGAAGTTGGAGCAGATCGAGGATTTCACCTTCGGCTTTCAGGACCGGCTCCTCGATCGGTCCGGCTTGTAGCGCAATGCCCAGCATGGCCAGGCGACCGTCGGGCATGCGACGTATGCTTTCGATGGATGCTGGCCCAATCACGTCCAGCCCCTGGTCGAATGCGTTGGTTTTAAACAGTAGTTTCTCGAACTCGAAAGACGCCAGAGATCCCACCACGTGCATCTCAAACCCCGAGAACTTCAGGTCCTGGAAGCTCTTTGCCGCGCTCGGCGGCTGTCCCTCAGGGTGAAGGCGGGCATCAAAGATCAGATCGACGCCCTGAGCGGTGTAAAGGTCATCTATCGAACCCTCAGCTTCGAGTTTCTGTCCATCCTCAAGATTTATGGTGGTCACAAAGCTTTCGATCTTGAGCGCATCCTGGGACACAAGCTCTGCCTGAAACTGGCCGTTGCCTTCCAGAACACGATCTAACCCAACGACTTCGAGAAAATCGCCAAATTCACCGGTGTCCATCTCCAAGACCGCGCGATAACCGCCACCTTCGTCTTCCGCCAATGGCTGACCATCGTAGCTTACCGTCATTTCCCCAAAACTGGCGTGCGTCGTAAACGGCGCGCCGCGAGGGTAGTCGCCTTCGATTTCGAAACCCTGACCGTTGACAGAGCCCGTCCCCGAAACCCTTGTGTTCTGCCCGCCATACAATTGTTCCAGGGCAAGAGATTGGAGGTCGAAAACAAAGGCAAACCCCGAAGCCTGGTCATCTATGTTCAATCCGATGGACGTAAAGCTCACGTTCTTGTCGCTCAAAAACGTAAGGATGCCTTTGTTTTCCGCGCCTTCGTCATCGGACTCGCGAACCTCTATCGACGTTTCCAGAGTTTCTTCTGCCGCGATGCTTTCGGGTTCAGAATTTGGTGCTGAATGGCCCTTGAGCCAGCTTGTCGTGCCATCAGCCGCAGTTAGAAAATTTGCTTGCAGGCCATCTACAACCAGATTGTCAAAGTGAAGGCGCCCATTGGCCAAAGCGGCAATATCCAACTCCAATTCCAGCCGATTTAACTCTGCAAGTGAGGTATCTTCCATTGAAAGGCTTGGGATCACCACGCCGCCGACATAAATGTGGGTAATGCGGCCCGCCGCGATGCGCACATCGTCGTTGACCAATAGTGGTCGGTTGATTTGTTCCGAAAGAACCTGTTCTACAAGTTCACGCCGCATATCCGAGAACATTGGAGCCGCAAGCAACAGCCAAACAAAAGCGACTGCTGCGAATGCCAGAAATGCGACTGTGCCTATTATTCTAAATAACCAGGTCCTCATTCGCTTCCCTGTCGTCGTTACATTGTTCAGTCTATCTGCAATTTTGAGATCGCCAAGCCTGCTGGCAGGTTGGTTCACAAATATGAAGGTAACGCTCTAGGCATTTCATGCCCAGAGATCCAAAGCTGTAAGGATTCGAGCATCCCGTTCGTTTGGGTCCTCACGGAAATGAAACACCCCGTCTTCGACCCACGCTGTCCAATAGGTCAAAAGGACCAGTGTTGGCTCGGGTAGTCACTCACAGATCGATCAAGTCAGCGATTTGGCAGGAACCCCAGATTGCTGCTGAACGTTACATTTCTTCTGTTGCAGAGAAGTTATCTGCGTTTATGTCCCGGAAATACGGGGCAATTTGATCGCCATGGTTAAAAAAAGCAAAGCCCGTCGATGAGACGGGCATTCTTAACGACGACAATTCGCTAGATTTGTTTACGTGATTAGGGTTTGCACCTCTGAGCTTCGGGTTACGAGGCTGACGGTGTTTGATCGTTAAGCAATTGATCCGGTGGATTTTTTGTAGATCGACCGGGCTGTTTGGATTTTGGTTGCGGGGAGAGGATTTGAACCTCTGACCTTCAGGTTATGAGCCTGACGAGC
>NZ_WQGF01000009.1:0-233711 GCF_013034545.1 Ruegeria sp. HKCCA5763
GACGCGGGCTCAGGTCATGGCTGGTCAGATCAGAAGCTTCGAACTTAAGTTTCTGAGCAGACTCATAGGACACATAAAGTTCCGGGATTGGGGCCAGATTACTTAACATCGTCATTGGAATACTCTTATCGCAGTGTTGGTTAGCCAGTGGGTAGTGGCATTTTCGGTGCATTTGCACCGACTGTTAGGCAAAGTCCACCGGCGTCAATGAAACAAAGGAGGATATGCGCTGATTTTTTCCGAATTGGAAGAGATTTCTGACATGGAAGCACGCCGTGTAACATGGTTCTATGGAATGGAATTAATTCCCTCACGCAGAGTATGACTGTTCCTGTTTTTGTACGTTTGGCTCTAGTTGCGAGGCGCGCATCACTGGCAGAGCAGGAATCGGCGCTGAGACGCCACGCAGCTCGAGAGCTCGGATATCTGCTTGCGCCACATCTACATCTGCGGCGCGCAGTAATTCGTTAGAAACCATCAGTTCAACTCCTAGAGCTTTGGTTTCGCTCTCAAGGCGGCTGGCTACATTGACCGCATCGCCGATGATTGTTTTTGCGGCATGTCCTTGTGCGCCGATTTCACCAAGAACCAGGTCGCCAAGATGCAGGCCCATTCCGATGCGAATTCCGGGGCTTCCTTCAGCCTCAAGCTGTTGGTTGAACAGATCCAGCGCCCGGCTGATCGCTATCGCCGCACTTAACCCAGCGCGAGCAGAGGCCGCAGAATCGCGTTTCTCGAAAACCGCCAACAAACCATCGCCCATATATTTGTCCACGATGCCGCCTTCGTCTGTAATGGCTGGCACCACCGCATCAAAGAATCGGTTGAGCAGAAACACGATGTCGTAGGGCAACTGCCCCGTCGTGCGGGCGGTAAAGCCGCGCATATCCAGAAACAACACCGCCAGTTGGCGTTCCTCTCCTTGGCTGGCGTGTCCACGGATGCGGCCGCCATCCGGCCGGAAAACACGAAAGACGGTGGTCGGCTCGGTTGGGCGGATCTGACAGGCCAGCCGCGTCTGGGGAGACGCGCCGACAGCGGCCAGACTGCGCGCCTCGACGTCGCTGGGTGGCGGCAGCGCGTTACCGCCATCCTCGACAATGACGCGGCATGTGGTGCAGCGTCCTTTACCGCCGCATAGGGCCGCATGGGGCACGCCGTTGGCTTGGGAAATCTCAAGCAGCGTCATTCCCTTTTCCGCGACTACATCCGGACCTAGGGCATAGGAAACGCGCACCGAATGCCTGCGTCGCCAGAGTTTGCGTCCGATGAAAATCAGACCTGTTGCGCCAAGTGCCAGCCAAAAGGCCATCAGGGCATTGTCCTTGACGCTGAACAGGGTTTGAAAAGCTTCGGGAGACGGCCAGTTGTAGTGCTCGATATACTGCTCGCGCAGAAACTCGTCGGCGAAGTCGGCCCAGATGCGACGGCCTTCGGTCAGAAGGCCAGCCAGCGCGAACAGAGGCACAAAGACGGCAACGCCGATCAGGTAAGGTGCAGTACGCGACCACCATTTTGTCAACCGCAGCCACATGTGCAGGCCGATGCAGCCATGCACCCAGACAACCAGCAGTAGCGCGCTTTGCATCCAGACCGCAATGCTGGGCCACATCAGGATGATGATGTATCCCATCTCGTCATTGACGTCATAAACCTCATGCGCGACCCGGGTGTGAATGATGTGCGAGATCAGCTGCAAAGGGATCAGCAGGCCCAACACCACCTGAAGTGCTGTGCTGAATGGCATGCGCAATGTCCTGCGCTGCGCGATAGATACCAGGGCAAGACCGGCATGAACGAACAGCGCCGCGTAGAGAAGCACGCTCATGGCGTCGTGGCGCGTCACCTCTTTCCGACCGTCTTGCATTCCGTGCAGATAATCGGTGTGAAACAGGCCAAGGCCAATGTTGATGAAGTGAAAAAACGCGAAAACAAACAGGATCAGGCCGCTGCCGATCCGAAGTCGGGTTGCCCACCCGCCGCGCCAAAGAGCGTTGTTCAAAAGCTCACCCGTGTTTCGCCCGTTCTGCAGCAATCCTGATACGGCACTGTGAAAGGGTCAAGGCGGAGGGGCGTAGTCCCCGACCCGTGCCGGGGACCAAAAATCGTTACTATTCGTTTTCTGCCAGAAAACGTTCGGCATCCAGTGCGGCCATACAGCCCATGCCAGCGCTTGTGACGGCCTGACGGTAAACATGGTCTGTCAGATCACCTGCGGCAAACACGCCGGGAACCGACGTTTCAGTTGTGCCCGGCTTGGTGACGACATAGCCGCCCATATGGGTTTCCAGCGTCTCCTTGACCAGCTCGTTCGCAGGGGCGTGGCCTATGGCGACAAAAACACCCTTGCAAGGGATTTCCGTGATCTCGCCGGTTTTGACGTGCTTGACGCGAACGCCTTCCACACCCAAAGGCGCGTCCGTTCCGATCACTTCGTCCAATTCGTGGAACCACAACGGTTCGATCTTTTCATTTTTCATCAGCCGGTCTTGCAGGATCTTTTCGGCCCGCAATTCATCCCGGCGGTGGATCAAGGTCACCTTGCTGGCGAAGTTGGTCAGGAACATAGCTTCTTCCACAGCTGTGTTGCCGCCACCGATGACCACGATTTCCTGTCCCCGATAGAAGAACCCGTCGCAGGTGGCACAGGCCGAGACGCCAAAGCCTTTGAATTTCTCTTCGGACGGTAGGCCAAGCCATTTCGCACGCGCACCAGTGGCCAGAATAACCGCGTCTGCGGTGTAAGTCGTGCCGCTGTCGCCCTTGGCGGTAAACGGGCGCTGGCTGACATCCAGATCGCTGATGATGTCGCCGATCACCTCACAGCCCATTGCCTTGGCATGGTCCTGCATGCGCACCATCAGGTCCGGGCCCTGAACCTCGGTGTCGCCGGGCCAGTTCTCGACCTCGGTCGTTGTAGTCAGCTGACCGCCAGGTTCGATCCCCTGAACTAGAATGGGTTCTAGCATGGCGCGGCTGGCGTAAACCCCTGCGGTGTATCCTGCAGGTCCTGACCCGATGATCAGAACCTTAGTGTGTCGTGTGTCGGCCATGCTGTCCCCGCTCGAATTGCCTGAATTGGGCGTTTAGCCCGTCGCCCCGATATAGCGATCGACTGACCCGGCTTAAACCCCCATCCTGATTGTGATCCCCTACGCTGCACATTGAGCAATTGAGTGATTAGAAAACAAAGAAAATTGCGCATGTGCGAAACATTATTGCGCGCGCTTAGGGGGCTGATATAAGAACCGAAAAACCAGGAGCATTCTATGGTCACGACTCGGCTGGATGACATTGATCGCAAGATTCTGGCGGAATTGCAGGCAGACGGTCGCATGACTAACGTTGAACTGGCGAAACGGGTCGGCATTTCGGCGCCGCCGTGTCTGCGTCGGGTGCGCACACTTGAGGAATCCGGCTATATCACCGGGTATCACGCCGACGTCAATTCACGCGAGTTGGGCTTTGAGGTGCAAGTCTTTGCCATGGTCGGTCTGGACAGCCAGGCTGAAGCCGAGCTGCGCGCGTTCGAAGAACGCTGCCGCGAATGGCCGCTGGTCCGGGAATGCCACATGCTGAATGGCGAGGTCGACTTCATCCTGAAATGCGTGGCACCCGATCTCAGCAGTTTTCAGCAATTCTTGACCGGTGAACTGCTGACCACGCCCAACGTGGCCAGCGTCAAGACTTCGCTTGTCATCCGCGGCGCAAAAGACGAGCCAGGCGTGCCGTTCGACGTTCTGGAAGAACGCATGAACCGGATGGCGTAACGCCCACACGTTTCGGCTGTGCGGTGATTGGTGGCAGCATTGCAGCCACCGCAAGGGATAGAACCCAACTTAATACCAGCTGCATGATGCCCCCCATAATGCAGTACCCATTATCACACTCAGGCCGACATCGCGTCGATCTCTCCGTCTCCGGCGCGTGGCATCAGCAGCGGACCGAAATCGTTGAGCGACTCGATGTGAGCGAACAGGTTCAGATAAATCGACCGCAACGAATGGCTGATCATGCGAACCGCGTTCACACCTGGGTGATATGTTTCGAACTGTAAACCATCTACACGAATAACGGAATGCCGTTTCAGGCAAATGTGAAACAGTTCGACAGGCGTTGGAGGCATTGTTTCAATTACACCCATCCCGTCCTGAAATTCAGAAACTGGCGTGAGAATCGGTTCCCCGCCGTGCAGGTGCCGCAAATGCGCCGGAGCGCCCACGATTCGCGCTGCGGGTCCGGCGATTACACCTGACATCGGTTTTTGCATTCCGAATGTATCTGCCATGATCCGCGTTAACGGGCGTGTGCGACCGCGAGAATCTTCGCGCCCAGGGATCAGAGTGACTGACCCTTTCCATAGCACCGTTTGCGAGCTGCCATCTTGCGTCAGAACCGTGTCCCCTGGCATCAGGTCCTCGATCGCCATTGGCCCATGTTCCGTTTCAACCAACGACCCACGCGAAAAAGCGCAAAAGGCGTCTTCGAACATCGGCAGAGCGGGCGCGATGTGACGGGTCTGAGCCACGTCGCCGTTTGGCAGCAGGCTGCTGACTTCGTAGCGGCGCAATTGCGCCTTGGGTTTCGCGACCGGTCGCGGTGCTTCCCGCAGCATAGCCGACGTTTCGATGGCATTTCTGGCCGCTCGGGCCAATGAATTAGGAATAGTCATAAATATTCCGTCCCCTCAAATGTCCGAACAGGCCTGGCGTACCCCCGTACAGGCCCACCTGACGAACAGGTTCTTTGTCTTGAAACGAATGGAAGACCGTTGGACGGTGACCGTTCTGGCCCCGCATGGCGACTAAATCTCGCGTTCCAATGGTCAACACATTGACCCCCCAGACAAACTCGTACTTCACGGGCGAAAATTGCCCGCACACACACAAACTCCTGAAAAAAGTCGTAAATTTTTACCTACGACTTACGCAACATCGGGCCGGAGCATGCCCGCTGCGCGCTTACCCCGTCTTCAGACCGGCAGCTTGGTCTTGGGGTGATCCTGCTTCAGCGCCGAACCGCAATGCGGCTGGCAACTCTGGCAGAATGGCTTGATACCCGTTTCCATGGCATTTCCAGCTTCTGGTCCCGAGTGGCGGCAACCATGGCTTTGAGAAAGCGGGATTTGGATTTCATAATTCTGGTCCTGCATTGCTCGGGAAGGTCATTCCCGCATCCTTCATGAACCTTTTGTGACGCCGATTTGCGGCAGGGATAAGGCTTATCCGGGATGTTTTGCAGACAAGAGATAAAGATGCACAGTCCTTTCACTCAACACGCCAGCGCTCAAAAAAGGAGCGTCAGATAGCCATCTGATGGCTGGCAAAACTCGTTACGATTCTTGGGTCCGGTAAACACAACAAATGTGGCGGAAAAGAGGCGGGGTGTCTAAATCTGGGGCTGAATCACAGTTTTATGACCGAGATAAGCCGGCCGTAATCGGCCTCTTTCGCATGTGTCGCGCGACGATAGGAATAGAACCGGTCAGAGTCCGAATATGTGCAATGCCGTGTCCACTCCGCCTGCCCAACGCCAGCCGACCGCAACCGGTTCAGGCCAAAGGCGGGCAAGTCGAATTGCAGCCGGTCATCCTGGCCATTGGCAAAGAACCGGGCGTTATCGGGGGATTCCGCTATGAAAGCGTCCAGAAACTCGGGGCCCACTTCATAAGCGCGTTGCGAAATACTCGGGCCGATCACGGCTCTGACGTTGTTGCGTTTGGCCCCTAAAGCCTCCATGGCGGCCAGCGTAGCCTCCAGTACACCGTCCAACGCCCCGCGCCAGCCCGCATGGGCTGCACCGATTACATTCGCATCCGGGTCGGCAAACAAGACGGGCTGACAATCCGCCGTCAGAATCGTCAGGGCAAGACCAGGGGTTGCAGTGACGATGGCATCGGCTTTTGGTCTGTCGCCGATAATCGGGCCGTCTACGGTCAGAACCTCGGGCGAATGGACCTGATGCACCCCGATCATGGCTTCGGGTGCGACATCCATTGCGTCAGCCACCCGCTTGCGGTTCAGCGCCACGACCTCGGATTGATCGGATGAGCCGTAGCCGCAATTCAGCCCGTCAAATATCCCGGACGAGGCCCCGCCGCGACGGGTGAAGAACCCGTGGCGCAAAGGCGACAGCAAGTCTGAGGTTAGAATTTCCAATGTCATGGTTCTAATCCTGGCGGTGGGGCGGCATAGGCCGGGAAAAGGCCCATCACTTTGAACAGATTTCCCATTTCATCCGGGTGCGTCAACCGGCGATGCGCGGCAATCAATACATCCAGCTCAGAACCGCTCAGCGCCTTGGACAGTGCCTGCGCGCGCGCTGTGATGCCAAGCCGCTCCAGAAACACGCCCTGAGGTGTCACGCGTGTATGGCGACACCCACAGGCAAGAGTTGTTTCGGCCAAAGGCTCAAAATCCACATGTGCAGTCAGATCGGCCTGACCCGGTGCCGCCAGAGGTTCAGTGCGTTCGTGGTTTTGCAGGGCCTGCAACGTGTCGCCCAGCGAATGCCAGTCGCCATAATCGACGATCAGAGCCGCACCACCATGGCTGGCGATCCGGCCAGCAATCACGGTCAAAATGGGAATCGCTGCCGCACATAGCTCGATCAGATCACCGTCTTTAGTGTCCGCAAGCCTGTCCTTCAACGCTGCTTGCGGTCCGATTGGGCCCCGCCCAAACAGTAGCGCGCCGTCCCGCTCACCCACCAAGCGTTCACTCCACCCGTCGCCATCACGCAGAAACTGACGAATAGGCAGGGCATCAAAGAATTCGTTTGCCACCAAGAACAGAGGCTGGTCCGGCAGGTCTGCGACGCTGTCTATCCAGGTCGGCGCGTAATCCTTCAGGGTCTCGGCCTGCAGCTGTTTCAACGCCGGTGAGACCTCGACCAGTGTCACTCTTGCGGCATCGTGGAACCCGGGTACACCCCGCGTCGCGCGTAGAATGTCGGCCATAAGTGTGCCGCGCCCCGGACCCAGCTCGCACAAGGTAAACGGCGTAGGCTTTCCCTGATCCATCCAGCATTGCGCCAAGGACAGGCCGATCAGTTCTCCAAACATCTGGCTGATCTCGGGCGCGGTGGTGAAATCCCCCTTGGTCCCGAGTGGATCGCGGGTTGTGTAGTAGCCCAGCGTGGGGTGCAACAGGCATTCGGCCATGTAGTCTGCCACGCTCATCGGCCCATCCTGCCGGATGCGGGCGACCAGATGATCGGTTAGGGTCATGCCGCCCGCCGCGCGCGCAGCGCAAACCAAAGGCCAATCGCGATCATCGGCAATGACAGGATTTGACCCATGGTCAGGCCATAGCCGCCCACATGCCAGGCCAGCCCCAGCGGGTTGCCGGGTGACACGAACTGAGCATCCGGTTGACGGAAGAACTCGACAATAAAACGCGACGCGCCATATCCCGCCAGAAACAGGCCCATGATCATGCCCGGTTTTTTAAAGGCCCCTCTGCGATAGACCAGCCACAGCAGCAATGCGCCCAACAACACGCCTTCAAGCGCGGCTTCATACAGTTGTGACGGGTGCCTTGCGCACATTCCCGCAACCACGCCGGGGCAATCCTGTGCGGCGAAGCCGGGGAAAATCACGGCCCAAGGTAGCTCACTTGGTCGGCCCCACAGTTCCGCATTGACGAAGTTGGCCAGCCGCCCCAATAGCAGGCCGGGCGGAACGGTGTAGGCGACCAGATCGCCCAGTGACAGGGTGGGGATCTGATGTCGGCGGGCAAACATGTAGGACGCGAGGATAACGCCCAGCAGGCCGCCATGAAAGGCCATGCCGCCTTGCCAGACTTTCAGAATCTCTAAAGGGTTCGATAAGTAATAGGCCGGCTGATAAAACAGCACAAAGCCAAGCCTGCCACCCAGAATCACGCCCAGAATGATCCAGGTGACCAGATCCTCCAGCTGATCCGGTTTCATCGGAGGGGTATCTGCGGGCCATAGGGCAGGACGCCGCAGCGCCACAACGGCAAGTCGCCAGGCGATCAGAATTCCGGCAATATAGGCCAGCGCATACCACCTTAACGCGAACTCCATCCCGAACAGTGAGATCAAGAACAATTCGGGCGACAGATCGGGGAAATTCAGAACAGCCTGCATGTGCGTCTCATTGCCCGGGGTTTGCAGGGCAAGTCAACCTTGAGCCTGCGCCATTCTTTGCCCATATACAGATAAACCGTGAGACCGGAGTGTACACATGCAGACCCGCAACAAGATCCTGGACGACGTGTCCCAACTGATGACTAACGCCATGGGCGTGGCGCAAGGCGCGCGGGAAGAGGCCGAGAACGCGATGAAGTCGATGATCGACCGCTGGCTGGCCGACCGCGATTTCGTCACCCGCGAAGAATTCGACGCTGTCCGCGCCATGGCCCAGAAAGCGCGCGAAGAAAACGCAGCGCTTGAGGCCCGCATCGCAGCGCTTGAGGCGAAACTGGACAAATAACGCCCCGGCGTTTCCCGTTTCCAAATTATCAGGGCAAAGCTTAAAGCCGCGCAATCCAGCCCGGATTGTGCGGTGATGTGTATTTTGACGCATCGCAGAATTTAATCAAGACAAAGCTGGTGCGAGCGCCAATATTTTGATCGCCGTTGCCGACTGTCCACAACTTATTGCTGTTATCCCCAAGAAATAGGGTTGCCAGAACTCACGCCACATCGCACCATATTTAGTACAGGCCCACGGGGGAAGCCCGGCTTGTAGAGCAGGCAACTAGCGCTGGGGCGCTGCCAGCCCCAAATTGCTAGAGATTAGTGAGGTGGCATTATGGCCCTTTCCGAGCAGTATCTCGAAGAAGACATTCATCCGATCGACATTGTTGAACACCTGGCGGAACACCATGACTGGGATTTTGATCGTATAGGAGACGATCAGATCGCCATGGCTGTCGAAGGACAGTGGCGGACCTATTCGATCACTCTGGCCTGGTCCAACTATGACGAAACGCTGCGCATGGTGTGCTCTTTTGAGATGGAGCCGCCGACAGAGCGTGAAATGCAGCTCTATGAGTTGCTCAACAAGATGAATGACCAGTGCTGGGCAGGTGCCTTTACCTATTGGGCAAACCAGAAGCTGATGGTCTACCGCTATGGTCTGGTTCTTGCAGGGGGACAGACAGCCAGCGCGGATCAGATCAACACGATGATCACCGCCGCCGTCATGAGCGCCGAGCGGTATTATCCGGCGATCCAACTGGTGACCTGGGGTAATCGAGAGCCAGAAGAAGCCATGCAAGTGGCCATTGCAGAGGCTTACGGCCGGGCGTAAAGCTTTGCCCCAAACCGATATGTAACGCGGGAGGGGCAAATGGACATTACACGTGTGGCCGAACAGGGGCTTGTGCTTCTGGGGTGCGGAAAGATGGGGTCCGCAATGCTGGCGGGATGGCTGGAACAAGGCCTTCCGCCAGCGTCCGTTTGGGTGATCGATCCGTACCCGTCAGACTGGTTGAAAGCGCAAGGCGTCAACATCAACACCCCACTGCCCGAAGCGCCCGCCGTGGTACTTGTCGCCGTTAAACCCCAAATGATGGGTGAAGCTTTGCCAGCCATTCAGGCGCTGGGCGGTGGTAAAAGCCTGTTTGTTTCGGTAGCCGCAGGCACATCGATTGCCACATTTGAATCCGTTCTGGGCAGCGACACGCCCATCATTCGCGCGATGCCCAACACGCCAGCAGCGATCCGCCAGGGTATCACGGCACTGATCGGCAACAACCACGCTTCTGGTGATGATCTGACATTGGCTGAAAACCTGCTGTCGGCGGTGGGTGAGACCGTTCGTCTGGACAATGAGGCGCAGATGGACGCCGTGACCGGCCTCAGCGGCTCTGGCCCGGCCTATGTTTTCCACCTGATTGAAACGCTAGCCGCCGCCGGACAGGCGCAGGGCTTGCCTGCGGAACTGGCAATGAAACTGGCAAAGTCCACGGTGGCGGGGGCCGGTGCATTGGCCAAGGTCGCCGAGGATGACCCAACGCAACTGCGCATCAACGTGACCTCTCCAAACGGTACCACGCAGGCCGCTCTTGAAGTTTTGATGCATGATGAGCAGGGATTCCCCGATCTGCTGCACCGCGCCGTAAAGGCGGCAACCGACCGATCCAAGGAGCTGTCACGTGAGTGAGATTTCATTCGACGACTTTCTCAAGGTCGACATCCGTGTGGGCGAGGTGATCCGCGCCGAACCCTATCCCGAGGCCCGCAAGCCCGCGATCAAGATGTGGATCGACTTCGGTGAGGAAATTGGCGAGCGCAAAACCTCGGCTCAGATCACGGCGCATTACGATCCGTCGGCTCTGGTGGGCAAGCAGGTCATGGCGGTTGTCAATTTCCCGCCGCGCCAGATCGGTAAGTTCATGTCTGAAGTTCTGGTGCTGGGCCTGCCTGATGAAAACGGCGAGATCGTTCTGATCGGACCGGATGGCAAAGTTCCAACTGGCGGACGGATGCACTGATGAAACTGCTGATCACGCGCCCAATGACACCGGCGGTCGAGGCCCGCGCCCGTACCGAGTTCGACGTGGAGATACGTGAAAACACTCTGCCCATGTCGCGGCGGGAAATGTTGTCTGCTTTGACGGAATTTGACGTTGTTGTGCCAACACTGGGCGATTTGTTCTCGGCGCAGGTTTTTGCAGGTGTCGGTACAGTGCGCTGCAAGCTACTGGCCAATTTCGGCGTTGGTTACAATCATATCGACGTCGAGGCCGCGCGCGCGGCAGGGATTGAGGTGACCAACACGCCTGGCGCGGTCACCGATGCAACCGCAGATATCGCTATGACCCTGCTGCTGACCACGGCGCGTCGCGCAGGCGAAGGCGAGCGGCTGGTCCGATCGGGCCAGTGGCAGGGTTGGCACCCGACGCAGATGCTTGGGCATCACGTGACAGGTAAGCGTGTTGGTATCGTTGGTATGGGCCGCATCGGGCAAGCCATCGCGCGTCGTTGTCATTTCGGCTTTGGCATGCAGGTGGCCTATCAGTCCCGCAGCGTCAAAGATCTGGACTTCCCGGCAGAGTTCTCACCTGACCTGCACAAACTGGCGGCTTCCATCGATTTCCTCGTGCTCGCGGTTCCCGGCGGCGCGGAAACTCGCCATTTGATAAATGCGCAAGTTCTTAAGGCGATGAACTCTGGGGCTATTCTGGTCAACATTGCGCGGGGCGAGGTCGTGGACGAAGCGGCCCTGATCTCGGCGCTTCAATCGGGTCAGATCGCAGGAGCCGGGCTGGACGTTTACGAGTTCGAACCCAAAGTACCTCAGGCCCTCTGTAATATGGAGAATGTCACCCTGCTGCCTCATCTCGGCACAGCAACCGAAGAAGTGCGCAGCAGTATGGGCCATATGGCGCTTGATAACGTGGTGGCTCATGTGGCGGGCAGGGCGCTGCCCAACCCGGTTTAGTCGCCCACGGCCTCGCGCCAATGCTTACGGCAGAGCGAGACATAGGTTTCGTTCCCGCCGATCTGCACCTGGGCACCTTCGGTAATGGCATTGCCGTTTTCGTCCTGACGAATCACCATTGTGGCTTTGCGGCCGCATTTGCAGATGGTGCGCACCTCGCGCATTTCGTCGGCTAGGGCCAGCAGAGCGGCAGATCCGGGAAAAAGTTTGCCACGAAAATCCACCCGCAGCCCGTAGGCCAATACCGGTACATCCAGATCATCCACGGCACGTGCCAATTGCCAGACCTGATCATCCGACAAAAACTGAGCTTCGTCGATGAAAACGCAAGCAACCCGGCCCTGGTTCAGGCGGTTTTCGATCATGGCAAAGACATCGTCATCGGGCCGGAACATATCAGCCTGTTCAGAAATACCGATGCGCGATGCAATCCGCCCGGCACCTGCGCGCCCATCAATGGCGGCGGTCATCAGATAAGTCTGCATCCCGCGCTCGCGATAGTTGTGCGAGGCTTGTAACAACACGGTCGATTTACCCGCGTTCATGGTCGAATAGTTGAAATACAGCTTTGCCATGACCGGGGTCTAAAACGCTTGGAGATTATGAACAAGACGGCAATCGCTTTTTACGGAAGCGACGTCGCCGTTGCTTTTGCAGGGGCCGAGCTACGCTCTAGGGGATGGAACCCCCACATCTGCAACAGCGACGCCGTCGGCCAACATGTGGCCAAAACGGAGCGAGGCCCAAACAATACCACCTCGCAATCACTCATTACCGGCATGAACTGCCGCCACTCACTCACGAAATCCCTCGCATATCTGAGGGATAGCCAATGTATGACATTTCAATTATGAATCTGTTATGGGAAATTTCCCGGCGCTTTCCCCCGTTTGGACACCGGGCAGGCGATTGCAGGTAACAAAGGTAAAACAATGGCAGATATTGGGGCCTATCTGAAAAAGCATACAGAAGCATTGGTCAAAGACGTCGGAATCGAAGCCGCATGTGAAATTACGGGGAAATCCAAAGCCACATTGGGCCGGTACTATTCCGACAATGCCGAACACGCAGACAGGTTCATGCCTGTGGACGCCGTAGCCCGTCTTGAAAACGCGGCAACTTATCCGCATGTCACGTCGGCCTTGGCGGATCTGAAGAACATCACCTTGTCTTATACCGACCGCAATTCGGAAGAACCGCGCACTGGTGGTGTAAACTCGGACGTGATCGCGCTCAGCCAGCGGTTTGCGATGCTGATGACTGAATATCAGGCGGCCATAGAAGACGGTATCATTACCGTTAACGAGGCCAAGCGGCTGTTGAAAGAAACCAGTTTGTTGCAACAGGTCCTGATCGAGATGAAGCTTCACCTGGAAGAAGAAAGCGTCAGTTAAGTCACTTTTCCGCTGTCGTCGTGGCCAATTCCAGCTAATTTTCGCCGGTCGGGTCGTTTGTGTGGCGCGACACAGACCAGCGGTCAGAGCAAGGTTCCAGATCGCGCCGCCTGCCTCAATAAAGTCACGTCCGTGCGATAGGCTCACCGCGCAGACAATTCCGTTGAGGACCCAAAAGCATGCACCCATCGCAACAGCGTTACAGGAGTCATACGGACCCGGTGGTTCGTTGGGGTTTTCTATGCGCCTGTGCGGCACTTGCGATCCTGATGACGCTCAGCGGCTATTACGAAGGGTCTGATGATGTGATGCGCTTGGTCGGTGTGCGAGATTTGCTGGCCGGACAAGGCTGGTTCGACACGTATCAGCATCGCCTGGGTCCCGACGAGGGTACCTTGATGCATTGGTCCCGCCTGGTCGATGCCCCGATTGCCGGGCTATACGTCGCGCTTCGTGCGGTCCTGCCAGCTGAAACCGCCTTGCAGATCACGGCATTTGTCTGGCCCGCCTCGTTGGCTGCCCTGACCCTGTGGGCCTTCGCGGTCACTGGCGGAGTGCTAGGGCGGCGCGAGGGCGCAATCTCGGCCTTGGTTATCGGAGTGCTGACGCTCGAACATTCGCGGAAGTTCGACTATTTCTCGTTCGATCACCACAACCTACAAATTCTTCTCTTTGCTGTGGCACTAGCGTTTTTTGTCTTACGCAAAGAAAGGCGCTATGCCGCCTGGATGCTGGGTGTCTGCCTAGCCCTTTCAGTGTCCGTTGGAACCGAGTCGATTCTTCAGATCGCCCTGATCGCGGTGTTTTGCGCCATCGACTGGATTTGCAACGGTGCTTCCGCGCGCCACCGCACCATAAGCTTCGGTGTTGCCTTGGTCTTTACTCTTGCGTTGACCAGCCTGGCGACGACCGGGCGCGACGGGTTTCTTTACCCAAGCTGCGACGCTCTGACCCTCAGTGTGGCCTTACCTGCAACTGCTGCTGCTCTTGGGCTTTTGGCTGCGGCCTGGATCGGCTCTGGCTGGTCAATGCCGGGCCGGTTCGGGGCCTGTCTTGGTGTTGGCATCATGACGCTGGCCGTTGCCTTTGCCTTTGCGCCCCATTGCCTCAGCAATCCAATTGACGCGTTGCCTCAGGACATGCGGGACTACTGGCTGAGCCAGGTGGCCGAAGCCCAGAATATCTCGGTTGTGTTAGAGCGGCACAGGGGTGAAGCCCTGGCTCTGATGGCCATGTCTATGCTTACGATGGGTGCAGCACTTGCTTTCGCCGTCAAATCACGTGCTGGGTTGGACTATACCTTGTTTCTGGTTTTGATTGCGGTAGGGTTCTTCGTCTTCCTTTATCAGACACGAATGATGACCTTCCTCAGTGTTTCGCTTGTGGCGGTTCAGGCGCAGATTCTTCGCGTGCTTTATTGTTCTTATGCGCAGGATCGCCGAGTGATCACAGGGTTGGCAATGGTGGCATTTGTAATCTGTGCCTCACCCAAGGCGGGTATCAGTCTGGAAAGGCAGATCGGGTCGCTTTCCGGGCCCGCTTATTCGGCCACGGCCGCAGCCGTAGGGCAGGACACATCTGATACAGGTGCGTCTTGTCGCGCACCGCAAGCCTACGCCGCCCTGCAAGATCTGCCCAGCGGCATGATTCTTGTTGATTTCGACTTTGCTGCGCATGTTCTGCGCTACACGGATCATTCGGTTCTGGGCGGAAATTATCACCGGAATCAGGCAGGGATTCTGGCGCAGATCGACCTGTTCCGATCCAATGCGTCTGAAATCGCGCCGCGATTGGGCGCGCTGGGCGTCGACTACATTATGCTTTGTGCTTCCGCGCCCCGGGCTGAGTTCTGGGCCTGGGCGTCGGGCAGCAAGGGTTTGCAAACCAGGCTGGTTGAAGGCGAGGTCCCGAACTACCTCAGCAGCATTCCGGGCGCGCCCAGCGACGCGTTCCGAATGTTCAAAGTGACTGCCGAAAAATAGGTGCTGGTCAGGCGTGGCGCTTCACGATGACCGATCCAACCGAATACCCGGCTCCAAAAGAACAGATCAGACCTAGGTCACCTTCTTGCAGGTCATCGGAATATTTTGAGAACGCGATGATCGACCCGGCGGAAGAGGTGTTGGCGTAATCCTGAAGGATGTTTGGTTGCTCACCGGTCTCGGGCGTGCGGCCCAAAACCTTCTTGCCAATGAAATCGTTCATGGTCTTGTTGGCCTGATGCAACCAAAGGCGTTTCAGGTCGGTGTTTTCGATCCCTTCCGCTTCCATGTGGTCACTGATGTGCTTGCTGACCATCGGCAGAACTTCTTTGAACACTTTTCGCCCGTTCTGCATGAATTGCATGTCGCGCCGGTCGATCAGACCATCCGGGCGTGAGCGGCGCAGGAAGCCGTTGTTGTTGCGGATATTGTTGGAAAACGCTGTGGCGCAACGGGTCGAGAGGATTTCGAAATGTGGGCCTTGCGCCTCTTCTATCCGTTCGATCAGGGTTGCCGTCGCCACGTCGCCAAAAATGAAGTGGCAATCGCGGTCCCTCCATTCCAGATGACCCGAGCAGATCTCGGGGTTGACCACCAGCGCCGCTCGCACCGATCCAGACCTCACCATGTCCGCCGCCGCCTGTATGCCAAAAGTGGCCGAGGAGCAGGCAACGTTCATGTCAAAGCCAAATCCGTCGATGCCCATCTCTTGCTGGATCTCGATTGCAATCGCAGGATAGGCACGCTCATGGTTCGAAGCCGCGCAGATCACCAGATCAACATCCGCCGCCGTGCGCCCCGCCTGCGCCAGCGCCTTGTTGCAGGCATCGATCGCCATCTCGGTCATGATCCCGGGCTCGTCATCACTGCGCTGACGCAGCGACGGGTGCATTATATCGGGGTCCAACACCCCGGCCTTGTCCATCACATAGCGGTTCTCGATCCCCGAGGCCTTTACGATGAACTCCTCAGACGAATGCTGCATCGGCTCGATCTGACCTGCTGCGATGGCCTCGGCGTTCTTCGCGTTCTGTTTGTCGGCATAAGCGTTGAATGCTTCGACAAGCTCGGCGTTGGTGATGATGTTTTCTGGCGTGAAGACACCGGTACCGGTGATGGCGGGGGTATACATGGCGGGCCCTGAATGTTTCGGATCTGCCCAAAATGCAGTCATGGTGTCATTTGATCAAGGTATGTTGACCCAAGGGAATGCACGGGGAAGAGCCGCTTCATATCTTGAATAGTTCATAAATTGAAGTATATCGCCCCGTAACGCGCGCGGAGATTCCTAATGACAGACGATATCAGCACCAGACTTGGCCGTCTCAGCCCCGAGATCCAGGCGATCATGGGGGTGTATGCTTTGTATTGGAAACTGGAAGAGACATTTGAATGTATCGAAACGGACCTAAGCCATCCCGAATGCCACATGCTGATCAAGTTGGATCAGCCAAAGCGCATGGGGGTGCTGGCCACAGACATGCTGAGTCTGCCGTCAACGATCACGGCCACTGCGGATTCCCTTGAAAAAGCAGGCTATCTGACGCGCAAACGTGACCCCGAAGACCGCCGGGCGTGGTTGCTGGTGTTGACCGAGCAAGGTGAAGAGGCCCGCAACATGCTGGTGGCCGAGGCCGGAGATCTTTTTCACAGAGCCTCTGGTCTGGACAAAGAAGAAACAGCCGAATTCGCGCGACTGGCGCGCAAAATCCGTGACAACGTGTTGAAAACGGGAATTCCCGAGGGATTGAAGAAATGAAACTCCTGACCTCTATCGGCCTTGCAATGGCCGTTCTGGCAAGCCCAATTGCCGCTCAAGACACCCCGAAACCGGTGAAACTCATTGAGGTGCGCGAAACGGCTCCTGGGTTCACCCGCCAATTCTTTGGCCGCGTCGCTGCGCGTCAGACTGTTGATCTGGCCTTTCAGGTGGCAGGCCAGATCGTCGAGATGCCCATCAACGAAGGTTTTGTGATCCCCAAGGATGGCCTGATCGCGCGACTGGATCAGGAGCCATTTGAGCTGCGCCTCAACCGGGCCCGGCTGCAAAAGGAACAGGCCGACCGTACCGTCGCGCGCCTGTCGCGCCTTAGGGGGACAACCGCCAGCCAAGTGACTGTGGATGACGCCGAAACCGAAGCGCAACTAGCCGCAATCACTTTGCGCGACGCGGAATACGATCTTGAGCACGCGACACTAACCGCGCCCTTTGACGCGCTGGTTTCAAGCCGTGCGGTCGAGGCTTACACCACCGTCTCTGCAGGCACCCCCATTGTCCGTATCCATGACATGTCCGAACTACGGATCGAGGTGGATGTTCCTGAAATTCTATTTCAGCGCTCAGGCCAGAACGACGATATCACGATCACCGCCAGATTCCCTGTTAGTGACGAGGTTTTCCCACTGGAAATTCGTGAATTCGACGCTGAAACCTCAAGCGTTGGACAAACTTTCCGCATCCAGTTTGGTTTGACCCCGCCCGAGGGGCTGCAAATCCTCCCTGGCTCGTCGGTCACTGTCAACGTACAGGTTCAGGACGAGCGTACAGGCATCATCGTGCCGGCGACAGCAATAGTCGCTGATGCGACGGGTGAGCTGAGCGTTATGGTATTTTCCCCGGCCGGCGCCGACGAAGGCACCGTTCGTCGCGTTCTTGTGACCATTGAACCCACGCAAACTGGCGATGTTCGGGTGCTAACGGGCTTGTCCGATGGTGACGAAGTGGTCGTGGCTGGCGGCGCTGCACTGGCAGACGGTCAGGCCGTGCGCCGGTTCACTGGTTTCGCGAACTGAGGTGCTGACAGATGAACATCGCTCGTGCCTCGATTGATCGGCCGCTATACACATGGCTGATCATACTCATAGCCCTCTTTGGTGGCATTTGGGGTTTTCTGTCGCTGGGCCGGTTGGAAGACCCGGCCTTCACGATCAAAAACGCTGTTATAGCCACGCAATACCCCGGTGCCACAGCGGAACAGGTGGCGCTGGAGGTCTCGGAACCGCTTGAATCCGCCATTCAGCAAATGGGTGAGGTGGACGTTATCACCTCGGTCAACCAACCCGAGCAATCGCTGATCGAGGTTGAGATCAAGTCAACATATGACGGCTCCGAACTACCAGACATCTGGACCCGCTTGCGGGCCAAGGTGCGCGACGCCGCCCGAAGTTTGCCGTCTGGCGTTGGCCAGCCTTTTGTAAATGACGGATTTGGCGATGTTTTTGGCCTTTTCTATGCCGTCACTGCAGAGGGCTTCTCGGACGCCGAAAAGCATGATCTGGCCACGTTCCTGCGGCGAGAATTGTTGGCCGTGGAAGGTGTGGCGGATGTTGAAGTACAGGGCCTGCCCAACGAAGCGATTTTTGTGGAACCTGATCTGGCGATCTCGGTAAACCAGAACGTCCCGCTTCAAGCGATCAACGAGGCCATTGCCAATGCGGATTCAGTAAATTCTTCGGGTTCCCTGCGTTCGGAAAACGGTCGGACACCTATTTTGACGGCTGAAGGGTCCGACAGCGTGTCGGCCATCGCCGGTTTGTCGGTTGGCTCACAGGGGCAGGTGATCAACCTCTTTGATATGTCCGACGTGTATCGTGCCCGCCAAAACGATCCCGATATCGTGATCCGCTATAACGGGACCGAAGCCTTTACCCTTGGCATCGCCGGGCTTTCAACGGAAAACATCGTCGAAGTTGGCAAGCGGGTCGATGCCAAATTCGCCGACCTGAACACCAATATCCCCTTCGGTGTCGATATCCTGCCGATCTACCAGCAACACGTTGTGGTCGAGCAGGCCTCGAACGATTTCCTTGTGAACCTTGCCATGTCGGTGGCCATCGTGGTTGCCGTGCTGGGTATCTTCATGGGGTGGCGTGCGGCCATTGTTGTGGGCTCAACCCTGTTACTGACCGTGGTGGGTACGCTCTTGTTCATGTCGCTTTTCTCGATTGAGATGGAGCGCATTTCGCTTGGGGCCTTGATAATCGCCATGGGGATGCTGGTGGACAACGCCATCGTGGTGGCCGAAGGGATGCAAATCGCGATGTTGCGCGGTAAATCCTCGCGCGATGCTGCCGAAGATGTTGCATCGAAAACCCAGATCCCGCTGCTGGGGGCCACCGTAATCGGTATCATGGCCTTTGCAGGGATCGGCCTCAGCCCGGATGCAACGGGTGAATTTCTGTTCTCGCTGTTTGCGGTGATCGGCATTTCGCTGCTGCTTAGCTGGATACTGGCTATCACCGTGACACCTTTGCTTGGGCACTACTTCTTCAAGCAAGGCAAAGAAGGTGAAATTGATGCTTACGGAGGCATTCTGTTCCGCGTCTACGGCGCGATCCTACGATTTGCGCTGCGCTTCCGCTGGCTGGTTGTCGCAGGTCTCATTGGAGTAACGGTGGTGTGTTACGCCGGGTTTGGGCTGATGAAACAGCAGTTCTTTCCCAACTCGAACACGCCTTTGTTCTTTGTCCATTACAAGCTGCCTCAGGGCACACCGATTGCGCGTACGGCAAAGGATATGGCGGTGTTCGAAGAATGGTTGGCTGAACGCGAAGACGTGGTTTCCGTCACAACTTTCGTTGGACAGGGAGCCACACGTTTCATGCTGACCTATTCGGCGGAGAAACCGAACCCGAGTTATGGGCATATGATCATTCGCACCGAAAGCCTGAATGACATCCCGGCATTGCAAGCGGATCTGGAAGCGTTCGGGTCTGTTGAGTTCCCCGAAGGTGAGTTCGGCACAAAGCGTCTGGTCTTTGGCCCCGGTGGTGGAGACCCGATTCAGGCCCGGTTCTCGGGCAGTGACCCGGTTGTTTTGCGTCAGCTTGCCGACGAGGCGGTTCAGCGTATGGCAGCGGCGTCGCCCAACGCGCTGCTTGTTCACCACGACTGGCGTGAACAAGAGTTGGCGGTGCAGCCGATCTATGCCACGGAACGGGCGCAGACCGCAGGTGTCACGCGCGAAGATATCGCCGCCACGCTGCAATTCTCGACCGACGGCATCACGGGTGGTGTGTTGCGTGAACGAGACCGTTTGATCCCGATCATCCTGCGCCGACCGGCGGATGGGGATTATTCAATCGTCGATCAGGTGGTGTATTCGGATCAGTCCGAGAAGTTTGTGCCCATCGAACAGATGGTCGACGGCTTCGAGTACAAATCGCTCAATACACTGGTGCATCGTCGTGACCGGGTTCTGACCATCACAGTCGGCGCGGACATCCCACCCGACCTGACGGCCGCGCAGGTCCATGCCGAAATCCGCGACGCCATCGAGGCTATCGAGCTGCCCCCCGGATACAAGATGGAATGGGGCGGGGAGTTTGAAAACTCACGCGATGCGCAGGAAAGCCTGGGCAAGCAATTGCCGCTGAGCCTGCTGATCATGGTGCTGATCTCGGTCCTGCTGTTCAACGCAATCCGCCAGCCGATCATCATCTGGCTGCTGGTGCCGATGTCGGTGAATGGCGTGGTGATTGGCCTGTTGGGAACCGGCTTGCCCTTTACGTTTACCGCACTTCTTGGCCTGCTCAGCCTGTCGGGCATGCTGATCAAGAACGGCATTGTTTTGGTGGAAGAGATTGACCTTGTCCGCGCCACGGGCAAACCCCTACGCGAGTCTATCGTTGATGCGTCGGTATCCCGTTTGCGCCCCGTGATGCTGGCGGCGGTCACCACCATTCTGGGCATGGCGCCGCTGCTGACGGATGCGTTCTTTGTGTCGATGGCGGTGACGATCATGGGCGGTTTGGCCTTTGCCACCGCCCTGACCATGGTCGCCGCGCCGGTGTTCTACCTGCTTTTCTTTAAGCGGGAAGAGGCAAAATCGGAAACCGTCGTGGCCTAAATCTGCATAATCTGGTCCATGCCCAAAGCCACACGTTGGTTTTGGGCAAGGCCGCCTGAACCACGCGGGTTTGCAACTTGAAGCCGGTAGGCGACCAGCCCCGCAGATTGTCTGGGACCTGCGCATTCGGGGTAAACATGCGCTGGAAAGCGACTTTTTCGCGCGGTTGTGTTATAGTTCCCTTTTATAAGTTTATTCACATACTTTGGGGGAAGTTTTGGTATGAGCCCTTTAATCGTTTTAGCGTCCAACATCCTGCCCGAAATCCTGAAATCTGTGCTGAGTGCGAAGCACAGGCAGTCAGTTGATACCGTGTCAGACGCAGTAATCAGTGCAGTCAAGGAAACCACAAAGAAAGAAGACCCGGAAGAAGTTGCGGACATTCTGGCCAAGGATCCGCAAATTGCTGCAGACCTGCGGATGAAGCTTGCCGAGATCGCGGCAAAAGAAGAAGCTGAGCAACGCGCTTTCGAGCTTGCGCAACTGGAGAAGAACCAGACTCATGCGCTGAGCGTTATGCAAGCCAAGCTTGATGCAAACAAAGAAGATCAGCAGCAGCAATTTAACGTGTTCAAAGAGGAAATCGCAGATACGCAGGACGCGCGCGGGCGGTTCGCCCAACTTGCAGAAACCGGAAGCAAGCTGGCCTGGGCGCAACCCATAATTTCCATCGTCATAATTCTGGGCTTCTTTGTCGTGCTTGGACTTTTGCTGATGGGAAAGAACCTGCCAGCGTTCAGTAGCGGGCCCGATAACCCATTCGGGGAACGCCTGTTTCAGATAATCAACATTGTGATCGGCGCGCTCACCGCTGCTTTTGCCACGGTTGTCAGTTTCTGGCTGGGGTCGTCGCAAGGGTCCAAGCAGAAGGACATCAACAACTTCAAGGCCCAGGCTCAGCAGTTCGAAGCAGAAGAACAGCGCACCCGGATGCTGGTCAATACGGTCAAGTCAAATCAGCCCGCGGCAGTTCCAACCGTGATTGCGCCGCAGGAAGAGAAGAAGTTTGCCAATGAAAACAATTTTCCCCGCTGCGTGGATATCATCCTCAGCAAAGAAGGCGGCTATGTCGATGATCCGGACGACCCCGGCGGCGCCACGAACATGGGCATTACATTCGATACTTTGAAATCCTGGCGGAAGGCACCGATTACCAAGAAAGACGTAAAGGATCTCAGCGTCGAAGAAGCCAAACAAATATACCGGGCAAACTACTGGAACGCACTCAGTTGCGACGATCTTCCGGCGGGCGTTGATCTGGTTGCGTTCGACTTTGGCGTGAATGCGGGAACAAGCCGATCCGGCAAACTCTTGCAGCGAATCGTCGGTGTGGCACAGGATGGCCAAGTTGGCCCAATAACGCTTGCCGCAGTCAAGGCCGTGGATCCCGCCCATATCATTCGACGCTTTAGCGAACTGCGGCTGAACTACTATCAGAGCCTGCCCCATTTCCCGAAATTCGGCAAAGGCTGGACCAACCGCACAAACTCGATCGAAGCTGACGCGCTGAAGTTTTTGAACGTGTGAGGGCTGGGTGCGCAGGGCAGTTTCAGCCCTGCAGCGACTTTACCTCTACATCCCCTTCGGCCTGCGCCTTGATCGCAAGCGCAGCGGCGTTCGCTCCGGCGGCGGTGGTGAAATAAGGGATCTTGTCATATAGCGCGATGGACCGGATGGCCTTGCTGTCTTCGACCGCCTGCGCGCCTTCGGTGGTGTTCATCACCAACTGCACCTGACCGTCTTTCAGCATGTCCACAACGTCCGGGCGGCCTTCGTAGACCTTGTTCACAACGTCACAGGCAACGCCTTGCTCGTCCAGCCAGCTTTGGGTGCCACGCGTGGCCACCAGGGTAAAGCCCTGATCCACCAGAACCTGCGCCGCTTCCTGCATGGCGTAGCCCTTGTCGGCATCCTTGATTGAAATGAACGCACGGCCCGACGACGGCAGCACCATCCCCGCGCCCATCTGCGCCTTCAGGAAAGCGCGCGGGAAGTCGCGGTCCCAGCCCATGACTTCACCGGTCGAACGCATTTCCGGGCCCAAAATGGTGTCTACGCCAGGGAAGCGAGCGAAGGGCATCACAGCCTCTTTCACCGAGAACCACGGCATATCCGGGTCGGCCAGCGTCATCTGGTCGGCGATCTTGGTGTCCTGACCTTCCTTGTAGGCAGGGCGCATCGGGAAGTTGGCCAGTTTCTCACCTGCCATGACGCGCGCTGCGATCGAGGCAATCGCGCTGTCGGTCGCCTTGGCGACAAATGGCACGGTGCGTGAAGCGCGCGGGTTCACTTCGATCAGATAGATCTCATCGTCTTTGATCGCGAACTGCACATTCATCAGACCAACAACGTTCAACGCTTTGGCCAGCTTGAACGCCTGATCCTTGATCTGGTCGATAATCTCTTTGGACAGCGAATAGGGCGGCAGTGAACAGGCGGAGTCACCCGAGTGAACGCCTGCCTCTTCGATGTGCTGCATGATGCCGGCGACGTGGACGTCAGTACCGTCGCACAGCGCGTCGACATCCAGCTCCACCGCGCCAGCCAGATAACTGTCGAGCAGAACGGGGCTGTCACCCGAAACCACTACGGCCTCGTTGATGTACCGTTTCAGCTGATCCATATCGCGGACGATTTCCATCGCTCGGCCACCCAAGACATAAGAGGGGCGAATGACCAGTGGGAAGCCGATTTCTTCAGCGATATCGAGCGCTTGTTCGTCAGTCGCCGCGATGCCGTTCTTGGGCTGCTTCAGGCCCAGTTCGTTGACCAGCGCCTGGAACCGTTCGCGGTCTTCGGCCAGGTCGATGGCGTCCGGGGTGGTGCCAAGAATCGGAATACCTTCAGCCTCAAGCGCGTTCGCCAGTTTTAGCGGGGTTTGACCACCGAACTGAACGATCACACCGTGCAGCGTGCCGTTTTCCTGCTCTTTGGTCAGGATTTCCATGACGTGCTCAAACGTCAGAGGCTCGAAATACAGACGGTCCGAGGTGTCATAGTCGGTCGAGACCGTCTCGGGGTTGCAGTTGACCATGATGGTTTCATAGCCCGCCTCGGTCAGCGCGAAACAGGCGTGACAACAGCAATAATCGAACTCGATACCCTGACCGATACGGTTCGGGCCGCCGCCGAGAATGACGACCTTTTTACGGTCGCTCGGGCGAGCTTCGCATTCGACCTCGCCCATCATCGGGGCCTCATAGGTCGAGTACATGTAAGGCGTCTGAGCTTCGAATTCGGCGGCGCAGGTGTCGATGCGTTTGAACACGGCGTTGACGCCCAGATTGCGGCGGGCGCGGCGGACGTTGTCTTCGTCACGGCCGGTCAGATTGCCCAAACGGGCATCGGTGAAGCCCAGCATTTTCAGCTTGCGGATACCGTCTTCGGTGACGGGCAGGCCGTCCCTGCGAACCTGACGCTCGGCGTCAATGATCTCGCGGATGCGGGCCAAGAACCAGGGGTCGAATTTGGTCACACCGAAAATCTCGTCGTCAGTCAGACCATGACGCATCGCTTGTGCAATGGTGCGCAGACGGTCTGGCGTTTGCTGGCTGATCGCCTTGATCACAGCGGCTTTGTCGTCGGCTTCCTCCCACACGCCCACGTTCAGGCCGGGGATTTCGATCTCGTCAAAGCCTGTCAGGCCTGATTCCATCGAAGCCAGCGCCTTTTGCATCGATTCGTGGATGGTGCGACCGATGGACATCGCTTCACCCACCGATTTCATGGCGGTGGTCAGGTAGGGCTCGGACCCCGGGAACTTCTCGAACGCGAATTTCGGGATCTTGGTAACGACATAGTCGATTGTCGGCTCGAACGACGCTGGCGTAACCTTGGTGATGTCATTGTCCAACTCGTCCAGAGTATATCCGACGGCCAGCTTCGCGGCGATCTTGGCAATCGGGAAACCGGTTGCCTTGGACGCCAGCGCCGAAGAGCGTGACACGCGCGGGTTCATCTCGATTACGACCATGCGGCCGTCATCAGGGTTGATCGCCCATTGCACGTTCGACCCGCCGGTCTCGACCCCAATCTCGCGCAGAACGGCGATCGAGCCGTTGCGCATGATCTGGTATTCCTTGTCGGTCAGCGTCAGGGCAGGGGCCACGGTGATCGAGTCACCGGTATGCACACCCATCGGATCGACGTTTTCGATGGAGCAAACGATGATGGCGTTGTCAGCGGTGTCGCGCACCACCTCCATCTCATACTCTTTCCAGCCCAGTAGGCTTTCATCGACAAGAATTTGGTTCACCGGCGAGGCGTCCATGCCCGAACGGCAGAAATGGATGTAATCCTCGCGGTTATAGGCCACACCGCCACCTGTGCCGCCCAAGGTAAAGGCAGGGCGGATGATCGCGGGCAAGCCGATCTCTTCCAGCTCGTCCAGCGCCATTTGCACACCTGCCTCCAGATCGGCAGAACCGTCTTCTTTCTTAGGTGCGGTCACGATCGTCGCTTTGGGGTTCTCAAGACCCAGCCGGTCCATTGCCTCGCGGAACAGTTTGCGGTCTTCGGCCATTTCGATGGCGTCACGCTTGGCGCCGATCATCTCGACACCAAACTTGTCCAGCACACCCATCTCTTCCAGTGCGAGCGATGTGTTCAGGCCGGTCTGACCACCCATGGTGGGCAGCAGAGCATCAGGGCGTTCCTTTTCGATGATCTTAGCGACAACTTCGGGGGTGATCGGTTCGATATAGGTGGCATCTGCCAGACCGGGATCGGTCATGATCGTCGCAGGGTTCGAATTCACCAGAATGACCCGGTAGCCTTCCTCGCGCAGGGCTTTACACGCCTGAGCGCCGGAGTAGTCGAATTCGCAGGCCTGGCCGATAACAATGGGGCCCGCCCCGATGATCATGATCGACTGGATGTCGGTTCTTCTCGGCATTGGCCTTGTTCCTTCGATTGTCCGCGAGTCAGGGCACCGCCCCAGTGCCCAAATTGTCCTGCGTTATAGGGACCGCGCAAAAAGGTTCAAGGGGTATCGGAAACAGGGGCGAAATTGCCGCTTTCCCCTCTTTCACTTGGCGGAGTATCCTCTATACGGCCCCTTACGGCAATTGAGGATGCAAGTGCGTATTCGTTTCGATCAGGGACCGGCCGGGCGTGGCACCCGGTTTCAGCGCCCGTCTCAGATCATCCGCGCGGATGTGGCGGAAGAGGTGCCCCAGGCTCTGGCGGCGCTGGATGAGGCGCGCGTGAACGGTGCCTGGGTGGCGGGCTATGCGAGCTATGAGCTTGGTTACGCGTTGGAACCCCGGCTGCTGAACCTGTTGCCCAAGGACCGCCGTCTGCCTTTGCTGTGCTTTGGGGTGTACGACGCGCCGGATCGCGCAGCGTTGCCAATGTCCAGCGGCGAGGTCAGCGACTTTCAACCGCGCTGGGATGAGGCGCGCTATACTCAGGCATTCCGCGCCGTGCACGATGCTATCGGCGCAGGCGATATCTATCAGGCCAACCTGACCTTTCCCATTGACCTGACGGTTTCAGGCGAAAGTGAATCGCTTTATGCGGCGCTGGTCGCCGGGCAACCGGTGGGGCATGGCGCGCTGGTGCAGCAGGACGGGTTGCCGGATCTGCTCAGCCGGTCGCCCGAACTGTTCTTCCGCACGGACGAAGGTGGCAAGATTGAAACCCGTCCGATGAAGGGCACACAGCCGCGCAGCGATGACCTGGAAGAAGACGCACTGCGTCGGGCCTTTCTGACCTCGGATGAAAAGAACCGTGCCGAGAATCTGATGATCGTTGATCTGCTGCGCAACGATATCAGCCGCGTGGCGCTTCCCGGATCGGTGCATGTGCCCGAGCTGTTCAAGGTCGAGACCTACGCCACTGTGCACCAGATGGTCTCTCTGGTGCGTGCTCAGTTGCACAAATACGTGGGGCTGGGTGAGATTCTGACAGCGTTGTTCCCGTGCGGATCGATTACAGGCGCCCCCAAGATACGCGCGATGGAAATTCTGGCCGAGCTGGAACCCTGGCCGCGAGACATCTATTGTGGCACCATTGGATGGGCCGCGCCGGATGGCCGGTCCGAGTTCAACGTGGCCATCCGCACCCTGATGCTTGAGGATGATCGCGCCACGCTGAATGTGGGTGGTGGCCTCGTTTGGGACAGTACTGCCCCTTCAGAATACGAGGAGGCGCTATGGAAAGCCCGCTTTGCCCGGCAAATGAGCCTGATTTCCGCCTGATCGAAACCCTGGCCTTCCGGCCAGACGAGGGATTCGTGCGGCAGGGCCGCCATCTGGCTCGTATGGCCCGCACGGCACGGGTCTTTGGGTTTCCTTTTGACTTGGAAGAAGCCGTAGCCGCGCTGACCGCCGCAAAAGGCGAAACCGCGCTGCGCTGCCGATTGACGCTGGACTCTGCTGGTGCGTTTGACTTGACCATTGGTGCCTTGGCTGAGAATCCACCGGTTTGGCGCGTGGCCGTATCCGAGAACCGTTTGGCGTCCAACGACCTTTGGTTGCGGCACAAGACCACCCACCGTGCGCTTTACGACTCGGCACGGGCGGCTCTGCCGGCAGGTATAGATGAGTTGCTGTTCCTGAACGAACTAGGCGAGCTGTGCGAGGGGACGATCACGAACCTGTTTGCCAAGATGCCCGATGGTCGGTTCCAGACACCTACGCTGTCCTGCGGGCTGTTGCCGGGCATTTTGCGCGAAGAACTGCTGGATAAAGAAACAGTGACCGAGGCCGTGCTGACCTTGACCGACCTGAAAAACGCGCAAACTGTTTATGTAGGCAATTCATTGCGCGGGCTGATCCGGGTGGAGCTGATAGACACGTGACTAAAGACAGCACGATGATCGGACCGCCGGTTGCGCTGCCGCGGCTGAGGCTGGAATTTGGCCTTTTCTATATCGGACTGCCACTGTTGATTGCCGTACTCTTTCCGCCTAACTGGATGTTTCCGGCGCTGTTCGCGCTGACCGGGCTGGGCATCGTTTTGCTGCATCAGACACCTGGCTTTCACTGGGCCGAACTGCGTTATGAATGGGCCAATTGGTCTTTGCGCGAGGTGTTGCTGTTCACCGTAGTAGTGACGGTTTTCTGCGTAGGGCTAATCCAGATGACGCGCCCGGACGCCGCGTTTTTCTTGGCAATCCATCGGCCTGATATGCTGGCCTTCATCTGGGTTGGCTATCCGCTTTTGTCGGCTTTGCCGCAAGAGCTGTTGTTCCGCCCTCTGTTCTTTCGCCGGTACCACGCGATCCTGCCAAAGGGGCGCGCGGCCTATCTGCTGAATGCGGCGATATTCTCGTTCGCGCATCTTATGTATTGGAGCTGGATTGTTGCCTTCATGACCTTAGCGGGCGGGCTTCTGTTTACATGGGCTTACCGGCAGCGCGGCTCATTCTTCTACGCAGTTCTGCTGCACGCGATTGCGGGCAATATCATCTTTGCGGTTGGGCTGGGTGTCTATTTCTACTCGGGCAACGTGCAAAGGCCGTTTTGACGAGGCGACCCGCCTTGACTTTCCGGGCCTGACAGGGTGTATCGGCGCGACGAATTCTGCGCCCGAAGGGATATGATCCATGCACGCCTATCGCAGCCACACCTGCGCCGCTCTGACCGCCGCAAATGTCGGTGAAACTGTCCGCCTGTCCGGATGGGTGCATCGGGTTCGAGATCACGGCGGCGTGCTGTTCATCGACCTGCGCGACCATTTCGGGGTAACTCAGGTTCTGTGCGACGGCGACAGCGCGGCCTTTGCCGAGCTGGAGAAGGTCCGGTCCGAGTGGTGTATTCGCATTGATGGCACCGTCAAGGCGCGCGATGTCGAATTGGTGAACCCGAAACTGCCGACCGGTGAGATCGAGGTTTACGTGCGAGAGCTAGAGGTTCTGGGTGCGGCCGACGAACTGCCGCTGATGGTGTTTGGCGATCAGGAATACCCCGAGGAAACGCGCCTGCGCTATCGCTATCTGGACCTGCGCCGCGAGGCGATGCAGCGCAACATGACCCTGCGTTCGGATGTTGTGGCATCCATGCGTAAACGTATGTGGGATCAGGGCTTCCGCGAGTATCAGACGCCGATCATCACTGCATCCTCGCCCGAAGGCGCGCGTGACTTTCTGGTACCGTCGCGTCTGCATCCCGGCAAATTCTACGCCCTGCCGCAGGCCCCGCAGCAGTTCAAACAGCTGATCATGGTGTCGGGTTTCGACAAGTATTTCCAGATCGCGCCCTGCTTCCGTGACGAAGACCCGCGCGCAGACCGCTCGCCCACCGATTTCTACCAGCTGGATCTTGAGATGTCCTTTGTCGAGCAGCAGGATGTGTTCGACACGATCCAGCCCGTTCTGACCGGCGTGTTTGAAGAGTTCGGAGGCGGCCGCAAAGTCGATCAGGAGTGGCCGCAGATTTCCTACAAGGACGCAGCGCTGTGGTACGGCACCGACAAGCCCGACCTGCGGAACCCCATTAAAATGCAAGTGGTCTCGGACCACTTCCGCGGGTCTGGTTTTGCAATCTTCGCAAAACTGTTGGAGCAGGACGGCACCGAAATCCGCGCCATCCCCGCGCCGACCGGCGGCAGCCGTAAATTCTGTGACCGCATGAACGCGTTCGCCCAGAAAGAGGGTCTGCCGGGGATGGGGTATATCTTCTGGCGCGATCAGGGCGAAGGCATGGAAGCCGCTGGTCCTCTGGCCAAGAACATCGGCCCCGAGCGTACAGAAGCGATCCGTCAGCAACTGGGTTTAGGCGTGGGCGATGCCGCGTTCTTCCTGGGTGGCAAGCCGAAAGCCTTCGAAAAGGTCGCTGGCAAAGCGCGCGATGTGATCGGTGAAGAACTGAACCTGACCGAGAAAGACCGCTTTGCTTTTGCCTGGATCGTGGATTTCCCGATCTACGAGCAGGACGAAGAAACCGGCGCGATCGATTTTGAACATAACCCGTTCTCGATGCCGCAGGGTGGCATGGATGCGCTGAATGGTGATCCTCTGGACGTGCGCGGATACCAGTACGATCTGGCCTGTAACGGGTACGAGCTGGTGTCCGGCGCGATCCGGAACCACAAGCCTGAAATCATGCTGAAAGCCTTTGAACTGGCGGGGTACGGCGAGGATGAGGTCAAATCCCGCTTCGGCGCTCTGTTCAACGCTTTCCACTACGGCGCACCGCCGCACGGTGGCTGTGCTGCGGGCATTGACCGGATTGTCATGCTGTTGGCGGACGAAGCCAATATCCGCGAAGTCATGATGTTCCCGATGAACCAGCGTGCCGAAGATCTGATGATGGATGCGCCCTCTGATCCTACTTCGGATCAGTTGATGGAGCTTGGTCTACGCATTATCCCTCAGGACTAAGAAAAATCGCCCGCATCAAGCGGGCGGTTTTCGTTTGGCGATTGGAAACGTTCCGTCTGTTAGTCCAGTGGGTTTTCCAGATGATCTCGGTTGACCCGAATACTGCGGGCAGCATGACGTGTCTGAAGATATGCCCAAAGGCACACGAGCGTTGCGGTTATGAAGTAGGCCGTCACCATTTTCAGATCGCCTCTCGCTGTTCCAGGCGAGACTGAACCATCCCAGCGACTTGCGCCGCCTGTACGGTAAAGGGCGCGCCGTTTGCGCGGGACCAAGCAAGTTTACGCGCAGCTTCTGCCAGAGGGTTATCCCCGGCTTCCCGTGCGACGCCCTGCAGGAATTGGGCGGCATAATCCAGAGTGTGATGGTCGTTGGGTCCTGTCAGAACATCGGCGATATGGGCCATGTCGTCCTGATAGGCCATTGGATCAGGTTCGATAACCTCATCCCGGATCGCATGTAAGCCGCTTGGTCGCCGGTCTTCGGGTAGGCGTTCCAGAATGGATTTCTGAAAATAAGCCATTGATTTGATCGGCTTGGACAAAAACCCGTCTGCTCCGGCGGCCAGAGCGCTACTTTCGTAGGTATCGTTGCCTGACAGGCCCATAATGACACCGATACGGGGTGTTGCTTCGGCCAGCTCAGAAATTAGGTCGGCCCCGCACCCATCTGGAAGGCCCATATCGATAAGTATGACCGAGGGGCGATAGATCTGAAGGTGTCGTCGGGCCGATTTCAAACAATCCGCGCGGCGAATGCGTGCACCGCTGTGCAGGCACATCAGGCGGATCGCGTCGCAAGCGTAGCGGCTGTCTTCAACAACCAAAATGGTCTGACCCAGCAAAGGCCGCGTTGCGGTGGGCGTGACGGTGGTGGTGGCAAGTAGGCCCGAATCGTCCATGGCAGCTCTCCTATCCAGCAGATGCTTCACGCTAGGAACTTCTGGCTAACACGACGTTAACGCGCGATTTGGCGCACTTGTCCTTTCACGAAACAGCCCCCATAACCCATGAAAAGCAGGACATAGGAGTGAGACATGATTGGACGCCTGAACCACGTCGCCATCGCCGTACCGGATCTTGAGGCGGCGTCCGAGCAATACCGCAATGCACTGGGCGCCAAGGTCGGCGCACCGCAAGATGAGCCGGATCACGGTGTCACGGTTGTGTTTATCGAATTGCCCAATACCAAGATCGAGCTGCTTTACCCGCTGGGTGATGACAGCCCGATAAACGGGTTTCTGGAAAAGAACCCTGCCGGCGGCATCCATCATGTGTGTTACGAGGTCGAAGACATTATCGCAGCGCGCGACCACCTGAAAGAAACAGGTGCCCGTGTTCTGGGATCAGGCGAGCCCAAGATCGGTGCGCATGGCAAGCCCGTGCTGTTCCTGCATCCCAAGGATTTCAACGGCTGCCTCGTCGAGCTGGAGCAGGTGTAACACCCCAAACCCCGGAGGGTTTGAAATGACCATTACTGCCGCACTTGTACTTTTCGCAGTCATCTGGTTTCTGACGCTGCTGATCGTTCTGCCCGTTCGCATAAAAACACAAGGCGATCTGGGTGATATTGTCCCTGGCACCCATGCTGGCGCGCCGGAAGTGCACCACATGAAGAAAAAGATGTGGATCACAACCGGCATTTCCGTGGTTTTGTGGGCCATCATTGCGGGTATTATTTTATCGGGATTGATCTCGGTCCGGGATTTCGACTGGTTGAACCAGCTAGAGCCCCGCTGACCCAATGTCAGGCCCTTGGGCCTGACACCGCGTGATAAATGTGGGTGAACGTGGCTGCACCTATAATTGGAATCACCAGATTGACCAGCGGTACGGACAGTGGAATTGCCATCAAGGTGCCTGCCACCCAGATGGTTGTTGCATGTTTGGCACGTAGCTTGCGCGCTCCGTCGCGCCCGACCCTGCGAATAGCGGCCAGCGTGAAATACTCTCGACCCAGCAGGAACCCGTTCATCGCCCAGAAGATAAAGGGCGCGAGCGGTGTGAAAATTGCATAGAGGATCAGCGCCAGCAGGTTGGCGACAATGAGCACGCCAAGAAAGCTGAGACCGTCAAGTACCGCCTCCGACACCGGAATACGCCGTGCGGGCTGCAGGGATGGAAAATGCTTGTCCTCGACCGCCTGTGCCACCTCATCCAGAAAAATCGAGGTGATCGCCGAGGCCACAGGTACCATCAGGAAAACCGGCAGAATCAGGACCAATACGATGCCGGAATAATTCAAAACGTCGTTCAGCCAGGGCACAGCGCCGATGAAGGGCAGGGAAATTTCATTTCCGGACAACCAGTTGATCAACCAGATCGCCCCAGCGCAGGCGGCAATCAGGAGCAGGATCGTCAAACCAACGCCGCGCAGCAGAACACCCCGGAACTTCGGATCGCCGATCTGTCCGAGTGCGTTGAAAAAGGCATTCAGGATGATCATTCGGTGATCCATTCCGTCAAAGCAGCCACGTCGGGTCGGGGACGTTCGGGCGGTACCGATCCTTCGGTCGCGATATGGATCAGCCCGGCCACACGTTCATTCTCGGCAAGTCCAAAGGCTTCAGCGCAGAAGTCGCGGTCATGCGTTTGCCAGCCAGACAGCCAGTTTGCGCCCCAACCTGCCGCCAGCGCAGCATTCAGCAGGGCCAGACAGACTGCGCCAGCCGAATAGGTTTGCTCAATAGCGGGGATTTTTTCGGACGGTTTTTGCACTTCAATCACGGCCACCGCCAAGTGCCCCATATCAAACTGGCTGCGTGCCTTGGCGATGTCTTCGCTGCTTTTGCCCAGCTTTTGACCACACGCCTCGGTCATTGCCGCCAGGCGTGACATGGCACCTTTTTCCAAAACGACAAAGCGCCAGGGCTCAAGTTTGCCATGATCGGGGCTGCGCGCGGCGGCGGTCAGCAGAGGCAGCAGTTCGTCCCGTGTCGGGGCCGGTGCAATCAGTGTTTTGGCGGGCCGGGACCGGCGCGCCTGTAAAAACTCCAGAGCGGCGGGGTTCTTCAGGGACATATGTTAACCTTCTTTACATCACGACGTTGTATGTTGGTCGGCAACTCGCCTGTTTCAAGGGTGCGCCGATGCGTTGCGTGGATCATTTTCATTCTGGTGCCCGTCATGCAAGACTTTGAAGAAAAAGGGATGACAATGGCGAAATCCAACCTGCGTGACTTGCCTGATCTCAAGTCGCTCGCACAGGCCGGGGCAACATTGAACGTGAAGGTGACGCCCAAGGCAGCGCGGGATCGGGTGATCAGCGAAGATGATCAGATCAGGGTATTCGTGACCGCTGCGCCCGAGCACGGCAAAGCCAACCAGGCGGTTCTGCAGTTGCTTGCCAGCTGTCTTGGCGCTGCGCCTTCAACGTTGAGACTGCAACAGGGGCAGACCGCGCGCAATAAGGTCTTTGTCTATGACCCCTGAGGTCCGGTTTCGCGAATCTGATAAACGCCTTCGGGCAAGTCCAGCGCGGCAGCTAGGTCACGTACCTGTTCCGGTGACAGCGTGATCTTTTGAACCTGTTCGGTGCGTGGATCCAGCTGCTCCAGCGTGACACATTCAGCGAAATTGTTGATCACGACATCTTCCTGCAAAGGTTTCTCACCTTCGTCCACAAGCGTAATGACCGTCGAGTCGAATTCATGCTCAATCGAAAACATGTGACCACAGTGCAAGCCACCGGGATGCAATGCAAGCCGTTCCTTCCGCTGTGGGCTGTGGCATCGGCTGAAGGGGCATACTATGTTGAAATGACGGCCCGAATGGCCCAAAGGAAACACCATGCGCAGATGCTTTGTTTTACTGTTGTCCCTGCTGCTTGCGGCCTGTGCGCAGGATACACTGCGTGTGCAAACATCCGAAGATTGGCTGAGGGACGAGCCTGGTTCCCGTGCCGAGGTTCAGACCTTTCAGCAGGTCAGTCAGGCCATCGGCGCCGAGGCGCGTAATCAATGCCTAAAGCAACCCGGACGAAAGAATTGCGAGTTCAGGATATTTGTTGATCTTAACCCGCGCGCGCAGGCCAACGCGTTCCAAACACTCGATGAGAATGGGCAGCCGGTAATCATCTTCACTCAGTCTATGATCCGATCCGCGCAAAACGCCGATGAACTTGCCTTTGTTATGGGCCACGAAGCGGCCCATCACGTGCTGGGGCATATCGCCCGGCAAAGCGAAAACGCCAGCGCCAGCGCCGCGGAGTTTGGCAGGCGCGAGCGATTGCGCGGCGGCGATGCAGCGGCCATAGAAGCGGCGCAAAAGCAGGGGGCCAAGGTCGGCATTCAGGCTTACGTGAAGGATTTCGAGCTAGAGGCAGACCAGTTGGGTACGATCATAACCTATAATGCTGGGTATAATCCTCTGATTGGGGCAAAGTTCTTTGAACGAATTCCAGATCCCGGCGACACGTTCCTAGGAACCCACCCGCCAAATGCACAGCGTGTTCAGATTGTGATCGAAACCGCGGCAAAGCTGGGCCTGACACAATGACCGATCTTGTGCGTTTGGGGATGATCTTGACAGACCGAGGCTCGAAATATGCGGTTTCAGGGGCGCCCGTGGCATCTCGGGCTGAAATCGATGCCGTGCTGGATGACCTGAAGTCGGACAAAAGCTATGCCAAGGCAACCCACAACACCTGGGCGGCAACTCTGCCGACCGGTGCGCTCAAGGCAGATGATGGGGAAAGCGGGGCTGGAATGGTGATCCTGCGTATGATCGAACGGGCAGGCCTGCAGAACCACGTGATCATCGTCACGCGGTGGTATGGCGGCAAGAAGCTGGGCGGGGATCGATTTCGCCGGGTTCAGGATGCCACCCGGGCCTATCTGGATCACATCGGCGTCCAATCTTGACCTGTGTCAATGTTTCAAGGTGCAATTCCACTACCCTTTTTGGCAAAGCGCGAAAGGGAAAGGAAAACACCATGCCCACTCGAAACACCTTGAGGCTGCACGCCGGTTTGGTGGACGATATGGCCAGAATGCTGGACATCGACCTTGAAGAAGCGGCCATTGGCGGTTCGGTTTCCGTGGATCAGATTTCCGAAGCAGTCCTAAGATGCACCGACTGCCCAAACCCGCAACACTGCCGGTCTCTGTTGAGCCAGGCCACAACCGCGCGGCGGGCGCCCGAATACTGCCGAAACCAGGAATTGCTCCATAAACTCATGCCTTAACCCGGAGGTCATGCCATGTCACGTCTGGGCAACATCATGACTCATTTGCGGCTTGTGCTGCGGATGGGGCAAGCCACCGGCACAGACCTGGTCGGGGCTTATCGCAAGGGCCATCTGAACCACGAAGAATGGGCTGAGATCGTACAACAATGCCGTGGCTGTGCTTGGGCGCATGATTGCCCAGAGTGGCTGGAGCAGCGGGACCAAGTCGATCAAGCGCCTAGTACCTGCCCTAACCGGGACCGATTCGCTGCACTGAAAGCGCAGCAATTGGAGGACGCATGATGGCACAGGTTCCCTTGGGTGAGATTGAAAAGCACTTTTGGCTGACGCGATCTGTCTCGCGATGCATGGGCATTTCACTGACCGAGGCAATGGCGGACGGTCGCCTGACGCCAGAAGGTTATTCGGAACTTGTCACAAGGTGCCGGGCTTCAAATTGCGAGGGCCAATGTGCATTGTGGCTGGCCGAGCAGCAGATGCTGGCCAACAGCGCCCCGGATTTTTGTGCAAATGCCAACACCTTGAATGGTTTGAAAACCTGATCACAGCTTACTGTGGCTGCCGTCGCACAAAGGTCGTTTCGCGCTGTGTTTGCAGCCGCAAAAGAAGACCTTTTTACTGGTATCCGCCGTATATTTCACGGGTTCAAACGCACTGCCCTTGTGGGATCCATCACAAAACGGTTGTCGAGAAGACTTTCCACATGAGCACCAAAAATAGGTCTTCCCTTCGACAACCTCGACCGGAATCGGCGATTTCTGGGCAATGCTTGGGGCGTCTGACATGTGGCTTCTCCGTCTTTGGCTGATGTTGTGACACACTTTAGAGCAGTGCAGTCAAAAAGGTAGGTTCGACCCAGTAAATTGCTTTTCCTAAAGGCAAAACTGGCATGGAATCGCCCTGACTCACAAAGTCGTGATCGATTCAGTTGCCAGATCGAGGTTCTACCCGTATTCTGAATACGGCCCCGAAAAGTTGGGCAATATCAGAAAAGTAATAGAGGATTGACGGACATGAAACTGAAACTCGCTGCCGTTGGCGCATTTGCTCTGATCCTGACTGCCTGCGCGCAGCAGGAAGAACCGACACCTGTATACGTCCAGCCCAGCTATGACAAAGCCGGCACCCCCAGCTGCCCAGGTGGGTATGAGCTGGCGACAACCGAAGCAGGCCAGACTGTCTGTAACCCGGTTACTCAATAAGCTATTCGCAGGCGGTCCAAGACCGGGCCGCCTGCACCATTTTGCATTTGCCGCCGCCTTTCATGGCGGCTTTTTCTTGCCTGTATCTACCGATATGCCTGTTGGCGCGCGTTTCGCGGTGGGTCAGTACTTCTTGAAACGGTAGGGGTATTTGAACCGATGCGGTTTTAATTTGTGCCGCTTGATCGACGTGTAGGGAATATGCCCGAACACGCGCCGCTTTGGTGTGTAGTTGCCAAGGGTTGGTCGTGATCTTTTGCGATGAACCTTGGGGCGTACCTTGGCTTTTGGGGCCAGGTAATACCGCTTGATCTTGATTTGACCGTGTTTGTGCAAGCTTGGTTGCTTGCCGCCTGCCGCGATGAAGCTCATTGATCCGACATAAATGGCCTGCGCATAACCGGGCGTCGCCAAAAACTGCGTAGCCAACAGAAAAACCACGCTGTTTAAGCTAAGTCTAAAGGCAGAAGACATGAAAACCTCCGTATTTGGCTTTCCGTCTAAGATCGGGCGTGGCGGCGTATTAGGCCAATAAACTCACTTCACGCTTTGCCCATGTGGCGTGTGACTACTGAGGTTTCAGGGGTTACACAGGTTTCCCCCACAAATCGTATTCCCCGGCTTCGTCCACTTCGACTGTGACAATGTCCCCTGGTTTGAGGTCTTCGAAACCTTCGTCAATGAACAAGTTTCCGTCGATCTCTGGTGCGTCTGCTTTAGTGCGGCAGGTCGCGGCCTCGCCATCGACGTCGTCCACGATCACCTGCAGCGTCTGCCCGACTTTGGCGGCTAGTTTGGCCTCGGATATCGCCTGAGCCTTTTCCATGAAACGATCCCAGCGCTCTTGCTTGATATCTGCCGGGACGTGATCGGGCAGGTCGTTCGACCGCGCGCCCTCAACATTTTCATACTGAAAGCAGCCGACGCGATCCAGTTGCGCTTCGTCCATCCAGTCCAGCAGAGTTTGGAATTCAGCTTCGGTCTCACCCGGATAACCGACAATAAAGGTCGACCGCAGGGTGATGTCCGGGCAAATCTCGCGCCAGGCCCGGATTTCGTCCAGCGTTTTGGCTGCGGCGGCCGGGCGGGCCATACGTTTCAAAACGTCTGGGTGAGCGTGCTGGAAGGGAATATCCAGATAGGGCAGCACATTGCAGCCTGCATCCGCCATCAGTGGGATCAACTCGCGCACATGCGGGTAGGGGTAAACATAATGCAGGCGCACCCATGCCTCCAACTGTCCCAACTCCCGCGCCAGATCGGTGATATGGCTGCGCAAATCGCGGTCTTTCCACGGGTTCACATCATATTTCCGGTCCAGCCCATAGGCCGATGTGTCCTGCGAGATCACCAGCAGCTCGCGCACACCGTTATCGACCAGCTTCTCCGCCTCGCGCATAACCGCATGGGCCGGGCGGCTGGCCAGTTTCCCGCGCATATCTGGGATGATGCAGAACTTGCATTTATGGTTACAGCCTTCCGAGATCTTCAGATAGCTGTAGTGGCGCGGGGTCAATTGCACGCTGCTGGCTGGAAGTAGATCGACAAAAGGATCGGGCGCGGGTGGTACCGCAACATGCACCGCATCCAATACTTGTTCGTATTGATGCGGTCCGGTGACGGCCATAATGCGGGGATGATGTTCCCGGATGTAATCCGGTTCTGCCCCCAGGCATCCTGTGACGATGACTTTACCGTTTTCGACCAGGGCCTCTCCGATCGCGTCCAGCGATTCTGCCTTGGCGCTGTCCAGAAATCCGCAGGTGTTCACAATGACGGCATCAGCCCCGGCATAATCGGGTGAAATGCCGTATCCTTCGGCGCGAAGCCGGGTCAGGATGCGTTCGCTGTCCACCAATGCCTTGGGGCAACCCAGCGACACCATGCCGATGGTCGGCTGGTCGGAACGGGGTGTCTCGGTGATCCGGGCGGCGGGCGCCAGGTCGGGGCGGAGGTTTGGCGGGTTCGTTGTCATGGCGCGGCATATAGTGGGGAACGCTTCCCCTTGCAAATGTGACGTGTGATTTGAATGATCACGGCAATGATAAGCCAAAAGGCGGAGAGCAGATTATGAAATGGCTGATGCGCATCCTTTTTGTTGTGGTCGCAGTTCTGGGCCTGGTCATCGGCGCGCTTTTGCTGATGCCGGGTGACAAACTGGGTGCGATTCTGGCCGAGCAGGTGAAGGCGCAAACCGGGCGCGACCTGACGCTGAGCGGCGACGTGCGTCTGTCCTTTTGGCCTGTGCTGGGGATGGAAACAGGTCCGGTACAGTTCGGCAACGCAAGCTGGGCAGAGTCCGGGCCGATGCTGAGCGCCGACAGTCTTGCCGTTGGCGTGGACGCCGCCGCGTTGTGGAACGGCGATCTGCGAATCAAACGTGTTTTTGCAGACAATCCCGTGTTGCGTCTGGAAACATCTGAAGGCCAGGTGAATTGGGAGTTTGGCACCTCTGCACCTGCTTCGACCACAAATAAGACCGAGTCCGCCGGGACCAACGAGGCGACAGGTGAGGTTACTTTGGATCAGCTAGAGCTGACCAACGCGCGGCTAATTTACGTTGAGAACGGCGCCACCCAGATGGATTTTTCTGGTGTGACACTGGCCGCAAGCTGGCCCGAGGTCACATCTCCCATGATCATGCAAGCCACAATGGCCGTGCCTGGCGGAGCCGTTGAAGTAGACTTGAAAATCCCGGACCTGCCTGCCTTTTCCGATGGCGACGTTACGGCGCTGGAACTGTCTTTGACTGCGCCGGGGGGCGAGATCGGGTTTGACGGGCGCGTCAATCTGGCTGGTGAAATGGACGGAACCACCAAAGTTGTGGCCCTGGACAGCGAAAGGATGTTTGCCGCATTTGGGCAGGCCGGTGTGTATATTCCACCGGGGCTGGGCCGAAAGGCCAACATCGTTGCGCACATGACCTATACGCAAGATGGGCGGATTTCTTTGTGGGATATGACCGCACAGCTGGATAACAACCGTTTCAAAAGCGAGGCGGACATCGCCATCTCGGATCCACCAAAGATCGTGGCGCGACTCGTTACAGGTGATTTTGATCTTTCGCGGATTTCTGAATCTGAACCCACCAAGGGCGGCACGTCTAAGTCGAGTGCACCTGAAGTGGACGGGTGGTCGCAAGAGCCTATTGATGCATCCGTTCTGGCGCTGGCGAACGGTAAGATCCGTCTGACTGCAAACTCGATCGCAGTTCCGGGAATGACTTTTGGCAAAAGTGATCTGACCCTGTCTTTGGACCGATCACGCGCAGTTCTGGAAATGCATCCGGCCACATTGTTTGCAGGTCAGTTGAACGGCCAGGTGGTTGCCAACAATCGCAATGGCTTGTCCGTAGGCGGCAATATCACGGCCAGCGGGATTGATCTGAAACAGGCGCTGACCACGCTTGCCGGGGTTGAACGCCTGTCCGGCTCGGCTGCGGGCAGTCTGGAGTTTCTGGGCGTTGGCCAGTCTGAGGATCAAATCATGCGCTCTCTCAGCGGTAAGGGGAATCTGGATGTCGGGTCAGGGGTGATTTCCGGATTCGATCTGGATCGGCTTATGGGGCGAGGAACCGGATCGGGCGGAACAACAGTTTTCAACAGCCTGACGGGCAGCTTCACAATGGATCAGGGTGTTCTGACGAACAATGACCTGCTGATGTCGCTGAAGAACTATCGCGCTGATGGGGCGGGCCAAGTTGGGCTCGGCGCGCGGGATATTGATTACCTTTTCACGCCCGTAGCGCTTCGGGCCAATTCCGGACAGGGTATCTCGGTGCCGGTTCGTATTGTTGGTCCGTGGAGCAACCCGTCGATCAAGCCGGACCTGACCAAGGTCATCGAGGCGGCGGCAGATGTGAAGGTCAAGGAACTGGAAGACGATGCCAAGCAGAAGGTATTTGAGAAGGTTGGGAGTGAGTTGGATACAACCATCACCGACAGCAATCAAATCGAAGATGCGCTTAAGAAGAAGCTGGAAGACGAGGCGAAGAAAGGTCTGCTCAAGCTGCTTGGCGGAGATTGAGCTTGCTTGGCTTGGAGCACGATGATGCTCCAAGCCGATACATTCAGATGGTCTGGTCGTAATCACCAACACCCGGCTCGGTTCGGATGACGGCATCGATATCGGCAAAGATCGCGCGCATCTCAGCTTCGCTTTCGCTGCTTTCGCAAACAACCACCAGATTGGGGGTGTTGGACGATGCCCGCACCAACCCCCAACTGCCGTTGTCCAGAATAACGCGCGCGCCGTTGACTGTAACAACCTCCTTGATAGCGCGGCCCGCAAAGGTTTCGCTCGCTTCGCCTTTGGCAACCAGCTTGTCGACCAAGCGCTGAAGGATATCGTATTTCTCGGTGTCAGAGGCATAAGGTGACATGGTCGGGGTTGACCAGGTTTTTGGCAGCGCTTTGCGCAGGTCCGACATGCTTTGATCCGGGTTGCGGTCCATTAGCTTGCAGATCTCGACCGCCACGCGCATACCGCAGTCATAGCCACGCCCAACGGGCTCGGCCAGAAAGTAGTGGCCGGACTTTTCGAACCCGGCCAATGCGCCAATTTCTTTAACGCGTCGTTTCATGTGGCTGTGGCCGGTTTTCCAGTAATCCGCTTTGACATCCAAAGCCTTCAATTCGGGGTCACTGGCAAACAAGCCGGTGGATTTCACATCCGCGACAAAAGTCGATCCCGGATACAGCTTGGCCAGATCGCGGGCCATGATCACGCCCACCTTGTCTGCGAAAATCTCTTCACCCTCGTCATCGACGACACCGCAACGGTCGCCGTCCCCGTCAAACCCAAGCGCCAGATCGGCACCGCTGGATTTCACCCTGGCGGACATGTCGTGCAACATCTCCATCGCTTCGGGGTTCGGGTTGTAATGAGGGAAGGTATAGTCCAGCCGGTTGTGGCTGGGTACGACCTCGACCCCGATCCGCTCGAAAATCTCAGGCGCAAAGGCCGAGGCGGTGCCATTACCAGTGGCACAGACCACCTTCAGCGGGCGGGACATTTTGAAATCACCGACGAGGTCATCGATGTAAGCTTCCTTCACGCCTTCGACGAATTCGTATGATCCACCTTCGTGCTGTTGGCCTTCACCGTTCAGCACGATATCGCGCAGTTCCGACATTTCGTCCGGGCCATGGGTCAGAGGGCGATCAAAACCCATTTTCACACCGGTCCAGCCGTTTGGGTTGTGGCTGGCCGTGACCATCGCAACGGCAGGCACATCAAGATGAAACTGCGCGAAATAAGCCATCGGGCTGAGCGCGGGGCCAATATCCTTAACGCGGATACCGGCCTGCATCAGGCCAAGGATCAAAGCATTTTTGATCGCCAACGAATAATCGCGATAGTCGTTGCCAACGGCGATCACGGGCTCAATGCCGCGCCTGCGTATCTGGGTGCCCAGCCCTAAGCCCAGTGCAGTCATGCCGGGCAAGTTGATCTCTTCGGGGTATTTCCAGCGGGCATCATATTCGCGAAACCCGGTGGGTTTGATCATCGCGTCGCGCAGAAAGCTCCAGGTGTTGGGTGTCACCTCGGGGAGGGGTTTGGTCATAACAGGTCTCAATCGTTAAATCTGAATAGGATTCGCTTTGGCCAGCGCATCAAAACGCATCAATGTGTCAATAAGTTGGGGCATTTGGTCCAATGGGATCATGTTTGGGCCGTCAGACGGCGCTGTGTCAGGTTCTTGATGCGTTTCAATAAAAACTGCGCCAATTCCCAATGAAACAGCCGCCCGGGCCATCACGGGCGCGAACTCGCGCTGTCCGCCGGACGAACCGCCTTTTCCACCGGGTTGCTGGACCGAATGGGTCGCATCCATGACAACCGGATAGCCGGTTTTTGCCATTTGGGGCAGGCCGCGCATGTCTGCGACCAAGGTGTTGTATCCAAACGACGTGCCACGCTCGGTCAGCAGAATGTTCTGGTTTCCCGTGCTTTCGACCTTGTCGACGATATTCGTCATCTCCCAAGGGGCCAGGAATTGACCTTTCTTGACATTGACGGCCCTGCCGGTTTCACCAGCGGCCAGCAGCATGTCTGTCTGACGGCACAGGAAGGCTGGGATTTGCAGGACGTCCACCGCCTCGGCGGCGATAGCGCATTGTGCTTCGGTGTGAACATCTGTCAGGACCGGGATGCCCATCGTTTTGCGAATGTCATCCAGAACCTGCAGGCCCGCATCGATTCCCATGCCACGCTTGCCTGACAGTGACGTCCGGTTCGCTTTGTCATAAGACGCCTTGAACACATATTGCGCCCCAGCCGCATCACAGGCTTCTTTCATCTTGCCCGCAATCATTTGCGCGTGGTCTGCCGTTTCAAGCTGGCAGGGGCCTGCGATGATGGTCAGCGGAAGGTCATTGCCGACTGTCAGGTCGGAGATTTTTACATGTTTCATGGGTCTTATGAGGATACCTGTTCACGAAGGACCGACGCGGTAAGCGAGATCATCAGGTAGATACCAGCAAATAACAGGAATGCCAAAATCGTATTTTCGAACTTGCGCGGATAGGTGGGTTCCTGACTGGGAATAGGGTTCACCGAAACGGTCAGGTACCGAACTTGCCGGTTGGCTTCGGATCGGGTCGATTCCATTTGCTGCATTGCCGTTTGCAGCATCATGTCACGGGCGGCCAGATCAGCCTGGGCGATCTGTATGCGCACGCTCAGCCTTGCCAGCGAGTTTTCGCCGGCTGAGGCATCCAGCATTTCGGCATTCAGGTCTTCCAGCACTTTTTCCAACCGGGCGATATCGGCCTCAACCCCGTCAACTTTGGCTTTGTTTGGTCGAAGGTTGTCCAGCAGGGCGGCAAGCTCAAGCTCTTTGTCTTGAACCAATATTTCGATTTCGGTAATTCGGCTTCTCAGGCTGGCGATCACGTTTTCTGGGTCCAGAACCGCGCCCTGAAGCTGAAGCTCAATCAGTTCTTCCTGCGCTTGTTTGCGCGCCTCCTGCGCGGACTCAAAGCTTTGGATGGCGTCGCGCATCTGGTCTTCGCGCTTTTTCCCAGACAGCGCGTTCACCCGGTTTTCCGCATAGGAGATCAAACGTTCCGAAAACTCGGTAGAGGTTTGTGGATCCGGGGCGGCGACTTCCATCCGGATGACCCCTTCTGTTGGGTCATAGCCGATGGTGATCATACGTTTGAACAGTTTGTATGCGTCTTCCAACGAGGCATCGGGCGCCAGTCTCTGGATCGGGTCGATCCAATCTTGTTTGAAGACATCAGAAAATCCTGCGTCCTGATCCAGCAGCAGCAGCGCCTCTTTCGATTCAAGGAAAGACTGTACCGAAATCGAATCCTGTGTTGTGGCAAACTGGGTTCCCGCCAACAAGCCGCCGACGCTGCCTGGCCCGCCATCGGCCTGTAGGATCAAAAACTCGGAATCGCTGGCGTACATCGGAGTAGCGATGCGGTAGAAATAGAAGCCCACGACAAAGGTCGGCAGAAAAACAAAAACGGCCAGACGCGCAAATAAGGCAAACAGCTTGCGCCGACGTCTGCGGGCAATGTCTTTCTGTATTTCCCCAATCTCAAGGTTGCGGCGTTCAGTGGGGCTGAGCTCGGGTCCGGGTAGGTTGGATTTTTCCGCGCCTACGGCCTGCGGCAGTTTTATACTGACCTTGTCTTTGGCGTTCTTGTTCTCGTTCTGAGCAGAGGGCTTGGCCGCAGCAAGATCCAGAAGATTTGTGCGTTGGAAAGGGTCGATGCCTTTCTGACGCAGCAGGCGCACGGCATCGTAATCCGAGGTCGCAGCCAGCCCATGTTTCTGCGCCAGCCTGCGCGCGATGCGCAATTGTCGGCCAGTCAGGCCCTCACGTTTGATGTCGTCCAGCTGCGCGCCCGGCTGGGCTTCATCTACAGAAGGCTGGCCTTGCGTTGCATTGCGAATGCGCGAGATCGCATCGGCCCGCGCCTCAGCCGAACCTTCGCTTGGCCGGTTGCGGTGCCCGCTATACTTTCTAACCTTGGGATTCGTAGTCATATAGCTGCTTAGCCTCTTCCAAGGATTCAAACATGTACAATTGACCGTTCAGCAAAACGGCGGCTTGCTGGGCAAACTTTTCCAACACAGACGAGCTGTGCGAAACGATGACCAGCGTTGTGGTCCTTAGTTTTTCTTTCAGGATTGATCCGGCCTTTTCGTTGAATTCGACATCCGTCGACGCAGGCATCCCTTCGTCGATCAGATACATGTCGAAATCCAGCGCCAGCATCAGTGAAAAGGTGAACCGGGATCGCATCCCGGCAGAATAGGTCGCAAGCGGCTGATCGAAATACTCACCCAACCCGCAGAGCCATTTGCAATAGGCTTCGACATAGTCCGGGTCCATGCCATAGATCTTGGCGATATAGCGCGCGTTCTCCAGCGCGGACAGTTTTCCCGACACACCACCGGTGAACCCCATGGGAAACGACACACGACATTCGCGACGGATCACGCCTTCGTCAGGTTTTTCCAAACCGGCCATCATGTTGATCAGCGTGGTTTTTCCGGTGCCGTTCGGGGCCAGAACGCCCAGCGACGTACCCAGTTCGACCCGGAACGAGACCTGATCCAGAATCACCTTGCGGCGTGTTCCGGTCCAGAAGGACTTGCTGACATTGTCGAATTCTAACATTCGGGGCCTGCTGCTCGTGTTCCGTGGCGTTGCCGTTCTTTGAGACGGCTGCAAAGGGTTATTTTTACCAATCCATGTTGGCTACATTATGTCGAATTATGAAACAAATGATCAATGCATTGCGGTAAAACCTGTGACAACTGCATTGGCGGTGTGGCTGGTGGACCCTATGTTCCCCATCGTGACACTTGGGCCGCAAGAGGTTTTGAATTCCGATGGACAGCCTTGCCGAGGAAATTCGCGCTTGCCGACTGTGTGCTGATAAGTTTGCGCAGACTGAAACAGCCCATGAACCCCGCCCGGTTGTTTGGTTCCGCGTTGGTACGCCCATTTTGATCGCAGGGCAGGCCCCAGGTGCGAAAGTGCACGAGTCGGGGCGGCCCTTTACTGATCCGTCAGGTGACAGGCTTCGGCAATGGTTGGGGATTGATGAGACGATCTTCTATGATCGTGACCGCGTGTCGATTGTACCTATGGCGTTCTGCTTTCCCGGTTACGATGCACGCAGCGCGGACCTTCCGCCGCCCGCCGTGTGCCGAAAGACCTGGCATGATCGGGTGATGAGCGTTTTGGGCCAGGTGCCGCTGACCGTTTTGGTTGGTGGTCATGCGCACAAGTATCACCTTGGTGCGCGAGGTTCGGTCACAAGCACCGTGCAAGGCTGGCAGGACCATGCGCCGCGGGTCTTTGCCTTGCCACATCCGTCCTGGCGCAATACGGCATGGTTGAAGAAAAACCCGTGGTTCGAGACCGAGCTTTTGCCGGTTCTGCGCGCGCGGGTCCAAGAGGTGTTGAATGACTGAAACCACGGCGTTGGACGCAGCACATGCCGCGATGCAGGCGGATCCGCGAAACGATGCCGCCCGGCTACGTTTCTTTGAGCGGCTTGCCGACAGCGAGCTGTTCCTGATGCTGACCGAGGAAGCGAAGGACGAGAATATCTCGCCCGAATTGTTCGACGTAGCGGATGGGCGCTATGTGCTGGCCTTTGACCGAGAGGAACGGTTGGCGCAGTTCGCAGGTCGCCCTGTACCTTACGTGGCGCTTTCAGGGCGGGTGCTTTCCGGGATGCTGGCAGGGCAGGTGATTGGGCTGGGCCTGAACCTGGAAACCGCGCCTTCATCGATGCTGGTGCCGGCAGAGGCATTGGAGTGGCTGGCCGAAACGCTGCAACACGATCCACAAGAGGTCGAGGAAAAGCTGGCTGAATTCATGCCGCCGTCTGGCTTGCCCGATACTTTGCTGACCGCCTTGGATGCCAAACTGGCAACCGCGGGCGGGCTGGCGCGCGCCGCCTATTTGGTTGCAACCAAGTCAGAGGCCGGCGCACAGGGGCATATGTTGGGCTTTGTCGATGCAGTTGACGGGGCCGAGGCCGCGTTGGCCAAGGCCGCGTCCGAGGCGCTGACCTTTTCCGGGATCGAGGCTGGTGCAATGGATGTTGGTTTTTTCGCGGCCAGTGCGCCCACTGCCGCGTTGCTGGCCAAAGTGGGGCTTCGGTTTGATCTGCCTCAGCCGCAGGTGGCTGAGCCGATGCGGGAAGCCCCCGGCAGCAACCCTGACAACCCGCCAATTCTGAAGTAACCGACAAGACGCAAACACGCGGCGCACGTTGCACCGCGTGGTGTTTCGCTTGGAATGCGGTTACTCCGCAGCCGCTTCCAACTTGTCCTGCGTACGGTTTTCGAAATCGCTGGCGTCATGGCGCTCGTGAAGCTGCGTGTGCGGCTCGCCAAAGGCGCGGTTGACCATTCGACCACGCTGAACTGCTGGACGCGCGTCAATCTCTTTGGCCCAACGCATGACGTTCTTGTATGATTCAACATCCAGGAACTCGGCAGAACTGTAGAGGCGACCCAGAACCAGCTGGCCATACCACGGCCAGATCGCCATGTCGGCAATCGTGTACTCGTCTCCAGCGATGAAGGTCTTATCCGCCAATTCCCGATCCAGAACGTCTAGCTGGCGCTTGGTCTCCATCGCGAAACGATTGATCGGGTATTCCCATTTCTCGGGTGCATAGGCGTAGAAATGGCCGAACCCGCCGCCCAGATAGGGCGCGCTGCCCATCTGCCAGAACACCCAATTCATCACTTCGGTCCGCTCAGGGCCGGACGCGGGCAGGAACGCTCCAAATTTTTCGGCCAGATGGAACAGGATCGAGGCGCTTTCGAACACGCGAACAGGCTCTTTGCCCGACCGATCCCAAAGGGCGGGGATTTTTGAGTTCGGGTTGGCATCGACAAAGCCCGAACCAAACTGATCACCCTCACCGATGTTGATCAGCCAGGCGTTGTATTCGGCCCCCTCGTGGCCTAGCGCCAAAAGCTCTTCCAGCATCACAGTGACCTTCACGCCGTTGGGCGTGGCCAGCGAATACAGCTGCAGGGGGTGGCGTCCGACAGGCAGGTCTTTGTCGTGGGTCGCACCGGCAATCGGCCGGTTGATATTGGCGAACTGGCCGCCGCTTTTACTGTCCCAGGTCCAGACCGCTGGGGGGGTGTAGGGGGATTGGTCGCTCATCTCTTGCCTTTCATGCCTATACCATGGCTGTCGTACAGCTAATATTGCAAATCGCCGAGTCCAACCCGGTGCTTCAGGCTTTTTCTGTAACAATCCGCGACCAAACTCTCACGTTTTCCCGTGCGGGGTCACAGGGGCGTTAGGAGGACTACGAACCGCGCGGGAATCGCATATTGTCTTGGCAGACCTGCCATGACGGCTCCACGGACACAGTTGATACGAAAAGGATAGACCACATGAAACACTTTGCATTGACCTTCGCTGCAGCCATGGCCTTGGCGGTACCCGCTTTTGCCGGACCTCAATATGTTGATGGAACCGGTTTTGCGGTTTCGGGCTATGACGTTGTTGCCTATCGCAGCCTGGATCAGGTTTCGATCGGCCAGTCACAGCCAGAAGGTGTGCGCGGAAACGCTGATATAACCGCAGAATACAACGGCGCAACCTGGGCTTTCGCGACTGAAGAAAACCGTGACAAGTTCCTTGAGAACCCGGCCTATTATGCTCCGCAATATGATGGCCACTGCGCTTATGGTGTGTCCAAGGGCGGTAAAGTTCCAGCCAACCCTAACCTGTGGCGCATCGTCGATGACAAGCTTTATCTTAACATCACCGATGTGGTTGTTGGCTTCTGGGAAGAAGATGTGCCGGGCAACATCAACATCGCAGAAGGCAACTGGCCAGGCATCGAATCCTCGGACGCCTCGACCAATGTTATCCCAAAATTCACCTCGGAAGGTCCTGTTACCAACTGATCTGACAACGAGACTTTGAAAAGTTCAAAGCCCGGCTACCTTAGCCGGGCTTTTTGCGATCAACCCGCCAGCCAGAATAGATCCCGGATGTCCTGATCGGCGTCAAACCGGATCTTCACGCTCTTGGCCCCTGGAAATTTGCGTTCACGGATCGTGTCCGGGATCACCACCTCTCCGGCGCCGGTATCCTTGGACTGAAAGCTCAGGATCTCCGCCTCGGTATGTCGCGCACCGCTTAGCACCGTGGTCGGTAGAGCCACCCGATTTGCGCCATGATGCACAGGCGTGGTGACGAAGTAGGTCAAATGCCGACCGTAGCAGCCAACTGCGTCCGGTACATGGTCCGATACGCACGCTTCGGGTATGCCTGGTGTATCATCTTCGCCGTGTCGATGTGACAACACCTGATCGGGACTTAGCATTGCCTTGCAGGCCGAAATTTCTTCCTGCGGAAGTTCAATGATCCGCTTTTTCAAATGGGGACGGCGCGGCTGAGTCGGGCCAGCATTGCCCCCACCTTTTTTTGCCAAACCCTCTTTCCGCAGAAAGTCATAGGCGGCCTTGGCGCGTGAAAACCCAGAACTGTCCCCTTCCCTGTGATCGGGATGCGAATGAAAGGCGATCTGTCGCCACGCCTCTCGGATTTCGCGGGAACTGGCAGATGGGGGTAATCCCAAATCTGCAAGGGCATCGGTGCGCGCACGCACTTTATCTACAGGTTCCATACTCAAAACACTCATTACAAACTACACGCCCCAAGTGTCGCCCTGGACATAGTTTTGTCAAATTTCGGGGTGGATTTGCTGGGGTGCGGATAACAATTGGGATCTTGAGATTCAATTGTCGCGAAAACTGTGAATTTGGTTATGAGAGTGTGAAACAGTTTGCACAAAGTAGGATGAAAATCGCCTGAGTGTGAACGTAACCCGTGCGAATCATTGAAAATTTTGGTATGTTAGGCGACGTTTTCCAGTTCAACCTGCGGCGTAATGCCGAGTGCGAAACATACATCCCGCGTCAGTTCCGGGCGGTTGAGGGTGTAGAAATGCAGCTTATCCACGCCGCCATCGATCAAATCTGAACACAGCTCGGTGCAGATCGCTGTTGCCAGCAAATCTTCACGCCCGTCGCGCACAGCTTTTTCAAAGGCGTTTTCGACCCACACAGGAATATGTGTACCGCAGCGCTTGGCGAAATTGCGGGCACCTGCCCAGTTCTCGATCGGCAGAATGCCGGGCACAATCGGCTTGTCGATGCCCGCTTTGGCGCAGGCGTCACGGAACCGAAAGAAGGTTTCAGCCTCGAAGAAAAACTGCGTCAGAGCTTCATCAGCACCAGCGTCCAGCTTGGCCTTCAGCCAATCCACATCCGCAGCCATATCTGCGGCCTCAGGGTGAGTGTCTGGATAGGCGCCGACGCGAATGCTGAACATCTCGGTTTCGGCCAGGGCTTCGATCAACTCAACCGAATTGGCAAATCCGTCGGGGTGGGGTTCGAATTTGTCCTGACCCTTCGGCGGGTCACCGCGCAGGGCAACAATGTCCTGCACACCGGCGCGCGCAAACGTGTCGGCGATCTCCAATGTTTCCTGCCGTGAGGCATCGACGCAGGTCAGATGTGCAGCGACGTTCAACCCTGACGACTTATGCAAGGTCGAGACCGCGTCGCGTGTAAGTTCACGTGTCGTGCCACCTGCACCATAGGTGACCGAAACAAAGCGAGGGTCCAATGGAGCCAAGGTCTGAACCGTGTCCCAAAGACGAAAAGAGGCTTCCAGAGTTTTGGGCGGAAAGAACTCAAAGGAAATTTCAGGTTTGGACATAACGGCCTCGCTGGATCATCTGAGCCTCTTGTGCCATGGCGGGCAATGTGAGACAAACTCATATTATTCAACAACAACATGAATGCTGTTCGAAATGCACATTGAGTTCCGGCACCTGCGTACTATCAAAGCGATCCATGAATGCGGTGGGCTGGCCCGTGCAGCAGACCAGTTGAACATCACTCAGTCTGCGTTAAGCCATCAGATCAAAGGGTTAGAGGATCAGGCGGGGGTCGAACTGTTTCTGCGCCGCTCGAAACCCATGAAACTGTCGGCCGCCGGGTTGCGCTTGCTTCGCTTGGCTGAACAGATCCTGCCGCAGGTTGAGGCCGCTCAGCATGAATTTTCTTCGCTGAGGGACGGGCGCACCGGGCGGATGCATATCGCAATCGAATGCCACGCCTGTTTCGAATGGCTGTTTCCGGTGCTCGAAGCCTTCAGAAAGTCTTGGGGCGATGTCGATGTGGACATCCGCCCAGGTCTGGCCTTTGACGCGCTTCCGGCCTTGCAAAAGGAAGAGGTAGATCTGGTGGTCTCGTCCGACCCCGAAGACCTGCCGGGTGTCGAGTTTGTGGAGCTGTTTGACTACAACGCTGTCTTTGTGGCGGCTTCAACCCATCCCCTGGCTGAAAAAGAGTATATCGAGGCCGAAGATTTTCGGGGACAAACCCTGATCACCTATCCGGTCGAGCGCACGCGTCTGGATGTGTTCAGCCAGTTGCTGATCCCTGCACGGGTTGAGCCCGCAATAATCCGCCAAGTGGAACTGACCGCCGTAATACTGCTGCTGGTCGCGTCAAACCGGGGGGTTTCGGTCCTGCCGGATTGGGTTGTGCGCGAGGTGAAATATAACTCGGATTACGTGACCCGACCCCTGACAAAAGAAGGGATCACGCGACGCCTGTACGCTGCGATCCGGTCGGAGGATCTTGAGAAACCTTACGTTCAGGAACTGGTGAAACTGGCCCGAGATGAGGCGCGCAAGCTGCAATCCCAGTAACGGCGTTTTCCGGGGGTCTGTTATGCGTATCATTCCTCTTGGCAAGGGCGCATTGCAGCAGTATACGCGCGGTTTGACCGGACAGGAGCCTTTTGACAATGGTTGGCAGTGCAAATCTCAACATCATGATCAAAGCCGCGCGCAAAGCGGGGCGTTCTTTGGTCAAGGATTTCCGTGAAGTCGAGAATTTGCAGGTGTCGATGAAAGGCGCGGGAGACTTCGTCTCAAAGGCCGATATCGCAGCCGAAGCCATCCTGAAAGAAGAGTTGCTGGGCGCGCGTCCAACCTATGGCTGGCTGGCCGAAGAAGGTGGCGCGATTGACGGCGAAGATCCGACCCGCCGCTGGATTGTCGATCCGTTGGATGGCACCACCAACTTCCTGCACGGCCTGCCGCATTGGGCGATCTCAATCGCTCTTGAACACAAGGGCAAGATTGTTGCCGGTGTGATCTATGACGCTGCCAAGGATGAAATGTTCTTTGCTGAGAAGGGCGAGGGTGCATGGATGAACGACACCCGCATTCGCGCGTCGGGCCGTCACCGCATGATCGAGTCGGTCTTCGCGACTGGTCTGCCCTTTGGGGGTCGTTCGGATCTGCCCGCGACCCTGCAAGACCTGGCGCGTTTGATGCCCGCTTGCGCCGGTGTGCGCCGCTGGGGTGCTGCTGCGCTTGATATGGCGTATGTCGCCGCTGGCCGGTACGAAGGTTTCTGGGAACGCCGCCTGAACGCATGGGATCTGGCGGCTGGTATCATCATCGTGAAAGAGGCAGGCGGCTTCGTGCAGGCACTGAACCCCGAAGGCAATGTGCTGGAGGATGGTGAAGTGATTTGCTCGAACGAACCGATCTTTGATCAGTTCGCCAAAGTGATCCGGGGCTGAGCCGCTCTTAACTTTACCGGCGCGGAACACGCGGAATACGTGACCGCGAAAGCTTGTACTTCGCTTCCGGGTGGGGCGGGTGCCCGCGGGTGCGGTCCCAGAACTGCGCGCCTCCACGCCGCAGCCAAAGCGGTATGCACAGGATCAAACCCACGGCAAAGCCTCCGGTATGGGCCCAATAGGCAATACCGCCTTCGTCTGGATTGCTGGTGATGCTGCCAAAGAACTGTATCGCCAGCCAGATCCCCAGCATGATGAAGGCCGGAATGGTGAAGACCCTGAAATAGACGATCAGGATCAGCAGGATATCCACCCGTGCTTTCGGAAACAGCAGCAGATACCCGCCCATCACACCTGCAATCGCGCCCGAGGCGCCGACGGTCGGCACCTGAGAGTCCGGCCCAGTGATGATGTGAATGAGGCCAGCGCCAATCCCAGCTGCCAGATAGAACAGAAGGAAGGGCAGGTGGCCCATCTCGTCTTCCAGGTTGTCTCCGAAGATCCATAAGAACAGCATGTTTCCCGCCAGATGCATCCAGCCGCCGTGCAGGAACATGGATGTTACTAGGGTTTCCAACCCAAACCCATCGCTGACGCGCGCTGGGATGATGGCGTAGTCATAAAACAGCCTGCTGATCTTCGGCCCTTCATCCATGATCCCCACATAGCTGAGAAAGATCAGGATGTTGGCGGCCATCAGGGCATATACAACGTAAGGCGTGCGCCCCGAAGGGTTATGGTCACGGATCGGAAACATGATGAGACGCTGGGCTTTTGCGCGCCCAGCGTCAATGCAAGCTTATGCCGCACCTCCCAACAACGCAGCGTTTCCGCCCGCAGCTGTCGTGTCGACGCAGACATGACGTTCGCCCAGAACCCGCGCACGGTCGGGCTTGCCGGGGATCAGCGGCAGAATTGGGCCGTCGCGGCGCGCCAGATGCTGCTCGATCTGCCGGGCTGTTTCGTCATCCCCCCACCACAACACGCCTGAGATGTCGGTCAGGTTTTCCAACCGGTGCAGGTCCAGCATCCCGATCGCTTTAATGACCGTACCGCCAAGCGCCTGAACAGCCTCGGCCTGCGCACGCGCGGCGGCCTCTCCAGGGCCCATACACAGCAAGGGTGAGCGTGGGTATTCGCTCAGGCGGTTTGATTCACCTGTGGGACCGGGCAAGGATTGAGTTTTGACCGGCACAGGCTGCCCTTGAGGGGCGGGCAAATCGGCTACAGCACCCCAGGTATCCGCCGTATTTTGACGATCCGGCGCGCAGAAGCGGGCCATGTAGTTCGGCCCACCCGCCTTGGGGCCGGTGCCCGAAAGCCCTTCGCCCCCAAAGGGCTGAGAGCCAACGATGGCGCCGATCTGGTTGCGGTTCACATAGATGTTGCCCGCATGGATCGCCTCGGTCACATGCTGCACCCGGTCGTCGATGCGCGTGTGCAGTCCAAAGGTCAGCCCGTATCCAGTGGCGTTTATTTCGGCGATGACCTTGTCGATCTCCTGCGCCTTGAATCGGGCCACGTGCAGCACAGGACCGAAAATCTCGCGTTCCAGCGCGGCAATACCAGAAACCTCGATCAGGGTAGGGGCAACAAAAGTGCCTTCGGGCGGCAGCGGAAGCTCTTTCAGAACCCGCCCTTTGCTGCGCGCTTTGGCCACGTGATCAGCTATGCCTTGCCGGGCCTGTTCGTCGATGACCGGGCCGCAATCGGTTGAGATCAGCCAAGGATCTCCAATGCTCAGCGCGTCCATTGCCCCTTTGAGCATTGTCAGCACGTCTTCGGCGATGTCTTCCTGCAGATACAGACACCGCAGGGCTGAACAACGCTGACCCGCCGACTGAAAGGCGCTTTCGATGATTGATTGTACTGCTTGTTCGGGCAGGGCCGTGCTGTCGATGATCATGGCGTTCAAGCCGCCAGTTTCCGCGATCAGCGGCGTACCGGGGCGCATGTTCCCGGCCATCGCGGCCCTGATCTTTAGCGCGGTGGCTGTCGACCCGGTAAAGGCCACACCCGAAATGCGTTCATCCGACGTCAGCGCCGTGCCTACAGCAGGTCCACCGGGCAGCAATTGCAGTGCGTCGCGCGGTACGCCCGCCTCGTGCATCAATTGAATGGCGCGATGTGCAACCAAAGGCGTCTGAGGCGCAGGTTTGGCCAACACTGCATTTCCGGTGGCCAGCGCCGCTGCGATCTGCCCTGAGAAAATGGCCAGAGGGAAGTTCCACGGGCTGATACAGGTGAAAATACCCGCAGGCTTGGCCGCAGGAATGTTGGCCGCGTAATACCGTAGGAAGTCCACCGCCTCGCGCAGTTCCGCCACAGCGTCAGGCAGGGATTTCCCGGCTTCGCGAGCAAGAAGGGCGAAAAGCTCGCCATAGTTCGCTTCATAAAGATCGGCAGCAGCGTTAAGAACGCGCGAACGCTCAGCAGCCGGTGCGTCCCAGGGGTTGGCCGAGGCCAGGGCCAACTCTGCATCCGCAGCGCTGGCTGGCGCAACGGAACCGGGCCGGTCCTGCGGGTTGGCCGGGTTGGTAACAGGTTCTTCGGCCTCTGGTTTGGCCTTGTCGGCCAATAGAGGTTGAGCAAACCAGTGATAGGCCCGGAACCCATCCCGCGCCGCCTCGATCCGATCCAGAGTGGGCGTGTGGTGCAGATCAAACCCTTTGGAATTAGGGCGTTCTGGTTGAAACAGCTCGGGTCCTGTCGGCAGGGCGGGCGGCGGCGTCTGTACAGTGACAAACGGATCTGCGGCGACCTCTTCCGGGGGCACGTTTTCATCGACGATCTGGTTGACGAAAGACGAGTTTGCTCCGTTTTCCAACAGGCGTCGCACTAGATATGCCAGCAGGTCACGATGCGCCCCGACCGGCGCATAAATCCGGCACCGGGTGTTCTGTTTGTTCATCACGATCTGATGCAAAGTTTCGCCCATGCCATGCAGGCGCTGGAACTCATAAGGTTGATCGTCGGCCATATGCAGGATGGCGCTGACCGTATGGGCGTTGTGGGTGGCAAATTGCGGGTAGATCCGGTCGGTCATGTTCAGCAGTTTGCGGGCATTGGCGATGTACGAGACATCGGTTGCTGCCTTGTGGGTGAACACTGGAAACCCATCCACGCCTTCGACTTGCGCGCGTTTGATCTCGGTGTCCCAATAGGCCCCTTTGACCAGGCGCACCATCAGCTTGCGGTCGTGGCGCTGCGCCATGTCGTACAGCGTATCCAGAACCAGCCCGGCGCGCGGTCCGTAAGCCTGCACCACGATACCGAACCCGTGCCACCCGGCGAGGGCCGGATCAGACATGACCGCTTCGATAACCTGCAGCGATAGCGACAGGCGGTCTGCCTCTTCTGCATCGACGTTCAGACCCATGCCGGCGGCTTTGGCCAGCAATGCCAGAGCCCGCAGTCGCGGGACCAACTCGTCCATGACCCTCTGTTCTTGCGCCAGCTCATAGCGAGGATGCAGGGCGGACAGCTTGACCGAGATACCTGGATTGGCACGGATGTCGTCATGGGTGCAAGCATCGGCAATGGCCGAAATAGCGCGGGAGTATGACAGGTGATAGCGCGCTGCGTCCGCCTCAGTCCGCGCGGCTTCGCCCAGCATATCGTAGGAGTAGGTATAGCCCTTTCCCTCCATTCCACGGGCGCGATCCATCGCGGATTGAATGGATTCACCCAGAACGAATTGCCGTCCCATTTCCTTCATCGCTCGGGCCACGGCGGTTCGGATCACTGGCTCACCCAGTCGTTTTATGGCCCCTCGCAATGCCCCGACCGGAGAGGCTTTGCCCTCGTCCAGAACCTTACCGGTCAGCATCAGCGCCCACGTGGACGCGTTCACCAGCGATGACGAGGATTTTCCCAGATGTTTGCCCCAGTCGGACGGAGCGATCTTGTCATCGATCAACGCGTCGATAGTGTCAGCATCCGGCACGCGCAGCAACGCTTCGGCCAAACACATCAATGCGATGCCTTCATCAGTAGACAGGCCGTATTCGGCCAGAAACACTTCCATCAACCCCGGCGAAGTGCTGGAGCGGATGTCGCGAACCAACTGCGCCGCGGCGGCGCAGATTGTGACACGATCTGCATCCGTCAGGTCTGCTTGAGTGATCAGGGTATCAAGGACAGCCGATTGATCGGCATAGGTTGGCGTGTCGATAAGTGTGCGCAGGCTGTGTGACATGAGTCCTCCGGTCTTTGCGCTAATATAGGGTGGAAAATACAGGACAATGGCCCAAAATTTATGTATCCGAAGGCAAGTGTTCTGATTTTGTGGAAATAGGCAGTGCAAATGGACTTTCCTGATCTGGATCGGTTCGATCGGTCGATTCTGAAAATTTTGGCTGAAGACGGTCGTGCTTCGGTCGCCGATCTGGCGCGCGAGATCGGCTTGTCGAAATCCCCGACACAGGCGCGGCTCAAGCGGTTGGAGGCGAGCGGAGTGATTAAGGGGTATCGGGCAATGCTGGATCCGATCCGCCTTGGGCTGGATCACGTGGCTTTTGTCGAAGTGCGCATGACGGACACGCGCGAAAAGGCGCTGGCCGAGTTCAATGCCGCTGTCCGTAAGATCGCCGAAGTCGAGCAGGCGCATATGATTGCATCGAATTTCGATTATCTTCTAAAAGTTCGCACCGCCACGATGTCCGAGTACCGTCGTGTCTTGGCCGAGAAAATCTCATCCCTGCCGCATGTTGCCAGCACGTCAACTTTTGTGGCGATGGAGGCTGTTAAAGAAACCGGTATGCTTGGCGGGTTTGAACAACAGGCTTGACGGAACAGGATTTCAACCCACCCTAGGGGCATGAAACGAGTATTCGCTGCCACGAGTCTTATGATCGCCTTTCCGCTTTTGGCGCTCGCTGAAACATGCCCTATGTCTCCGGATCATACGGAAGGGGTTGAGGCGCTCATTAAGCAGGTTCAAAAGGCAGAGTCGCAAAGCGACGCGCGTGCCATCTCGGATCAGATGTGGGTGCTTTGGACGGATGCACCGGATTCTCGATCACAAACCTTGTTGGATCGGGGGATGGCACGACGAGAAGCTTGGGATTTGCTGGGCGCCTTGGACGACTTCAACCAACTTGTCGACTATTGTCCGACCTACGCTGAAGGTTACAATCAGCGAGCTTTTGTAAACTACCTCAGGCAGGATTTTGGTGCGGCTTTGCAAGACTTGAACGTCGCAATTGAATTGTCGCCAAACCACATTGGGGCACTCAGCGGGCGTGCTTTGTCTTTGCTGGGTTTGAAGCGCCAGGAGGACGCGCGCGCTGCACTGTCTGAGGCTCTTGATCTCAATCCCTGGCTGTCAGAGCGGGCGTTGATAGAGCCGGGTGGTCTGTTGGAACCGCCTGGAAAGGACATCTGACAATAGGGCCTTGGTATCCGAATAGCCGGTGGGCACGCATTAACGTGATAGTATTCGCCGCTTTTCAGCCATGGCCTCACGTCGTCTCTGTTCAATTCCCAGTTTGAAAGACTTTTCGACAAAGTCGATGTGTTCGGTTGCCGCTTTTTCGGCTCGTTCTTCATCACCGTCGATCACCGCGCGACCCAATTCTAGATGCTGCTGCAGCAGCTTTTCCCCCGTTCCGTCAATCGTGCGCAGGAAATCACGATTGTAGAAAACGCCTTTACGGGTGAGTTCGTAGATCGACGCCATCATATGGATGAGGGTTGCGTTCTGACTGGCATCGACAATCGCTGAGTGAAGCGCAAAGTCTGCCTCTTGCGAGGCTTTGGCGTCTTGCTCCTGCCACGCACGCTCATTTTCGTCTAGGATTTCGGCGATCCGCTCCTTGTCCGCCTTGGTTGCCCGACGTGCAGCAAGGCGGGCCGCGAAGCCTTCCTGCTCGCGGCGGTATTCCAGATAATCAAAAAAAGCAGGCTCGTGCCGTTCATACAGTGCAAGAAGAGCAGGCATCATGGCCTGTCCGGTCAGGGCTGCCACGAACGTGCCTTCGCCGTGCTGCGTGGCAACCAGACCGCGTTCTTCCAGCACCTGAAGCGCCTCGCGTAGCTTTGGGCGCGATACGCGCAACATTTCGGCAAGATCGCGTTCCGAAGGCAGTTTCCGGCCCTGTTTCAGGATGCCCGAGGCGATCAGATCTTCGACTTGTGCAACCACAGCCTCGGCCAACGATTCGTGTCCAACCGGTTCAAAAATTGCCTTGGTGTTCATGATGCACTGCCCTGTTTGAAGCTGGAAATCCGCAGCAACTGGTAAACAAACATAACCGTATCCGCGCGAAACTCAAGCTTCTGAGCGTTCTTACAAGTAGCTAGGTACTTTGTTGTTCGTGAAAGGTTTTTGGGATTTGTCCTATTTTTTAGCAGATCTCAAAAGTTGTTCTTTAGGCCGCGTCTAACGTCGCAGGGATTTTTGGGAATCAACCAATGGTAAATAAAATTGTTGACTGGCTAACTATGGTAAAGTTAGTTTACCACCGGAGCGGCGCTGGAAGAGCCTGCGCAAATGATCGGGCTGAAACCCCGACCAACCCTGGAGGAGAATTCATGAAGAAGACCCTGACGAGCTTGGCCGTGGCGGCCAGCATTATGGCCGCGCCTGCGGTTGCCGCAGACAAACTGCTGTTGAAAACGCCGATTGCGTTCTCGACCGAATTGCCGGGCTTGGGCTCGCCGATCCCGCGTGTTGCCGAACAGCTTGACGTGATGTCGGGCGGCACGCTGAAGATGAAAGTGTACGAGCCGGGCAAGCTGGTTCCGCCGTTCGAAATTTTGGACGCGGTATCCACTGGAAAGATCAACTCGGGCTACACCACAGCCGGATATTGGGCCGGTAAAATCCCGGCTGCGCCGCTGTTTTCGGCTGTGCCTTTTGGCCCCGAAGCGGGTGAATACATGGCGTGGCTCTACTACGGCAACGGCATGACTCTGTATCAGGAAATGTATGATCAGGCCGGTTACAACGTAAAAGTTCTGCCTTGCGCAATCATCGCACCCGAAACCTCGGGTTGGTTCGCAACCGAGATCAACTCGCCCGAAGACCTGAACGGTCTGAAGATGCGTTTCTTTGGTCTGGGCGGCAAAGTTATGCAGAAGTTGGGTGTTGCAACGTCGCTGCTGCCGGGTGGTGAGATATTCCCCGCGCTGGAAAAAGGCGCGATTGACGCGACTGAATTTTCGATGCCCGCCATTGATGCGCGCCTGGGCTTCCATAAACTGGTCAAGTTCAACTATTTCCCCGGCTGGCACCAGCAGGCGACTGTGTTCGAACTGCTGATCAACAAAGACGTCTGGAATGAAACCAGCGACCAGCACAAGGCAATCATTGAAAGCGCCTGTAAGGCGTCGATGGCGGACAGCTTTGCCGAAGGTGAAGCGATCCAGCATGCCGCGCTGATCGACAACGTTGAAAACAACGGTGTCACCATCAAGCAGTGGTCGCCCGTGATGCTGGATACCTTCCGCGCCACCTGGGACGAAGTTGCCGCTGAAGAAGCCGCAAACGATGCCTTTTTTGCACAAGTCCTGGCCGACATGAACGAATTCCGCGACGGCTACAACCTGTGGAAGACCAACGCGTTCCTCCCACGTCAGTAAACTCTCCCTAACTGACGTTACCGGGGCGGCGGAATCCGCCGCTCCGAACTCTCCCAAAAACGGAATTTCTAACCTTTCACTGCCCCGCACGCCGGGGTGCTGAGCGAGGAATGACCATGGCCAACGAACTATATACAAATGATCCGGTCGAAGCCTATGAAGGCATTCTGGAGCATCCCGAAACAGACCGCCAGAAAATTGCCGTCGCTATCGACACGGGCGTCAAAGCGGTAGGCCATGTGGTCATGTGGGCGAATATCCTGCTGATGGCTGCGATCTTCAGCCAGGTTTCGCTGCGCTACCTGTTCAGCCAGAACTATCCCAAGCTGGACGAGATCCAGTGGCATTTCTACGGCATTGTCACGATGATCGGCATTTCCTATGCCTTGATCACAGACAGCCATGTCCGCGTTGACGTCCTGCATATGCAGCTGTCACGCCGCGCGCAGCGGATCATCGAAGTGATCGGTATCCTGACCCTGCTGACACCGTTCATCTATTTGATGGTCGACCAGGGGTACGACTATTTCTACGAAAGCTTCCGCGTCAATGAACGCTCGGACAGCCCAACTGGTCTGCCTGCGCGCTGGGCGTTTAAGGCGGTCATTCCGATCAGTTTCATCCTGCTCGCCCTGGCTGCACTCGCACGGTTGATCCACGATGGGCACGCGCTGCTTTATGGACCGGCCTCGGAACGTGAAGGCGCGCCACTGCGTCGTATTCTGCTGGTTCTGGCCGTGTTCGCCGCTGTTTGCGTGGGCTTGACCTTCCTTGTCGAAACGACCGAGGAAAAGCTGGTCATCGCGATGTTCCTGACCTTCATCGCGCTGCTGTTCACCGGCTATCCGGTGGCGTGGGTGCTGGCCGGTGTCGGCGTGGCCTATTGCGGTCTGGCTTACCTGTTCGACAACGATCTGATGCTGTGGACGGGGCTGGAGAGCACCTTTACCGGGCTCGATTACCTGACCCTCGGTGCGGTCGTGAACCGCGTTTATGCCACCATGTCCAACGCGGTTCTGGTCGCCCTGCCGATGTTCATCTTCATGGGCCTGATGCTGGACGAATCCGGTGTGGCCGAGCGTCTGATGTCCTCGATGCAGCGCCTGTTCGGTACCGTGCGTGGAGGTTTGGCGATCACCGTGACTCTGATTGGGATCATTCTGGCGGCCTCTACAGGCATTATCGGAGCCTCGGTGGTTCTGCTGGGCGTACTGTCGTTGCCGTCGATGATGCAGCAAAAATATCAGCCAGCGCTGGCCGCCGGTGTCGTCTCGGCTTCTGGTACGCTGGGTATCCTGATCCCACCCTCGATCATGCTGGTGATCATGGCCGACCAGATGGCCTTGTCTGTCGGCGATCTGTTCATGGCGGCTGTTTTCCCCGGTGTCATCATCGGTGGACTGTACCTGACCTATATCTTCCTACTTGCCTTGATCAAACGTGACGCAGCCCCTGTGCCCGAGGGCGCAAAAGCCCCCGACTGGGCCGCTGTCAAAGACGTGCTGATCGCCGTCATCCCAACGCTGATGCTGATCCTCGCCGTGCTAGGTTCGATCTTTGCGGGTCTGACCACGCCGACCGAAGCCTCGGGCATCGGTGCGCTGGGTGCGACGCTGCTGGCACTGGGCTATCGCAAGCTGACCTTTGCGAAACTGTGGAACGTGCTGGTGTCGACCTTCAACACCACTGCGTACATCTTCGCGATCTTCCTTGGGGCGACCGTATTCTCTTACGTCTTGCGTGAATTGGGCGGGGACGAGCTGATCGAGCATGTGGTGCAATCCACCGGTTTCGGAGCCAACGGCACAATCCTTTTCATCCTGTTCATCGTCTTCTTGCTGGGCTTCGTTTTGGACTGGATCGAGATCACGCTGATCGTGTTGCCTCTGATGCGGCCCATCGTGAACGGGTTGGGCATCGACATCCCCGGCTTTGGCGTTCTGGATGAACCCGCGCTGGTGTGGTTCGTGATCCTGGTGGCGGTGACGCTGCAAACCAGCTTCCTGACGCCGCCTGTGGGCTTCGCCCTGTTCTATCTGAAAGGCGTTTGCCCGCCCGAGATAAAGCTGACCCACATTTACAAAGGCATCATCCCCTTCGTGTTGTTGCAGTTGACCGGCCTGGCGTTAGTCTTCCTATGGCCGACACTAGCCACCTGGCTGCCCTCGGTCGCCTACTAAGGAGCCTGCCTGATGCGTCTGAGCCAATGTCATAACTTCCACGACTTCCGGCGGCTGGCCCAACAGCGGCTGCCGGGGCCCATCTTCAACTATATCGACGGTGGAGCGGATGATGAGGTGACGTATCGGGAAAACACCAGCGCGTTTGACCGGTGTGATCTGTTGCCGTCGGTCCTGCGTGGGGTGTCCGATGTGGACATGTCGGTCACCGTGATGGGGCAAAAGCTGGATATGCCCATCTATTGCTCACCCACCGCCTTGCAGCGCCTGTTCCACCATCAAGGCGAGCGCGCGGTTGCGGCGGCGGCTGAGAAATACGGGACGATGTTCGGCGTATCCTCGCTGGGGACCGTGTCGTTGGAGGAGCTTCGGCAAAAACACAAGAACCCGCAGGTCTATCAGTTCTATTTCCACAAGGATCGCGGCCTGAACGCCGCTATGATGCAGCGCGCGAAAGAGGCGGGTGTCGAGGTCATGATGCTGACCGTCGACAGCATCACCGGCGGCAACCGTGAGCGTGATCTGCGCACCGGCTTCTCGATCCCATTCCGTCTGACGCTGGGCGGCATGATCCAGTTTGCAATCAAGCCGATGTGGGGGATCAACTATGTCACGCACGAGAAATTCCGCCTGCCGCAGCTGGAAGAACATGTCGATATGGGTGGAGGGGCCAGCTCGATCGGCGGCTACTTTACCGACATGCTCGATCCGTCGATGAACTGGGATGACGTGGCACAGATGGTGCGCGACTGGGATGGGCAGTTTTGCCTTAAGGGGATCATGACCGTCGAAGACGCCAAACGCGCGGCTGAAATCGGCTGCACCGGGATCATCTTGTCGAACCACGGGGGCCGCCAACTGGACGGCTCGCGTACGCCCTTCGACCAACTGGCCGAGATCGTCGATGCAGTTGGTGACAAGCTGGACGTGATGATGGACAGCGGCATTCAGCGCGGCACGCATGTGCTCAAAGCGTTGTCAATTGGGGCCAAAGCCGTGGGTGTTGGTCGTCACTACCTGTACCCGTTGGCTGCCGCAGGGCAGGCGGGGGTTGAGCGCGCCCTTGGCCTGATGCGGGCCGAGATCGAACGCGACATGAAACTCATGGGCGTCACCAGCGTTGACCAGTTGAGCCGCGAGAATATCCGTTTCCGCAACGCCTGAACCCAAGATGGGGGCCGAGATGACCAATGAAGAATTGATCAAGCACTTCCGCTCCGTCGTTGGATCGCGCCACGTCCTGACAGGCGAGCGCGCGACCGAGCGGTTTCGGCGTGGGTTCCGCTCGGGCGAGGGGGAGGCGCTGTGTGTCATTCAGCCTGGTACGCTGTCGGAACAGTGGAAGGTTCTGCAAGCTTGTGTTGCATCGGACAAGATCGTCATCATGCAGGCCGCCAACACCGGCCTGACAGAAGGATCGACACCGTCGGGCAGCTATGACCGCGATGTCGTTCTGATCAACACCCGCCGGATGGATACACTGGTCCCGTTGAACAATGGCGAGCAAATCGTCAGCTTTCCCGGTGCCACCCTGTTTGCTTTGGAAAAACTTCTGGCCCCGCTGGGGCGCGAGCCGCATTCGGTGATCGGTTCCTCGTGCATCGGTGCATCGATTGTGGGTGGGGTCTGCAATAACTCGGGCGGGTCTTTGGTCGAGCGTGGGCCCGTTTACACCGAACTGTCCGTGTACGCCCGGATATCCGAGCAGGGCGAGCTGGAACTGGTCAACCATCTGGGCATTGATCTGGGCGACACGCCCGAGGAAATTCTGGCAAGCCTTGACGCCGGTACTTTCGACCGCAACCCGGGGGCCACTAACAAACGGGCGTCAGCAAGTGACTACGCACAGATCGTGCGGGATGTGGACGCAGAAACGCCTGCACGTTTCAACGCAGACAAGGCCAAACTGTTCGAATCCGCTGGTTCTGCCGGAAAACTGGCGGTTTTTGCTGTTCGCCTTGATACCTTCCGGAAAAACGACGCGGAAAAAGTGTTCTATATTGGAACGAACAGCCCCGATGATCTGGCCGCTTTGCGCCGCCATATCCTGTCTAGGTTCAAGTCACTGCCTGTTTCGGCCGAATATATGCAGCGTGAAGTGTTCGACATCACCGCCAAATACGGCAAGGACACAGTTGTGATGATCGACAAACTGGGGACGGATCGCTTGCCGTTCTTCTTCGCGATGAAAGGCGCGGTTGATGCGCGGCTTCGGCGTATACCGCTCCTCGGCAATTTTACTGATCGTTTCATGCAAATGGCCGTAGCGCTTTGGCCGCGTGTTCTGCCCAAGCGGATGGTCGAGTTCCGCGACAAGTACGAACATCACCTGATCCTGAAGATGAAAGATGACGGGATCGCAGAGGCTGCTGCGTGGTTGCCGGATTTTCTGAAAGACCGTGAAGCTGGGTTCTTTGAATGCGATATGCGCGAGGCCAAGATTGCCGGCCTGCATCGTTTCGCAGCCGCCGGAGCCGCCGTGCGTTACATGGCGCTGCATAACTCGGATGTAGAAGATATTATTGCACTGGATGTCGCGCTGCGCCGCAACGATTACGACTGGCTGGAAAAACTTCCACCTGAGATCGAGGATAAGCTGGTGCACAAACTCTACTACGGCCACTTCATGTGCCACGTCATGCATCAGGATTACATCGTCAAAAAGGGCGCGGACCCCAAGGTGTTGAAGGCAGCGATGCTCAAACTGTTTGACGAACGGGGGGCAGAATACCCGGCTGAACACAACGTGGGTCACCTGTACAAGGCCAAGCCGGACCTGGCAGCGCATTACAAGTGCTGCGACCCGACCAATTCGTTCAACCCTGGTATCGGTAAGATGTCGAAGGCGAAATACTACAACTAAGCGGGCTTCACGACGCGGCCGAACGTTTGTCGAAGGCATCCAACAAACGGTTGCCCGTGTCAAAGAACGCGTCTTCGCCGATCAGATCGGTCACGCCATAGCGATCAAGCTCTGCTTTTACATCTGGTTCAACCAGCGTGAACACGAGGCGAATGCCGTTTTCATGCAGAAACTCGACCAAGCTGCGCAGGGCATAACCGGCGGTAAAATCGATCTCATCTATGGCCGATGCGTCGATGCAGAACCATTCAGGTTTCGCGTCCGAGCCTTGCACAATGGCCGTGGCTTCATTCGTAAAACGCTGTGTGTTTGCGTAATACATGCCGTGCGAGAACCGATAGATCACAAGGCCGGGTTCAAATTGATTGGGTGGTGTCAGGGCTTTTGAATGCCAGCCACCGTTTTCGGTTTTGACGATCGCGGCGTTCTTTGGGCGATACCCCCGGCGGGTGTGATCGATCAGAGAAAAGACCACGGCAAAGACAATGCCTTGTTCGACGCCCACAAGCACGACCACGGCGGCCGTTGCGGCGGCCACCCAGAACTCTGAGCGGGCTTGTTTGTAGATCGTGGTAAGACCACGCAGATCAATCAGCTTCAAACCAATCAGGAAGACAATGGCCGACAAGGCGGCACTTGGCAGATAAGCAAGCGGTTTGGTGAGAAACAGGATCACCACAAGGACAATGGCCACATTAGTCAATTGGGCCACCTGACTGCGCCCACCGGCGCTGGCGACCATTTCGGTTTTGGTGGGGCTACCGTTGACCACAAATGTGCCGGAAAATGCCGCGCCGAAATTTGCAAGGCCCAACCCGATCAGGTCTGTGTTCTCGCTGAACTTCTCATCGTACCGGGCAGCGTAGGCTCGTGAGGTCGCTGCGCTCTGTGCCAGAATAACCACGAAGATGGACAGTGCCGTGGGCAGGAGTTGTTTGAACAAAGTCCAACTCCAATCCACATTCGGTATCGAGAGTGACGGCAAGCCGCTTGGAACTGTCCCCAGAACAGCAATGCCGATTGTTTCGAAGGAAAAGGCCCAGCTGCAATAGATCACTCCTACGATTGCGATCAGGGGGCCGGGTATTCTTCGCGACAGCATTGTGGAGGCGACAACAACGCCAAGCACGGCGGCAGAGACAAACACAGTTGGCCAGCTGATATGAGCCAAGTTCAGGTATACGTCGTTCAGCCGCGCAAGCGTACCGTGTCCGCTGGCTTCGATCCCCAATAAACCGGGTATTTCGCCAGTGGCAACCTGAACGCCAACGCCGGTCAGAAAACCGACCAAAACGGTGCGCGACAGGAAGTCGGCCAGAAATCCAAGCCCGATGATCCGCGCAGCGATCAAAAGCACGGCCGCCATCAGCGCCAACAGGGACGCCAAAGCGAGGTATTCCGACGAACCCGAGACCGCCATGCCCGCCAGCGCCGAGGCTGTTATGGCCGCCGTTGCCGAATCGGCCCCGACCACAAGATGTCGCGACGACCCGAACAGGGCGAACAGCGCCATGGGAATCAGAATCGTATAGAGCCCCGTAATGACCGGCGTACCCGCGATTTTGGTATAGCCCATGACTTCGGGGATCGCGAGGCAGGCAAAGGTAAGCCCGGCAAGCATCTCGGTCGGAAGACGCGACCGGTCAAAAGGCAGCACGCCCTGCAGCACCGGTGACGGTGATGATTTTGGATTTCTGCCCGGGTTTTCCATGGGTTACCTTTTTACCCGATTTGTTCTGCGTGTGATCTTGGTTGCCAACAGAGCGTCGGGGCAAAATTTAAGCAAGGCATGATGGGCAAATCGAAAGGCTCCTGCTGGGTTTTTTAACAGGTTTTCAGGGAAAATAGCGCGACTACGGGAAACCCCCAATTTTGCGCGGCAACGATCAGGGGTAAACATGACCTACCGTACTTACCACACAAACACACGGTAATTACTTTCCCCGATGAGGGGCTGGTCACACCCCCTCGGCCGGCCCCTCTTAACTTTTTGGGAATGTGAAACAGATCTTGCCGCCCGCAGATTTGGTGGGCGAGTTCAGGACACGTGTTCGTTTTGGGCCAGCGTCGCCACATGAATGGGAAGGTCTGCAGCAGCCTCATAGGCGATGTCATGTGGAATGTTCTGCACGCGGGACTTTCGGTATCCTTCCGTGAACAGCAGAAACGGGATTTTCGCTCTGACGGCGGTTTCCGAGTCTACCTCGCTGTCTCCAACAAATACGCGGGGACCTTTTGCCTCAAGGGCATCGAAGCTTGCAAAAAGATGCTTGGGGTCCGGCTTTCTGGTCGGCAGACTGTCGCCACCAATCACCACATCGAAGAACCGCGACAGGTTCAGCGCTTCTAACACGTGGCGGGCAGGGGCTTCGGGCTTGTTTGTGCAGATGCCCAGAGCGCAACCCATCTGTCGTAACGCATCCAGCGATTCGGGGATGCCGGGGTAAGGAATGGTCGTTTCGCTGGCCGCTGCGTTGTAGTGCTTCAGGGTCAGTTGTGTCAGTTCCGCATGACGGTCCAGCGGCAGTTCGCAATGGTGGATCATGCGTTCGACTAGCTTGGGCAGGCCATTGCCAACGAATCCCTTGATGATGTCGATCGACAGCGGGTCATGCCCAACGTCATTCAATGTTCGATTGGCCGCTGCGGCCAGATCGCCAAGGCTGTCCACCAGCGTTCCATCGAGATCAAAAATAACTGTTGCGGTCATGCCCAGCGCGTCCTTTTCGTCTGACCGCAGACGTAACCCGCCCTCTTCAGGGGTGCAATCGCTTGTGTTAAAACGACACTTGACAATCCTTACTAAAATAATCAGATTAAGCTGCAGGAACAGAAAGCCAGCCCAGTCGGGGTCAGCCAGACTATATGAAACGCAACAGGTATGGCGCTAAGCCGACACGCTCTGGAGATGTCCTGATGAACATACAGAACCCGACCCCCACCCAAGGTTATCCTGTCTCGATGCTTCCCGCGCACAAGGCCGAGGAGCTGACAAAGGGCGGAAATCTTGCCCATATCGAACTTGGCGATCAGCTTTACACTTTGCGGATCACCCGCGCAGGCAAACTGATCCTGACGAAATGAGCATGCAATCCACACGCGGTGGCGCCACGGTTGGCCACCTTGCGGATCTTGGTCCGGTTGAAGCATGTGCGGTGATGTATCTGCGGATGTGGAGCGAGGGTGAGGGCGGTCGAACCGACGCAGCCAGTGATTTCCAGATCGCCTTGGGCGCAGAATGCGGAGAGGCCGCGATGCAGACGCTGGAAAGTGTGTGTTCCCTTTGTGCCGCCTATGGACGCCGCCCCCTAATCCGCCATGGGCTGAAATGCGCGTGCCTGGGCGCTGATGAGAATTGCTTCGCCCAGATGATCGCCGCAGCATCCGAGGGTGCGCGTGAAGATGCGATGATGTTGGCGTCTCTGATCGTGCGCCAGGATTTTGCGCCTGCGCTCGCATCGTTGTCAGAAGAGTTGGGTCTTGCCCTCAAGCGCATCACGGCTCGGTTCAGGATTCCGACAACCGGACACCATACCCCCTCGGCCGTTCTCCACTGATCCCCGGTTCAGGGCGGCTTAACCCCGGCATTGCGCCGGGGTTATCTTGTTCAGCAGCATCCACATCCTGCGTGGTGATGATCATGATCGCAAACCGGCGCAGGGGTGTAGTCGCCCACCTCAGACAGCACGTCCCGCAAGGCCCACAGGATCATGTCCACATCCTCGGCCTCGATGGTCAGCGGCGGGCGGATTTTCAGGATGTTGTCTTTGGGACCTTCGCTGCCGATCAGAATGCGATGATCGCGCATCCGGTTTTTGACATAGCTGCAAATCTCGGTTCCTTCTGACCCGTCAGTGTTGATCAGCTCAACACCCAGAAACAACCCCATGCCCCGCACGTCGCCAACACAGCCAAAGTCGTTTTCGATCTGACGCAGCCCGGTCATCAGACGGTCTCCCATGAGGCGGGCATTGTCTTGCAGACCTTCGTCGTCAACGATGTCCAGCACCTCCTTGCCGATCCGGCAGGACAGGGTCGAGCCGCCGAAGGTGGAAAAGAATTCAATCCCATTGTTGAAGCTGTCCGCAATTTCCCTGGTCGTCACCAACACGCCCAGAGGGTGCCCGTTGCCGATCGGTTTGCCCATGACAACAATGTCAGGCAGCGCGCCCTGGTGTTCAAAGCCAAAGTAGTACTCGCCCAGACGACCAAGACCTGTCTGCACCTCATCTGCGATGCAGACACCACCGGCGGCACGGATTTTCTCATAAACCGCAGGCAGATAGCCCTTGGGAGGAATGATCTGTCCTCCGACCGAAGGGAAGGTTTCCGCAATAAACCCTGCTACGCCTTGCCCGCGCGCGTTCAAGGCTGTGATTGCCGGGTCTAAAAGATCGGCAAATTTCTGGGCCCGATCCGCATCGTCTCGCTTGAACGAACCGCGGTAGTCATCCGCGACTTCGACCAGCTCAACCCAGTCGGCTTTGCCGATGCCACCAGGCTTGTTGAACTTATAAGCCGAGATCGCCACAGCCGCGTTTGTATTCCCGTGATAGCCGTGATCCGGCGTCACGATCCCTTTCGCTCCGGTATGGGCACGGGCCAGTCGCAGAGCCAGCTCATTGGCCTCGGTCCCGGAATTGACGAAGAAGCAGACCTCGAAATGATCTGGCAGTTTGGACAGGATCTTGTCGGCAAAAGCGGTTTGGGCCGGATGCAGATAACGGGTGTTCGAATTCATCCGCCTCAACTGATCCGCTGCCACGGCCTGAATACGCGGATGCGCATGGCCGACATGAGGAACGTTGTTATAGGCGTCCAGATAGGGGCGGCCCCATTCGTCGAACAGGTGGTGTTTCCACCCACGCACCAGCATGACCGGATCGTCATAGGTCAGAGACAGGTTACCGCCAAAATGATCGCGTCGCCCTTGCTGGATCGCCTGCTTGTCAGTGGGTTGGTAAAACACCTTGTCATCCGGCAGGTTCAGCAAGGCGGCGGGGTTCGGACAGACCGCGTGCCACAGCTCCATCTCGTCAGGATCGCCAACACCGGGCCAGTCCGCCTCCATACCATCGGTGGTCAGGGCCAGTTGGAAATGCACATGAGGTGCCCATCCGCCATTCTGGCTGGCATCGCCCAGCCGGGCAAACGCCGCCCCCTGTGCTACCGGATCGCCGGGTTTCAGCCTGTCACAGCATTCTGGATCCAGATGACCATAGAGCGTATAGAACGGATCACCTTCGGGCGTTTCGTGATGCAGGATGATCACCCCGCCATAGTCGAGGTGGCTGTCGCGTTTCTCGACGACCTCAACCCGCCCGCTCATGGGCGCGTGCAGCACCGTCCCGGCAGACGCAAACACATCCACGGCCAAATGCACTGTCCGCCGGTCCGAGGCTTTCCACGGGCCCTTGCGGAACCCCGGTTCGGCATAGATCAGGCGGGGCTCGTTGTAATAGCCCAGCCACAGATCTTGCCCATATTCCTCGCCGACCCGCGCGGCTTCGGCCAAAGGCATGTGGAACGGGTTCTGAGGCCAGACACAGTTTTCAACCGACAGCGAGCCCATGGGCGCATCGCTCAGATCCTGACCGAACATATCGGCAAACTGGCCACGATGATCCTTCAGATAGGCTTGGATGCGCTCAGCTCCGTCGACAACAGGCAGGCCGCACGCCGCGCGCAAGCGCGCCGCCATCAACCCGCCATTGACCGAGGCGTTCTCAAGGAACCGCCATGCGGGTGCCTGCGAGATGGTTACATAAGGGTCATCCGGGTTCTCGGCTGCCATCAGGGTCGAGTTGACGACCGACACGGCAAGCCGCATCCGCAGCAGCGGCCAGATCAAGTCTACTTCGTCGACGCTCAGCCGGTTGGCCGCGTGATAACCTTTCACCAACGCAGACAGCGCCCGTTCTGGTTTGGGATGGTCCAACACTATGTAAGCCCCGGCAATCGCCAGATCGCAGACTCGCGGCGCCGCGCACATGTCACCCAGATCGATCAGGCCCGAGATCCGCCGCCGTTCACTCAATTCCCCTTCGACCAGAATGTTATAGTCATTGGCATCATTGTGGATGGCTTGTTTTGGCAGATCCGCAAGGGTGCCGGAGATCGCAGCAAACCCGCCGCAGATTTCCTTTAGCAAGGCTTGTCGCGAAGGACCAGAAATCGCGTCCAGCTTACCCGCAATCCAATCCGCCTGCATCAAGTCCCATTTGAAATCGGCCCGATGCAGCCCCTCATGCTGGAAACCTTCCAGGGCCCGATCGGTTGCTCCCAGCACGCGCCCAAGTTTCAGGATCAATTCTTCGGATTTTGGTGCCGCCTTTGCGTAGCATCGCCCGGGCAGGCATTCCAGCAACCATGCCAGCCTAGGCTGAGCCTCAGAGTCTGTAATCTCGGGTAACACATCGCCGTTCAAATCGGGGAACACTTTGGGAAAAGGCAAACCCGGTGCTTCCGATGCAATATGGGCCAGTGCCTGTATCTGCAGGTCCACCAAACCGGCTTCGCAACCTGCTCGCATGACCTTCAGAACATAGTCCTGCCCATTGGTGGCCTGCACCAGAAAGTTTAGGTCGTATTCGCCATCCAACCGCTTCAAACGCGCGTCCAGCCCCCAGTGCTGCCGCAATGCATCCGCCCAGAACTTCACCAATTCGCTCATGTCGCTCTCCGCCCCGGTGCACCCGGGATCCTCTTCATCTGGCTAAAAATACCTTCGGGGGTGAATTGGCCCAACGGGCCAAGAGGGGGCAGACAGCCCCCTGAACCCTCAGTCCAACGCGCGCAAGCGCTTGAACAGAGACGACGTATCCCACCGCCCACCGCCGAGTTTTTGAACGTCCTTGTAAAACTGGTCGACCAATGCGGTCACGGGCAGTGATGCACCATTGACGTTGGCTTCATCCATACAAATACCCAAATCCTTGCGCATCCAATCCACGGCAAACCCGTGTTCGAAATGATCGTCCAACATCGTCTCGTGACGGTTCACCATCTGCCAGCTTCCAGCCGCGCCCTGGCTGATTACCTCTACCACGGATCGCCCGTCCAACCCTGCTTTCTCGGCAAAATGCAGCGCCTCGCTGAGGGCCTGAACCAAACCGGCAATCGCGATCTGGTTACACATCTTGGTCAATTGGCCCGCGCCGCTGTCGCCAATGCGGCGGCAAATCTTGGAATAGACCTCCATCAGCGGTTCGGCCGCATCGTATGCGGCCTGATCACCACCGCACATGATGGACAGAACACCGTTTTCAGCCCCGGCCTGACCGCCCGAGATCGGCGCGTCGACAAAGGCGACCCCCTGCGCGGCGCCGGCCTTGCAAAGCTCACGCGTGACATCTGCCGAGACCGTTGTGTGATCGACGAAGATGGCTCCGTCGGACATGCCGTGAAACGCACCGTCCTCGCCTGAGCAGACCATGCGCAGATCGTTATCATTGCCCACGCAGGCCATGACAAATTCCGCGCCCAGGACGGCGTCTTTCGGAGTAGCCGCCATGGCCCCGCCATACTGGGCCACCCAGGCTTCGGCCTTGGCTGTGGTGCGGTTGTAGACGGTAACGTCATGACCTGCGGCTTTCAGATGTCCGGCCATGGGATAGCCCATGACACCAAGGCCAAGGAACGCGACTTTTGCCATTTTGTGATCCTCTCCACTGTTCGACCATGGTCTCAGGCCGAAATCTTTGGCGAAGACAAAGCAAAGCTGCGCCCAAAGGGCAACCCCGTGTCAGCCTTTCCCTCCCAGATCTTTCAGGATCGGGCAATCAGGGCGGTCATCTCCGGCGCACGCATCGATGAGATGGCTAAGCGTATCGCGCATCGCGTTCAGGTCCGCGATCTTGGCCTCGATCTGCGCCAGATGATCCCGCGCGACCCGTTTCACATCGGCGCTTGCGCGGGTTTCATCCTCATACAACGCCAACAGGGTACGGCAATCTTCGATGGTGAACCCAAGCGCACGGGCGCGGCCCAGAAAGTTCAGCTTGTGCACGTCCTGATCGCGAAAACGGCGATACCCGTTGTCGTCGCGCAGAGGCTTGATCAAGTCGATATCCTCATAATAGCGGATCGTCTTGGCGGGCAGACCTGTGCGTGCAGATACGTCTCCGATATTCATGGGTGCACCTCGTTGGCGGCCAAGGTCGGGGTTTCCGACACTCTGGTGCGAACGCGACGCAGACGCAAAGCATTTGAGACCACAAAAACACTCGACAAAGCCATCGCGCCTGCTGCCAAAGCAGGCGACAACAGATGACCGCCAAACGGATACAGTGCGCCAGCCGCCACCGGGATCAGCAGGACATTGTAACCAAACGCCCATCCGAGGTTCTGGCGAATGTTTCGCATTGTGCGACGGCTGATCTCGGTCGCGTTTGCAACGCCACGCAAATCACCCGACATCAGCACAACGTCCGCCGTTTCGATCGCCACATCCGTACCTGTCCCAATGGCGATGCCGATATCCGCAGATGCAAGCGCCGGGGCATCGTTGATCCCATCGCCAACAAAAGCCAGCGTTCCGAAACTACCCCGCAAAGCCGTGATCGCATCTACTTTACCGTCCGGCAACACCTCGGCAGTGACGTGATCGATCCCCAACCGATCAGCCAACGCCTGTGCCGTCCGCGCGTTGTCTCCGGTGACCATGGCCACAGTCAGCCCCATCTGGTGCAACCTCTGCAGCGCTTCTTCGGTGCCGGACTTAATCGGGTCGGACACAGAAATCGTCGCAGCGGCCTGCCCATCTAAGGCAACGAATAGCGGCGTTGCCCCTTCAGAGGCGCGCTCTTCGGCCTCGTCCGCCAAGCGGCCAAGTTCAATCCCCCGGTTTTTCATCAGCCTGTACGACCCGACCAAAACTTCCTGACCTTCAACGAGGCCCTGTACACCCAGTCCGGTGATTGATTGGACATTCGACGCCCTGGGCAGAGCAGAAGGACCGGCCCGAGTGATGGCCGATGCAATTGGATGCTCTGACTGTGCTTCGAGGGATGCAGCTAGTCGCACAACCTCATCCCTGTCAAACCCGTTCGCCGTCATCACGCTATCCAACTCGGGACGGCCGAGCGTCAGTGTCCCGGTTTTGTCCAGCGCGATAATGCGTGCTTGTTGAAGCTGCTGTAACGCGTCGCCTTTGCGGAACAATACCCCCAGTTCTGCTGCGCGCCCCGTGCCCACCATGATAGAAGTGGGCGTCGCCAGCCCCATCGCACAGGGGCAGGCAATGATCAGCACCGAAACACCTGCCACAAGCGCGAGCGGCAAGGCGGGGCTGGGACCGATAATCAGCCAGATTAGGACGGTGATTACAGCAACGAGAATGACGGCGGGGACGAAGCGATAGGTGATCTGGTCGACCAGCCCTTGAATGGGCAATTTGGCCCCCTGTGCCTGCTGCACCATGCGGATGACCTGAGCCAGAACCGTGTCGTCCCCAACGCGCGCGGCGCGTACCCGCAAGGCTCCGGTCCCGTTCACCGTGCCGCCAACAACAGCGGCCCCTTGCGATTTTCCGACCGGCACAGGCTCGCCAGTGATCATGCTTTCGTCGACGTAAGATGTGCCCTCAAGCACTTCGGCATCTACTGGCAGGCGCTCGCCCGGACGAACGCGCAAAATGTCTCCGACAACTATTTCAGCAATCGGACGGTCCTCTGTTCGGCCATCCACTTCGACCCTTGCGGTTTTGGGCTGCAAGCCTACCAGCTTCCGGATTGCGGCCCCGGTTCTGCCTTTGGCGCGCGCCTCCATAAGCCGACCCAGAAGGATCAGAACAACGATGACTGCTGCAGCTTCGAAATAGACATTGGCGGTGCCTTGCGGCAGCACATTTGGGGTGAATGTGGCCACCACGGAATAGAGATAGGCCGCCCCGGTCCCCAACGCGACAAGCGCGTTCATATCCGGCGTGCCGTGTAGCAGGGATGGGATGCCCTTGCGGTAAAACACTCGTCCCGGACCGATCAACAGGGCCGAGGTCAGAGCAAACTGGATAAGCTGACTGGTCTGCACACCGACGGTGGCGTGTACCCAATGATGGAATGCGGGGATCATGTGCCCACCCATCTCAAGAACAAACACGGGCAGCGCGAGGACGGCGGCAAGCATCGTGGTGCGGCTCAGATTGCGAATTTCGTCATCTTCGCGGCTTTCAGGTTCCTGGGCGTTTTGAAGGCGCGCAGGGTATCCGATTCCGGTGACTACCTGTGCTAACTGCTCTGGCGTGGTTGTCCCCGCCGCGTATGTCACTTTGGCGGTTTGAGTTGCGAGATTTACCTGAGCGTCTATTACACCCGGGTTGGCTACTAGCGCGCGTTCGATCTTGGCCACGCACGAGGCGCAATTCATCCCGTCGACACTCAGATCTACGCAATTGGTTTCAGCAGGATACCCTGCCGCATCCAGCGCCGTAGTCAGAGCCGTAACCGGCCCGTCAAACGCCACTTGCGCTGATTTGGTTGCAAAGTTGACCGAAGCCGCATCGACACCTGGCACATCGCGCAGGGCCGCTTCGACACGGCCCACACAGGACGCGCAGCCCATGCCGGTGATTTTGAGCTCTTTGAGTGTTTCATGTGCCATGCGACTCGTTCCGCAGCTTACCTTGCCCTTCAAATGGGGTTTCCAGTCACGGGAAGGTCAAGGGGTCATGGCAAAAATCTATTCTGCTGGCCCGCGTATATTGCGCTCCATCATGCGTTGATACAGGCGCGGTGAGAGGCTGTTCAGCCACCAAGACAAACGCGCCACACGTCCAACCGGAATCATCGGCTGCGATTTGTCTAATCCTCGCAGGATTGCTTTGGCGGCGGCCTCAGGGCTCATCTCATCCATACCATCCTTTGCCGATCCGGGTCTTGCCGTTCCATCGGCCTGCTCTTGTGCGTTGCCCGGGTTGGTGGCCACGAAAGACGGTGCCGCGATCTGAACCCGAACACCATGAGGTGCTTCTTCGGAGCGGAGCGATTTGAAAAACCCCTCAAGCGCGTGTTTCGATGCAGCATAGGCCGTCCGGTGATAGAGCGGTGCAAACCCTGCCACGGACGAAATCGCCAAATGCGATCCCTTTGATGTCCGGACTGGTTGCAGAAACGCGCGGGCCATTTCAACGGCTGCAAAGTAGTTAATGTCGAACACCATTCGGTGGCTGGCGGCGTCGGACTGATCAAACCCCCGAATTTGCGTGACCCCGGCGTTGTAGATGACCAGATCAGTACTTTCGCTGGATTCGATCACCCTTTGGGTTGCGTCAGCAAGCTGCTCGGGGTCTGTCAGATCGCAAGCGATTGGCAACTGGTTTGGCCTGGTGTCCAAGCCTGAGACGTCAAGGTCCAGCAACACGACCCGCCAACCGCGGGCTTGCAGGGCATGGCTCAGGGCTTGCCCCAAACCACCTGCTCCACCTGATATGACAGCTGTCTTCATAGCCCGGCCTGCTTTTGCCAGAACGCGAACACCTCGGCGCTGGTTTTTTCGGGTGTATATCCGAATTCTGATTTGAGGGCGGAATTGTCCAAAACAGGTCGATATTGCAGAAACCGTACCTGTTCCGGCCCATAGCGAGACAAGCCAAGCGGGCGTGCCACGGATAAAGCCGCCTTCAGTGCCCAAGCAGGAAGACGCAGAACCGATTTCCCCATGGCATCGGCCAGATCGGTGACACCCATCGCTCCGTCCCCGGCGACGTTATAAACGCCGGGTGGCCCGTCTGTCGCTGCGCGCCGCAGGATACGGGCCAGATCGTGCGTCCAGATAAACACAAACGGGCTTTCGCTGCCGGCCACAGCCAGCAGGCGCGGCTTGTGAAACAGGGCGGTGATCTGGTTTTCAGTGCCAGCCCCCAGCACCGTCCCCACGCGCAGAACGACCTGTTCAAGATCAGGGGCAGCGCTTCGGGCTTCCGCCAACAATTCCTCGACCTGTCTCTTGTGGTCGGAATAAGGGAATTCCGGATTGCCCCGCAGCGGGTCACGCTCGCGCAGTGGAATGCGGTTGTCTGCGTGATACCCATACGCAGCCCCCGATGATGTGACCACCAGTCTGCGTACGCCGTTGGCAATCGCCGCATTCACCACCGTGCGTGTTCCTTCGACGTCAACAGCGTATGCTGCGGCGCGTCCCATCTTGGGCGTGGGCGTCACGATTGAGGCCAGATGCACGATGACATCCGGCTTCACCTTGGTGATCACGCGGGCAGGGGCGTCGCTTGTCACGTCCATGGGCAGGAAGGCGACGTATTCCGGCAAAGACTCCGGGCGTCTTAGGTCGGTGGCAAAGACCTCATGCCCCTCAAGCTCCGGCAACAGTGCTTGCCCGACCATACCGGCTGCGCCTGTGATCAGAATACGGGTCATCGCGCGGCCTCGGTTCGGGCCATGACCGACGCAAGCGCAATGCCCGATATCGCGTGCCAGATGCCCCAGAACGCGGCCACAACCGCCATGCCGCCCAGCCCGTGGAAAAAAGCGAAGATCAAGACCAGTCCAAGCCCTGAATTCTGAATGCCGGTCTCTATGGTGATTGCGCGACGATCAAAGGGGGATAGCCGGGTCAGAGTGGCCACGACCCAACCGCCCCCCAGCGCCAGGGCGTTGTGAAGGATCACAAGCCCGGCAACCGCCCCGGCAAAGCTGAGGAAGAATCCCCAGTTGGCGGCCAGGGCAAGCAGGATGAAGGCCGCGAAGATACCCATCGACAGGTATTGCAACGGCGCCCGCAGACGGGCGGTCAGGGCTGGTCGACGCTGATTCAACGCAATACCCAGAACCAGGGGCAGGATCAGCATCAAGCCGACGAGAATGGCGATTTGCACCGGATCGATCTGGGTCTGCTGCAGGATCGCTCGGGTTGGTGGATACAGCCCGCCCCAAAGCGCGATGTTGAAAGGCGTCATGAAGATTGCGCCAATAGTGGCAAACGCTGTCATCGACACAGACAGAGCTGCATTGCCGCCCGCGCGATGCGTTATGAAGTTCGAGATGTTGCCTCCGGGACAAGCCGCAACAAGGATCAGCCCTAACGCGATGGATGCACGTGGCTCTGTGATCCACACCAGCGCAAAGGTCAGTGCGGGCAGGACCACGAACTGAGACAACAGCCCGACAATCACCGGTTTCGGCGCGCGTCTCAGGCGATCAAAATCCCGCGGCGTCAGGTCGATCGCGATCGAGAACATCACAATCGCCAGAATGGCGTTCAGCAACGTCAGCGACGCCGGGCTGAAATTCAGCGTGACTTCGTCAATACCACTCATGCGGCGGCTTTCCGCAGCCGGTCGATCCAGCCAGTGACGGCCTTTCTATATGTGGCCTTGTCCACGTAATAAGCCATGCGGGGCAGATCGATATAGTTCATGCCTCCGGTGGCGCGCGTGTAGTCTTTTTGTTTTTCGGTTTTCAGATCGGCCGCCGCCGGGCAACCGCATTGAAGACCCTTGATATAGCGCGCCACCATCTCGGCCTGTTCGTGCCTCCCCTGCCAGCCAAGACCCGTGGCCTCGACCATGCCCAGCACAAACAGATCGTCGCGTTCGGGGTGTATGGTGTTCAGGAAAAGATGCGGGGCATCGCCCTGCCAGTTCAGCAGGTCCTTATCGATGAAAGGATAGTGCAGCTTGTATCCGGTTGCGGCGAGGATCATGTCGTAGTCTTCGCTGGTGCCGTCCTTGAAGTGAACGGTGTGACCCTCAAGCCGGTCGATATCGGGGCGAATGCGCAGATCGCCGTGGCCTGCGTGATACAGGACCAGTGAATTTACCACCGGATGGCTTTCGTAAAGCTGATAATCGGGTTTGGGAAAGCCGTATTTCTGCGGATTTCCGACGAACCAGCCGAGGATCAGACTGTCGACCTTTCGCTTTAACCACATGGGCAGGCGGATCTTGCCACCCATCGTGTCAGCAGGTTTGCCAAAGACATATTTCGGGACGAAATAGTATCCGCGCCGCATCGACAGGTCGCAGCGTTTTGCATGATGGATCGCGTCCACTGCAATGTCGCAACCGGAGTTGCCTGCACCCACAACCAATACGCGCTTGCCGTCGAATTGACTGGGATACCGGTATTGAGAGGCATGGATCAATTCGCCGTCGAAGGTTCCGGGGAATTCTGGCATGTTCGGTTCCGACAGGGTGCCGTTTGCTATCATAACCCCTGCGAAGTCGGCCTGATGGTCACCTTCGGCATCCCTCCAAGACACGCGCCAACCGTCTCCCGAGTTGCCCAGCGGCGTGATCTGGGTGACTTCGGCATTGAACCTATAGTTCTCACGCAACCCGAAATGATCTGCAAAAGCACGGAAATAGTCGCGCATCGCCCAGTGAGAAGGGTACTCGGCCACAGCCTCATCCATCGGGAAGTCTTCGAACTCGGTCATGCGCTTGGACGAGATCAGATGCGCTGTCTCATACATGGTTGATCTGGGGGCATCGATGTCCCACAGACCGCCCACATCCGAATGCAGCTCGAACCCTTGAAATGCGATGCCTTGTTCTTTCAGCACCTTGGCCGCGGCCAATCCCATCGGTCCCGCCCCGATCAGGGCGAATGCGTCGCGCGTTTCTTCCATGAACCCTCCCAAAGTTCGTGAGGCTTAACTTGAACGAACGACCAAAATAAGGCAAGATGAAATTCATGACTCTAAAAAACACTGAAAAACCAAGGCAAAGAGCACCGTCCAAGCGGTCTTTGGAGACCCGGGCGCGGATCATGGATGCAGCGGAATTGGTCTTTGCCGAACGGGGATTCGAAGGCGCCTCGATCCGCGATATTGCCGCTTTGGCGGGTGTGCAGATCGGCCTAGTGCACCATCACGGCGGTGGAAAAGAAGAACTTTTCTATCGCACCGTCGCCCGCCGCGCGGATGAACTGGCGCAGTTACGGGTCGAGACGCTGAACAAAGCTAGGGCCGAGGGGTCGCTGACATTGCACAGCATTCTGGACAGCTTTATCCGCCCTTATGTGGAGCTGGCTGAAACAGGTGGTCCGGGCTGGATGGCCTATGGCCGGCTAGTGGCGCATGTGTCCGTCGATCCAAGGTGGAGCGACATTGCGGCTGAGTGTTTCGATCCGACGGCCCAGCATTTTATCGCAGAGATTGCTACGCTTTACCCCGATGTTGATCCGGCAGTGTTGGCCAGTGGTCAGGTGTATTCGGTTTCAGCCATGTTGGCGCATCTCAACAGCGGCTGGCGCGTTAGGGCGCTGTCGCAAGGTGGTGATCAGCCTGACATAGAGCCCTTGGTCGAGTTTTGCGCCGCAGGTATTGCAGCAATTGTCAAAGCCGGTCGGGGCTGATCGCCTTTCACTCCTGCTTCAGGTGATCAAATAGCATTGTGCTGAACACGGAAGGAGACGTGCGCACAGCGCTGGGTGAGGCGAAAAACCCAAGCATCAGGATCAGCAATATCAGGGCCGCCGCTGCAAGACACGCCGCCGAGAGTTGAAAGACTGAACGAACCATTGCGCAAATTCCTTTCCTGAATATCGAATTTCTTTGAAAGTCCGGCGGGTTAGTCTGACTTGGCCAGTTGTTGCTTCAGCCGTTCATTCTCTGCCTGCAACTGGGCCAGCTGTTGTCCAAGCGTGTTCAGATGGGGGCGCAGCTCGGCTTCGGTGAAGCGAGGGGTAATGTGACGCGGGCAGTTCCAGTCCAGTGCCTCGACACGGATGATCACGGCCCGTTCCGCCGGGGCCTCGGCCCCTTCGGGATACAAACTGGCTGCGGCTGCTTCGCCTTCGGTAAATTCGACACGCCCCAGGATCTTCAGGCGGCGTTGGTTGGCGTAATCCATCAGGATCATCGCGATACGATCATTCCCATCTAGGTTCCCGCGCGAGATATATTGCTTGTTGCCGGAAAAATCCGCATAGCCGATGGTCTGCGGCCCCAGCACTTTCAAAAACCCCACAGGACCACCGCGATACTGCACATAGGGCCAGCCGGTTTCGGACACAGTGGATTGATAGAACCCATCCCGTGTCTGAATGAACTCTTTTTCGGGCTCGCCGATCAAGTGGCCCTGCTGTGGTCCACTTTCGATGAACTTGGCATAGGTTTTTGCCGATCCCATCCGCTCTTGATGGGCGCGGACGGCAGGGGTGAAGGCACGTTGGGAAAAGGCACGGGGCATGGTAAGTCCTTTCAAAGACCCAAATCTGACAGTCCGGGATGATCTTCGGGGCGTTCGCCTTGCGGCCAGTGAAACAGACGGTCCTCTTCGGTGATCGGCAGATCGTTCAATGAGGCGTGGCGATGCGACATGCGCCCGTCTTCGGCAAATTCCCAGTTCTCGTTACCATAAGAGCGGAACCACTGGCCGCTGTCGTCTCGCCATTCATAAGCATAGCGCACTGCAATGCGATTTCCGGAAAAGGCCCAGAGTTCCTTGATCAGGCGATAGTCCAGTTCCTTCCGCCATTTGCGCGTCAAGAAGGCGTGGATGTCGGCATGGCCAGTCAAAAACTCGGCCCGGTTTCGCCAATGACTGTCCTCGGTGTAGGCGGGCGTCACCCGGTCGGGGTCGCGACTGTTCCAGGCGTTTTCCGCCATCCGCACTTTCTGAGTCGCGGTTTCAAGCGTGAAAGGGGGCTGAGGGGGGCGAGACATAAGGCAAGAGCTTTCAGGCAAGTGATGCGGCCAGAAGGGCCATGGTCAGAAGGAACGGAACGTACTGAGATGGAAAAATGCTGGCGCGACGTTTCATCGGTCAAATCCTCTGGTGTACTGATCGGTTAACTTTCGACCTCAAAGTGTACCGATCTGTTAACTTTTGCAAGGGCAATCTTCAAAAAATTTCGGTTTGAGACTGTTGAAGTCAATAAAGTCTTATAAAATCAGGAGCTTGATTTGATGTTATTGCACTTTGCGTTTTGGGTTAATATGTACAGAACGGTACACTATGGAGCCGAATCATGCGCCCAAACAAACGGGACGAACTGGTGAGTAAGGCCCTGAAGGTCTTTTACCGCGATGGATTTCACGCGACCGGCATGGACAAGCTGGTGGTGGAAACGGGCGTGTCCAAAACATCGATGTACAAGCACTTCCGCACCAAGGAAGAACTGATCCTTGCGGCACTACGTCTGCGGGACGAAAACTTTCGCGATTGGTTCTTGAAACGCATCGATGAGATGGCAGAGACTCCGGCCGAGCAAATCCTTGTCAGTTTTGACGCTTTGAAAGAATGGTTCGAAGAAGATGAGTTCCGGGGGTGCATGTTCATCAAGGCAGGCGCTGAATTCCAGGACCCGGATCACCCGATCCATGTGCAGGCTGCCGAGCACAAGCAATTCCTGCTGGACCATTTCACTTCGGTTGCTGAACAGGCCGGTGCTCAGGATCCGCAGAAACTGGCCTGCCAGATTGTACTTTTGCAAGAGGGAGCCATTGTCTCTGCCGTTCTGCTTCACCACTGTGATCCTGCGCGGGACGCCAAGGATGCGGCGAAAAAACTGCTGGCCTCGGCACTGAACTAAACCTGCTCAGCTAAACTTTTTCTGCTTGGATTGTCGGGCAATGAACGTTTCGTTGTTCCACTTCAGGACGCGGCGTCACACGCATTGGCGTGAATCGGACTGAGCGCTAGGCTTTAACAAAAGACTGTCTGGAGAGCGTTCGATGCCACTTTTCACTTCAACCGCAGCTTGGGTCACCGATGAACACCGCATGTTTGCCGAGATGGCGGGCCGGTTCATGGATGACGAACTGACGCCGAATATCGAAACCTGGGTCGAAAACGGTGTGGTGGATCGCGACTTTTGGCGTAAGGCGGGTGAAACCGGACTTATGGCGGGAGCAATCCCCGAAGAGTATGGTGGTGTCGGCGGCGGCATGGGGTTCGATGCAATCACTGCCTACGAACAGGGCGCGCGTGGCGATGCCGGTTGGGGCTATGGCATTCAGTCGATTGTGACGCATTACCTCACCGCTTATGGCAACGAAGATCAAAAACAGAAATGGCTGCCTAAACTTGCCTCGGGCGAGATGGTTGGCGCGCTGGCGATGACGGAACCTAGCACCGGGTCAGACGTGCAGGCGGTGCGGACGACGGCTGAAAAAGACGGAAACTCTTATCGTTTGAACGGCTCGAAAATCTTCATCACGAATGGGCAGTCAGCTGACCTGATTATTGTGGCGACCAAGACAGACAAATCCGAAGGCGCGCGTGGTGTGTCTTTGATCGTGGTTGAAACCGAAGGGGCCGATGGCTTCCGCCGGGGGCGCAACCTTAAAAAACTGGGAATGAAGGGCAACGACACGGCCGAGTTGTTCTTTGAAGATGTCAAAGTGCCAATGACGAACCTGCTGGGAGCTGAGGAAGGGCAGGGCTTCTATCAGCTTATGAAACAACTGCCGTGGGAGCGGCTGAACATCGCGATCATGGCGCTGGGCGCTATTGATTTCGCTATCGCTGAAACGGTGAAATACGTTCAGGAACGCAAGGCTTTTGGGCAACGGGTGATGGACTTCCAAAACACCCGGTTCAAGCTGGCCGAATGCAAGACCAAAGCCGAGGTTCTGCGCAGCTTCATCAACGACTGTATCGGAAAGCTGGAAGCTGGAGAGCTGGACGCGGCCACCGCCTCGATGGCCAAATATTGGGGATCTGAGGTGCAGAACGAGATCATGCATGAATGTCTGCAGCTGTTCGGCGGCTATGGCTTCATGATGGAATATCCGATTGCACGTCTTTATGCGGATGCGCGCGTGCAGATGATCTACGGCGGCACCAATGAGGTGATGAAAGAGTTGATCGCACGCTCGATCGACGTTTGACGGTTTCCAAGGGGCTTACCTCCGTCGTCATCATTCCTGCCGGAATACCTTCTTCGGTTGGGCCTGCCAGACCCCGGAAAAGCCCGCGACTGCGGAGTCTTTTTCGTCGCAGGCACGCTTTGACGTGCCCGCTTGCCAAGGGGGGAAAACGATATGATGATCCGGGCCAAAGACTCAGAGGCCCGACGTGAACGATCCCGAAAATGCTCTGTGGCGCAGCACCTGTGCCGAGACTGTTTCAGCACCTCGCCTGACCGCTGATACTTCTGTTGATTTGGCGGTCATTGGCGGTGGATACACCGGATGTTCAGCGGCTTTGGAAGCTGCCCAGGCCGGTGCTTCGGTCTGTCTGCTTGAGGCGCAGGAGATCGGCTTTGGCGGATCGGGCCGTAATGTCGGTTTGGCCAATGCAGGGCTTTGGTTGCCGCCGGACGAAATCCGCGCGCATATCGGACAGGTGGCCGGAGATCGCCTGATCGATCTGCTGGCGCGGGCCCCGTCTGATGTGTTTGCATTGATCGAAAAACACAGCATCGCATGTGAGCCTGTGCGTAACGGAACCTTGCATTGCGCGCATTCCGCAGCTGGTTTGAAAAACCTTCAAACGCGCCACGCGCAGTTGAGCGCAGCAGGTGCACCGGTGGAATTGCTTTCGATGGATCAGGCGCGGGAAAGAACCGGTAGCGATGCCTTCCATGGGGCGTTGTTCGATCCTCGCGCCGGAACCATACAGCCGATGGCTTATGTGGTCGGATTGGCGCGAGCGGCGGCGCAGACCGGGGCGCAGATACACGGGCAAAGCCCGGTGCAGACCATGCGCCATGAAAACGGCCAATGGGTGCTGACCACACCGGGCGGGGTGGTGCGAGCCAAGTCCGTCATTCAGGCGACCAACGCCTATCACCTTGGCTTGCCAGATACCGCGCCCGCCTATGTGCCGGTTTATTATTTTCAATACGCGACCGCTCCGCTGTCGCATAACTTGCGCGCCAGCATTCTGCCGCAAGAAGAAGGGTGCTGGGATACCGGTTTGATCATGACGTCGTTTCGCCTGGATCAGGCGGGGCGCATGATTATTGGCGGCATGGGCGACCTTGGCAATGCAGGTCAGAGCGCACACACCGCCTGGGTCCGGCGTAAACTGGCAGAGCTTTACCCGCAATTGGCCGACCAGCCGTTTGAGCAGGGTTGGCACGGGCGGATCGCCATGACCTCGGACCATATCCCGAAGATCACGCAGATCGGTCCGAACGCTTTGGCCGCCCACGGGTATTCCGGTCGCGGCATCGGACCCGGCACGGTGTTTGGTCGCATGATGGCCGAGAGCCTTCTTGCCGAAGACCCGTCACGTTTACCTGTGCCCGCCGTGCCTGAGCATCGCGAAAGCTGGACACGCGTGCGCCGCGCCTTTTTTGAATCCGGCGCAGCGTTGACACATCTGATAAAGGCACGGTTCTGAGGTCAGACAGACCGGGTGATGCCGCCATCCACCCGGATATTCTGCCCGGTGATGTAGCCGCCCCCTTCGGATGCCAGCAGGGCCACGACCGAAGCGATCTCGTCGTAGCTGCGTCCATAGCGACCCATTGGAATGCGACTGCGGAACTCCTCTTTCTCGGGCAGGCTGTCAATGAAGCCCGGAAGAACGTTGTTCATGCGGATGTTCTCAGAGGCATATTTGTCCGAGAACAGCTTGGTGAAAGCGGCCAGACCAGCCCGGAACACACCAGATGTCGGAAATACCGGATCAGGTTCGAATGCGGCAAAGGTCGAGATATTGATGATCGACCCACCACCTTGCGCCTGCATGATCGGCGTCACCAGTCGCGTCGGACGGACCGCGTTCAGGAAATAGACATCCATGCCTGTGTGCCAATCGTTGTCCGTCAGCTCAAGGATCGGCGCGCGGGGGCCGTGACCTGCAGAATTGACCAGAACGTCGATGCGACCCCAATGGGCCATCGCCGCATCGACAAGCTTTTGCAAATCTTCAGTGGACTGGTTCGAGCCGGTCACACCGACGCCGCCCAACTCATGCGCCAGGGCTTCGCCTTTGCCCGAGGCGGACAGAATTCCCACCTTGTATCCGTCTGCAGCCAGTCTGCGTGCGGAATCTGCACCCATGCCGCTACCGCCGGCTGTAATAAGAGCTACTTTTTCCATCTGACATCTCCGTTTTCATTTGGTTCCAAGATGGCGATCAAGGCCCGGTTTGACCAATCAGTTATGCTGGCTCTATGCTGTAGAAAATCTACAGGATCATGCCATGGCCGCCCTTCCCCCTCTGAACGCCTTGCGGGCATTCGAAGCCTCTGCGCGGCATTTGAACTTTCGGCTGGCCGCCGAAGAACTGGGCGTGACGCAAGGCGCCGTTGCGCAGCAGGTACGGGGGCTCGAGGCGCGATTGGGCGAGGTGCTGTTCGACCGTCTGCCACGTGGCTTGCGGTTGACGGAAGCCGGGCGCCGGTTTCACTCACCTTTACGCCGGGCTTTCAGGTTGATCGAAGAAGCCGTTGAAGATTTGTCTCCTGACCGCCGGGTCACATTGTCCGTCACGCCCAGCTTTGCCTCAAAATGGCTGGTACCGCGATTGTCGGGGTTCACAGACCTGTATCCGGATATCTCGGTTCAAGTGGATGCACGCGAGCGCCTGGCGGATTTCAAATCGGATGGCGTGGATCTGGCGGTCAGGCAGGGCAGGGCGCCGTTTGGATCTGACCTGGTTGCCGAGCCATTGTTCTCAACCGAATTCGTCCCAGTGTGTAGCCCCGCCATTGCCGGACAAGTCACCCATCCCTCTGACCTGCTGGGCCAAGTGCTGCTCAATGACACTCATGGACTGTGGCCCTTGTTTCTTGAGAGGGTGGGCGTAAACGGCAAGCCCCGAATGATGAGTTTCAGCCAGACCAGTCTTGCGATTGATGCCGCGCTCTCAGGGCAGGGGATCGCGCTGGCCAATGCACCGCTGGTCGCACCCGAGGTTGCCTCGGGCCGTCTTGTCCGGCCGCTTGAGGATGTTTTGATCGAAGATCTTGGATTTTACATCGTCGGGCCGGGCCAGCCGCGCCAGCCGCAACTGGTTGAGATCATGCGCAGCTGGCTGTTGTCTCAGGTCTGAAGCGTGGTTGCGATTGCCTCGATCCGGGCACGCAACCAGCGGTGGGCAGGGTCATTTGCGGATCGCTGATGCCAGACCATGTAGATGGACACAGGCGGGCACTCGAAAGGCAGCGGGGCACAATCCAGAGTGGCGAGTGGCCCCTGTTTCATCAGCGCAGTATCGGTCGAGATCAGATTGCTGCCCCGCACAAACGCGGGGATTGCATTGAAATGCGGCAAGGTCACAACAGAGGGTCTGATCTGGCTTTGATCCACGCCACGCATGACCGCACGGGCGCTTCGGCCATCAGCAAAGCGCACCTCGACATGATCGCTGTTGCAATAGGCTTGCCAGGTGTCCGGCGGATTGCGTTGCGCGGCGTCGTAGAACACCATCAGAGGGCTGTTAATCAGCCGTTTCTGAAAGATGTCCGGCCCGTCGGGTGGAAGCGGAGTAAGCATCAACTGGCATCGGTCACTGCGTAGCAAGTCAGGTTCTGGTACTCCTGAGGGAATAAATTCCAATTGCAGACGCGCACCCTCGGCTCGGAATTCGCGCAGCAACCGTGGAAAGATCAACTCGCGCGGCATGTCATTGGTTGCGATGCGAATTTCCATCCGTTCAGACAACGGATCGAACGGCCGCTCGTCGGTCAGCGCGCGCATCCCGTCCAGCACGCTCTGCACCGGGTCTTTCAGGGACAAGGCACGCTCGGTTGGGGTCAGGCCCTGACCCGAACGGACAAACAGCGGATCACCCAACACCTGCCGCAGCTTGGCCAAGGTGTGGCTGATCGCGGATTGTGTGACGCCCAGTCGGTCCGCAGCTTTCGAGACCGAGCTTTCCTCGAGTATGGTCAGAAATGTGCGCAGGACTTTGCCGTCGAGGTCAGTGAAATCGATTTTGCTCATATCATTTATGATTAAGCATGAATGGTTTTTCTGTCCATGGCGGGTTAGGGGACGGGCAGCAACAGGAGGCGCATAATGGGAATCCGCTTTTTCTCGGATAAGAACCGGCCCGTTCATATGGGCCGCTATCCGCTGGAGCGTTTGGCCCGACAGGATGATATGCCAGACCTGTCGCTTGTGCCTTCGATGGCTGAACTGAGCTTTCATCGACCGGAACATCCCGACAGCATCGTCAACGCGATGGGCGAGTTTCAGGCGATGATGGACGCCATCCGCGACGGGTTGGTAAACCCGGTTGCGTCAGAGATACCTTCAGACCCGCAGGAACGGGCCAATCATCTAAAGGCATTTGGGTATTTTAACGATGCGTCAATGATGGGCTGCGGGCCATTACCATCGGATGCATTATTGGCTGAGCCACGACGCAACCCGGATATCGACCGGCTTGCCCATGCATTGCGCACGCGACAAACCAAGACATTGGCTTCGGGCATCGACGTCATCATGGCCGATCTGAAAGACAGTATGGAGGCTTCGCCCGGGCCGATTGACAGCCACAAGCATAGCATCGTGTTTCTGTACGAACACAACCGCGACCCAGACCCGTCAGAACCCGGCGCAGACTGGATAACCGATGCGCAGGATCATCGCGCCTGTCTGCTGGCCACCGAGAATGCCGTGGTCATCGCCAACTATATCCGTCTGCTGGGTTATGACGCGCGCGCGCATAGCGTGATGTCCTCTGAGGTTGATTTGGGCAAGTTGGCCGTGGCCGCCGGGCTGGTCACAGTCGAAGACGGTGAATTGATTGCGCCGTGGCTGGGCACGCGATTTGGTCTGGCTGCCGTCACGACTGAGATGCCGATTGCCCATGACCGACCGCTCCGACCCATGGCGCAACAGCCGTGGTTCCGGACGCAAGGGCCAGCATGGTGGTTGGGAACGGGCTTTGCCAAGAATGCCCTGAACCGTGATCCGTATTCCAAACGACGGTACGTGGACGGGGCGCATCCATTCGAGAAACTCAAACGGGTCGAGACACCAACCACGTATATCGACGAAGAAAACGTCGCCCGCGTTCCCAAACGCGCTGACATGTTTGCCCGTGCGCAATTCGGGGATATGGGCAAATGGCTGCAGGATGCGGCAAAGGGCGGTTACTATGTCCGCAAGGCCGCGCCCAGCTTTGCCCAACGGCGTGCCTTGGGGGCTTTCGTGCTGTTGCAGGATGGCGAAAGCGCTGAGGCTATAAAACCAACTGACGCCCAAAGGAATGCGGCAAATGTAAAAGCGGCGACCTATTTCCTCGGAGTCGATGCGGTGGGCCTTAGCCGCTGCCCAGAATGGGCGTGGTATTCTCATGATGCGACGGGTGAAGAAATCGTACCGCCCCATGATCAGGCGATCAGCATGATCATCGATCAGGGCTATGAAACGATGGAAGGCGCCAGCGGTGACGACTGGATCAGCGTTGCCCAATCCATGCGCGCCTATCTGCGCTTTTCGCTGCTGGGCGGCGTGATTGCGCAACAAATCCGCAACCTCGGCTACAAGGCCAAGGCGCATACGGTGATGGATGGTGAGGTGCTGCAACCGCCGCTTCTGTTGCTGTCCGGTCTGGGTGAGGTCAGTCGGATCGGAGAAGTGATCCTGAACCCATATCTGGGCCCTCGTTTGAAATCCGGGGCTGTGACCACCGATATGCCGATGGAGCATGACAAGCCGGTTGACTTCGGCTTGCAGAGCTTTTGCGAGTCTTGCAACAAATGCGCGCGCGAATGTCCGTCGGGTGCGATCACGGCCGGGCCGAAGCTGATGTTCAACGGCTATGAAATCTGGAAATCCGACAGTCAGAAATGTGCGACCTATCGTGTGACAACACCGGGAGGGGCGATGTGTGGGCGGTGCATGAAAACCTGCCCGTGGAACCTTGAAGGCATCTTCAAGGAACGGCCGTTCCGCTGGGCCGCGATGAACATCCCCTCTGCCGCGCCTGCATTGGCCAAGCTGGACGATGCGGTCGGCAATGGCGGTCTGAACGACATCAAGAAATGGTGGTGGGATATCGAGCTGCAGCCGGACGGTTCCTATCGCCCCACAACGCACCCGTTGAACCGGCGTGACCTGCAAACGGATCTGGACCTGAAATACGAAGATCAGACGCTGGCTGTCTATCCCGCCTATCTGGCCCCGCATCCTTGGCCCTATCCCTTTGCTATGGATCGAGAGGCCGGGATTGCGGCCTATGAGGCCATGGTGACAACCGATGAATACAAGTCGCGCAAGGCCAGCGGGGATATGTCGGTCATCCACCGCTATCAGATCAGCGGTGATGCACCGGTGATGCGGGTTGCCGTGACCAAGGTCGATAAGATGACTGCTGATGTAACGAAGTATGAATTCTCAACGCTGGACGGTGCGCCCCTGCCGGGATGGACAGCGGGCGCACATCTGGACGTATTGGTCGCACCGGAATACCTGCGGCAATATTCGATGTCCGGCGATCCGTCAGACAGGTCGACCTATCAGATCGGCGTGCTGCGCGAGGATGAGGGGCGCGGTGGTTCGGCGTTGCTGCACCGTATCTTCTCTGAGGGGCGCAAGGTTTTCATTTCAAAACCCATTAACCATTTCGAACTGGACGAAACGGCTACCAAGACCTTCCTGATGGGCGGTGGTATCGGCATCACTCCGATGATCGCCTTTGCCCATCGCCTGCACGCCTTGGGTCGAGAGTTCGAGTTGCATTACTCGGCTAGCACGCGGGGCGGGGCGGGGTATCTGGAGGATCTGGCTGCGATGCCGTGGGCAGATCACGTGCATTATCATTTCTCAGATGAAGGTACCCGCGCCCATTTGGATGCGGTCCTGTCTGGGTACAAGGAGGGTTGGCATGTCTACACCTGCGGGCCAGATCGCTTCATGGATGGGGTAATGCAAGCGGCAGAACAGCAAGGCTTCCCCGAAGAGGCCCGGCATCTAGAATACTTTTCGGTTCCCGAACAACCCGAATATGAGAACCAACCGTTTAAGCTCAGACTGGCACGGTCCGGGAAAACGCTGACCGTGCCCGCAGACAAGGATGCGGCGCAGGTTTTGAACGAGGCGGGTTTTCATGTGGATGTGAAATGCGCAGACGGCATCTGCGGCGTCTGTAAATGCGGTGTTATCTCGGGTGAGGTCGAACACCGAGATTTCGTTTTATCAAAGAAACAGCGCGAAGGGGCCATGATCCTGTGCCAAAGCCGCGCAGCAGAAGCCGATGGGGTGATCGAAATCGATCTGTGAACCCTAACCTTACGTGACATTTGGAGCGCTAATTTTAGTCGCTCGGCCCATAGACGCCGGGCGAGGGGTGAATTAACGTCGCCCGGAACCCAGATATTCCTGACCAACAGGTACGAGGTAGCTTCATGGATTATCACAGCCCCGCCAGCTTTGCCGAAGCTTCGGCTCTGGCCGCGAATGCGACGGGTATTACACGGTTTCTGGCGGGTGGCACCGATGTTTTGGTGCAGTTGCGCTCGGAACTGGTGACACCCGATACGCTGATCGACATCAAGAAAATCAACGGTGTACACGACATCACTCGCAATGCCGATGGCAGTTGGACACTGGGTGTGGCCACTACAGGCGCCGAGATGAGCGAGCATCCTGATCTGGGCAAGGACTGGCCTGGTGTGGTCGAGGCGATGGACCTGATCGGATCCACCCAGGTGCAGGGGCGTGCAACTTTGACCGGCAACTTGTGCAACGGGTCTCCGGCGGCTGATTCCGTGCCAGCGATGGTTGCAGCGGGTGTAACTGTCACGGTCACTGGTCCGGATGGCACCCGTGAGATTGCAGTCGAGGATATCCCAACCGGCCCCGGCAAGATCTCACTGGCGAAGGGTGAAGTTGTTTCCGCCGTCAACATTCCCGCGCGCGGTGAGAATGCAGGCGACGCATATCTGCGGTTTATCCCGCGTACGGAAATGGACATTGCCGTGGTTGGTGTAGGTGTCAGCTTGCGTCTGGATGGGGATACCATCACCGAGGCTCGGGTGTCGCTGGGGGCGGTCGCTCCCACGGTTCTGCTGGTCGAGGATTGCGCGAAAGCCCTTGTCGGCAGCAAGCTGGACGATGCCGCGCTGGATGCGCTGGCGGCCGCCGCCTCTGCCGCCTGCAACCCGATCGACGACAAACGCGGCACGATCGCATTCCGCACCGAGGTCGCTGGCGTTCTGGCCAAGCGCGCTGCGAAAATTGCCTATGCCCGCGCAAAGGGAGAAAACGCATGAGAAAGCTCCACGTATCCACCACCGTGAACGGGGACGCCGTTGAATACCTCTGCGACCCGCGCGAAACCTTGCTGGATTGTCTGCGCGACAAGCTGAACCTGACCGGCGCGAAAGAGGGCTGCGGTACAGGAGATTGCGGTGCGTGTTCCGTCACCGTTGATGGCCGTCTGGTCTGTTCCTGCCTGATGCTGGGCGTCGAGGCCGAGGGTAAGCAAATCGAAACCGTCGAAGGCATTGCAGACGGCGACGTTCTGCATCCGCTGCAAAAGAAGATGATCGAATACGCTGCTTTGCAGTGTGGTATCTGTACTCCGGGTATTCTGGTGGCGGCAAAGTCGCTGCTGGAGAAAAACCCGAACCCGACCGAAGAGGAAACCCGGTATTGGCTGGCAGGCAACCTGTGCCGCTGCACCGGGTATGACAAGATCATTCGCGCCGTGATGGATACGGCGGCTGAGATGCGGGAGGCGTCGTAATGGCTCTGGACGATCGGAAATCAGACTTCACATTTGTGGGCACCCGCCCCAACCGTCCTGACGGTCTGGACAAGGTGACAGGCCGCGCCAAGTTCGGCGCGGATATCTCAGCGCCCGGAATGTTGCACGGCGCTGTTCTGCGCTCCCCTCACGCCCATGCACGGATTGTGAACATCGATACGTCAAAGGCCGAGGCGCATAATGATGTCAAAGCCGTTGTGACCCGAGCGGATTTTGCCGACGTGCCCTTCAAGCCGGGGCTAGAAGGCGAGTTCTGGAATGTTCTGGAAAACGTCATGGCCGGTGAGAAAGCTCTGTATGACGGTCACGCGGTGGCGGCCGTGGCGGCAACGTCTGCGCTGGCGGCCCGTGATGCGCTCAAGCTGATCGAGGTTGAATACGAAGTACTGCCCCATGTCACCGACGTGGACAAGGCAATGGCTTCGGACGCACCTATCATCCGCGACGGCGCGGCAGACTATTCCGTACCCGAAGGGATGCACCCCAACGTCGTGCGCTATCACGAAAGCGGTCACGGAGATGTCGAGGCAGGTTTTGCCGAGGCCGATCTGGTGATCGAAGACAGCTTTGTCACCGAGGCGACGCACCAGGGTTATATCGAACCGCACGCCTGTCTGGGCATGCTGGGTAATGACGGCAAGGGCGAACTGTGGTGCACAACGCAAGGCCACTGGATCGCGCAGAAAACCTGTGCAGCTTTGCTGGGCATCGAAACCTCGCAATTGCGGGTGACTGCGTCCGAGATCGGTGGCGGGTTTGGTGGTAAGACCACCGTTTTCATCGAGCCTGTTGCACTGGCGCTGAGCCGCAAGGCCAATCGTCCGGTCAAGATCGTCATGACGCGATCCGAGGTATTCCGAGCAACCGGCCCAACCTCTTCTGCGTCGATGGATGTAAAGATCGGGATGAAGAAGGACGGTACAATTTCGGCAGCACAAGGCGTGTTCCGCCTGCAAGGTGGGGCGTTCCCCGGCGCACCGGGCGACATGACCGCTATGTGTGCCTTTGCGCCCTACAATCTGACCAACGTTAAGCAAATTGGCTATGACGTGATGTCGAACCGGCCCAAGCAGGCGGCCTACAGGGCACCGGGCGCGCCGATGGGGGCGTTTGCGGTTGAATCGGTCATCGATGAGCTGTGCAACAAGCTGGGTCTCGACCCCGTCGACGTGCGCCTGAAAAACGCCGCCCATGAGGGTACCAAGGCCAGCTATGGCCCGACCTATGAACGCATCGGTCTGGTCGAAACGCTTGAGGCTGCCAAGGCGCATCCGCATTACGCAGCACCGCTGAAACCGGGGCAGGGGCGGGGGATTTCCTGCGGGTTCTGGTTCAACCATGGTGGTGAGACCAGCGTATCTTTGGCCTTGTCCGAAGATGGCTCGGCCCAGCTGATGGTCGGAACGCCTGACATTGGCGGGTCGCGCGCGTCGATGGCGCTGATGGCGGCCGAGGTTCTGGGCATTGCCTATGAGAACATCCGTGTCACCGTCGCCGACACCGCGACACTGGGTTACAACGACGTGAGCCACGGCTCGCGCGTAACCTATGCCTCGGGTCTTGCTACGATCAAAGCCGCAAAACATGCGGTCGAGAAGCTATGCGAACGAGCGGCGGCCAAATGGGGCATCCCGGTCGATGCAGTGAAATGGGAAGACGGTTGCGCGGTGCCTTCGGGGCCCAATGCAGGCGATTTCGATCCGATGCCGCTGGCCGACATCACTGCGGATATGGGTTCAGCCGGCGGCCCGATCTCGGGCCACTTTGAAGCCACCCCGGAAGGTGCGGGCGTGTCTTTTGGCACTCATATTGTCGATGCCGAAGTCGATCCTGAAACCGGCAAGACCTCGATCACCCGTTACACGGTCATTCAGGACGCCGGTAAAGCGATCCACCCGACCTATGTTGAGGGTCAATTCCAGGGTGGAGCCGCACAAGGCATCGGTTGGGCTCTGAACGAGGAGTACATCTATGGCGAGGACGGGCGCTTGCAGAACTCGATCTTCCTCGACTATCGCATTCCCGTTGCCAGCGACCTGCCGATGATTGACACGGTGATTGTCGAAGTGCCCAACCCCGGCCACCCGTTTGGGGTTCGTGGTGTCGGCGAAACGGGCATTGTCCCGCCGCTGGCGGCCATCGCCAATGCGGTGTCCAACGCCGCTGGCGTTCGGATGAAGCAACTGCCGATGTCCCCGCCGCGCATTCTGGCCGCGCTCAAGGACAATGGTTGAGGTTCACCTTTGGTCCGGCCTCCGGTCATTGACCGGGGGCCAACAGGTGGTGGAGGTCGAGGCCAAAACCACCGGCGAGCTTTTACGTGCGTTGGTTCAGGCCCACCCGCAGTTGCAAGCCCCCATCGATGCGGGGGTCTCCATCGCGATTGACGGGCGCGTCATTGCCACGGGGCTTACGGAACCAATCCCCGAGGGCAGCGAGGTCTATCTGATGCAACGCCTCAGGGGCGGTTAGGCATCAGGCGACCAAGGCTCGCGCCCGACCATCCTGTCGGCTTCGGCTGTGATGTCGTTCATGTGCTGCTCAAGGCTCAGGCGCAGGGCCTCAAACTCTTCTTCGCTGGCTTTGCGAGGCACCGTTTCGGTCCATTCGCGGCACAAAAACACTCCTTCATTGCGCCAGGGGCGTGGCATCAGCAGGCGGTCCCATGTACCGGCCTCGCGCGCGTGTTTCGCAGAAAAGGTGATGCCGAACACCCGTTTGCCGGAGGTGCGCGCCCAAACCAGCGGTACAGTCGACAGCACCCGTTCTGGTCCGCGCGGCCCATCAGCAGCAATACCGATGGAAATACCCTGCTTCATCTTACCAAGCACTTCACGCGACAGGGCCACGTGCCGCTTGTGGCTGGACATGGCGATTGTGTCCATGCCGAACTGTTCCTGCACCCGGCCCACCATGCTGCCGGCGCGGGCTGCGGACGTGATCGAACAGATCCTGCCCTTGTCCAGCGGAAAGAAATACGGGGACTGCGCCAGCCGCTGGTGCCACAGCACAACGATGACCGGCTCTCCCTGTTCAGCCAGTTGGTCCAGTTCTTCATACCCGATGCGTTGCCAGCGCGTGTTGCGGTTGACCCATCGAATATAGCTGGCGATCCGACGTGCCACCCAGTTCAGCACAACTTCGCTGTCTGCGATCTTCTTGCGGAGGTTCACTCGGGCTTCCTTTAGTTGACCGGACCTTGTCTTAGCGCACTGCACATTTTGCGCAACTTGTTTGTCGGATCAGATAGTGGAGCGGAATTTGAAAAAGCCTCTTGAGTCCGCTGCGCGGCTGGCATATCTGGGTGCTCACCACAGGGGTATAGCTCAGTTGGTAGAGCGACGGTCTCCAAAACCGTAGGTCGCGGGTTCGAACCCTGCTGCCCCTGCCATTAAAAACCACAGCAAGAACTTGGTTTGGTAATGTGCAGAGCACGCCCATTGGTTCGCACGTTTTTTAGGTGTAAACACTGCTGACAACCTGAAGCGCGCCGGGACGCGTCTTGCGATGTGGTTCAAGTCATTCTGAATTTTCAGGAAGAGAGATTGGCTTCGGTTTCTGTGCCCAAATTTGCCGATAATCCTGAAACAGTTCGGAATTCTTTGGGTGAAGAGTTGCCAAGGAGCAAGCGGCCCAAGTGGCGATGCCGTATTCGGCGTCGCTTTTTTTGGTATTTGAGCGTGCAGTGCAGCGGCTTCCAGTGTTGACGACTTGTGCGTTGGCGCCAAATCCCCGCGTCAGTCGAAACCGTTTCAATAAAGGCGTGGCGCGTGAATTGGCCACTTTTTCATGGTCCGTTATGCAGCTGCCACATGAACGTGTGGCCAACGGGGCGTCCACGGACTGTTAACCATTAGCGAAAACAGTTTGCTTCGACGGATAAAAGCTAGGCGACCGAGGGGTCAGACCAGCAGTGCTTGGTCTCCGATGTTTGTCTTCCGCCGAGTAGGCATCGTTTTTGCAGGATGCCCGCCGATCGTCAGCGCAAGGTCCTGATAAAACCCGTCGCTGTCGAACCACCAGCGATGGGATTTCATCATTTTGCGCTGCGCCTTTGGTACGTCGCGCTTGTATTGCTCGTTGCAATAAATGTCCCAATGACCTTTCGAGGTCAGCTTTGGCATTCCAACGCGACCCACGCGTTGCCGCCCGCCATGCACAAGTCCGCCAGACAGGGCCAAAACCTTGTCCCTGCTGCTGTAATAGTTGGTGAATCGCTTGCTACGCTTTTTGAGAACCAGATCTCCCCAAGCGCCTTTTTCAAGCCACTCTGCGTCGACATCGCCAGACGCAAACATGATCTGACCCGCGGACCAAATCTTGTTTCCCGGTCCAGCCGAATCCCCGAAATCCGAGAAACCGCGCAGAACGACCAAAGCCCCCATGGAATGTGCAATCAGGTGAACCCTTGGGCGAGAAGGCATCCCCAACAGCGGTAAAATTCCATCCCCCACGAGGTGTGGGGCAACTGCCTTGGCGTCGGAGCGGTCTGAGTCATACGCATGAATCGACCCATCACTTGGCCAGTCAAAGGCCACAACGGCCCCCTGATACCCGTTGGCCCTTACCCCGTTTTCAATCTTTTCAAGCCGGTCCAGCATACTCTTCTGGCTGGTGTTGAAACCATGGACATAGATCAGGACGTCCGAATCTCCGCCCTCTTGGCGGACAAGATCAAGCCATTTGGCCTTTTTGACGATGCCGCCTTTGCGAATTTTACCGCTCGGGCTTTTTTGCGTGATGTGAACGTATCTGGTTTTTGCAGCGGGCTTGAAAGTGAATTTCTTTTTTTGCGCGTTATAGGTGCGGCGGGAAAAAAACAGGGCCATGTGTCAAACTCCATTCCAAGTAATCGTCGAAATGTGCCACGAAGCGCCCTTTTCACAAAGCTCTATGTTCTGATCAATGCTTTGGACTTCTTCAGCCAAAGCGCAAACAGGGTTCCTCTGGCCAACCAATCCCTGTTTCCTCTGACCGCCGAATGCCCTAGTGTCCGGTGCAAACGAACACACGCACGAGGACCCATGTCGCGCTTTGATGGATATTTCCTGCGGCAATTGCTGATTCTGTTTGGCTTTTTCACCCTTGTGCTAGTCGGCGTTTTCTGGATCACCCGGTCGGTCAGCCTGTTTGACCGCGTGATCAGCGGTGGTCAGTCCGCGATGGTTTTTCTGGAATTCACTGCCCTGACCCTGCCAACTTTGATCCGCACGGTCATGCCCATGGCCGTGTTTGCTGCTGCTGTTTACGCCACCAATCGTCTGAGCCGGGAAAGTGAGTTGACGGTAATGCTGGCCACGGGCTCCAGCCCTCGCAGGTTAGCCCGTGCCGTCGTTCTGTTTGGGGCGATTACCGGCCTGATGATGGCGGCAATCAGTGTTTTTCTGCGCCCCGCTTCGGTCGAGCAATTGGAGATTCGGCAAGCAGAGGTCGCTGGCGATGTGACGGCGCAGTTGCTGAACGAAGGCGAGTTCCTGCACCCGGCCGAAGATGTTACTGTATATATCGGCCAGATCGATCTGGACGGGACACTGCGTGAGGTATTTGTCTCGGACCGGCGCGATCCTGAAAACGCGGTCAGCTACTCCAGTGCCACTGCCTATCTGGTCAACAATGACATCGGCATTCACCTTGTTATGGTTGACGGCGTGGCGCTGCGCCTGACCAAAGAAGGCAGACGGTTATCTTCGACCCTGTTTCAGGACGCGTCATACGACATCTCCGAATTGACCAGTACAAGCCCGATGGCCAAACGTAGTCTTGAGGCTATCCCAACCGTTGAGCTGATTCAGAACCGCAGTGAGATTTCTGCCGCCGAAGGGTATAGCGAGGGCAAGCTGGTCGAAGAATTGCATCAGCGGTTTTCCTGGATCGCCATTTGTGTCGCTGTTGCCCTGGCAGGGTATTCGACACTTATGCTGGGCAGCTTTTCGCGGTTTGGACTCTGGCCCCAAATCCTGGGTGCGTTCACGATTCTGGTGCTGCTCGAAGGTGTGCGCGGGTTTGTATCTCCTGTTGTTATCGACGACCCCAAGCTTTGGATCCTACTCTATCTTCCGGCTATAATGGGGGTGCTGATTTCCGGTGTCTTCCTGTTGATCGCGGGGCGTCCGATCCTGCGCAAGCGACTACGTTCGGACAAGACGTTGGTCACGCCCGCCTAGGCGCGCAGGTCGGTGAGGCAACTCAGAAGCTCGTCAAGGTCCGGCTGGTCACTGCGTGTGACCAAATACACTGGCAACCGCAATGGAACGCTTTCTGCAACACGTTCCAGATTGCCAGATTTCAAATGGTCTGAAATGACGTAATCGGGGAAATAGCCGCGTCCGCCCCGTTTTAGGACATAACGCAGCGCCATTATGCAATTGCCCAGAAACAGGGTCTGACCAGACGCCTGTCGCGCGGCGGATCTGACATGGTCCTGATAGACTTCGCCCAGCTCCAGATTGACGAAAACCAGATCCTCTTCGGCGGTATGCTTCTGTGGCGTCTGCACCAATGACAAAGCCTCAGGTTCCAATTCGCACCAAGTCACCCGCCGGTCCGCAGGCTTTTCATGCGTGATGGCTGCATCCAGCACATGAGTTGCCACTGCCTCGATCATGTTCAGATCGTGGTCGTAGTTGAGCGTCAGTAGAAGCTTGTCAAAGCGCTGTTCAAAGCGTACGGCAAGGTCCACCAGCAATGGGTCCCATATGCTGAGTTGCCCACCCAGGCGCAGCGCAGGGCGGCTTTGGGTCTGATCAGGTAATTCGCGCGAGGCAAACGCCCATAGCGACAGCATCTGCTCAGCATAAGGCTTGAATTGCTGCCCGAATCCAGTCAGCGCCGTGCCACCGGCACCACGTGTGAAAAGCGGTCTGCCGGTTTCCTCCTCGATCAGGCGAATGCGGGCACTAACGGCTGTCTGGGTCACGTTCAGCTTTCGGGCCGCCGCGTGGAACCCACCCGTTTCAGCAACACATAGAAAAGTCTCAAGAGCTTTGGTTTGCATATTGAAAGTATTTTTTCATCGAAGCGATAAAATCAATTCATTTTTTTGAGTAGGAGACTCGCTGTATTCTGCGGGGCAGGAAACACGCCGGAGAAACAACCATGCTGGATAAAAGCCACAAGCCGACCTGGACTAGTTTTGAAGAAGCGACCAAGGCCGACTGGGACGCCGTATTGGAATATGAGGAAGCGTATAATGCCGCATTGCCTGACCGCATCCTCGACGCCATACGGTCATTGGACGAGGAATGGACACCCTATCCCGTGAACCGCTATCAACACAGCCTGCAGGCCGCGACGCGCGCGTATGAAGACGGGGCAGATGAAGAGTTGGTGGTCGCGGCCCTGATCCACGACACTGGCGATATTCTGTCACCCTACAACCATGGTGAGCTGTCAGCGGCGATGATGAAGCCCTATGTCAGCGAGCGGACCTACTGGATTCTCAAGCATCACTGTGTGTTTCAGGGCTATTATTACAACCATCACCTCGGCGGTGACCGCAACGCCCGTGACAAGTACCGCGACAGCCCCTATTGGGAGGACTGCCGCTATTTCTGTCACGAATACGATCAGAAAGCGTTCGACCCGGATTATCCGACCAAACCGTTGGAGTTTTTCGAGCCCATGCTGCGCCGTGTCCTGAACAAAGGCGAGGGGCATATGGAGTTGAACGAAACCTCTGACGCTTAGCAGGCCGCCATCAGGCGATAAACGATCTGCGCGGCAGTGAAGTCCCAGGCGGCATTGCCGTCCGGGGCCAGTTCGACCACGTCGAAACCTACGCATGTGCGGCCCTTCAGTGCGTGTTCGACCAGTCGAAGCGCCTGATAGTAGCCCAGACCGCCGGGTACTGGCGTGCCGGTCGCTGGCATCTGTGACGGATCCAGGCCGTCCACGTCAAAACTAACATAGACCAGCTCGGGGAAATCTTCGGGCAGGTCGATTGCGTGGATGTTGCCGGTGACCAGTTCCTCGGCATCCACGTGAAAGACGTGGTTTTTCAGACGGCTTTTGGCTTCTTCTGTGGAAAAGGCGCGGACGCCGAACTGGGCCAAACGGATGCCTTCCTCGGCCAGCAGATGCATGACCGAGGCGTGGCTGTGTTTTTCGCCCTGATAGGCGTTGCGTAGGTCAGCATGAGCGTCGATTTGAACGATACCGATGGGTTGGTTCAGCGCGCGCGCCACGCCCATCACTGCGCCGTAGCTGAGGGAATGCTCGCCTCCCAATGTTACGGGCACTTTGCCTGCTCGGACGGCAGCTTCGGTGCGTTGGGCGAGGCGTTCCATGATGTTGGGCAGGGCAGCGTCGCAATCCAGCGGCTCTTCGGTGAAGATACCTTCGACACAGGGTTCCGCGTGGCCGGTGATACGTTCCAGTTCGTTGCTGGCTTCGATAATCGCCTCGGGGCCTTTGGCTGTGCCTGACCCGTAAGACACGGTGCGTTCCAGCGGGACCGGGATCACGCGAAAACGGGCGTCCTCGGTACGCTCGGCTTCGGTCAGTTCACTATCGAGGAAAATGCTCATGAGAGGCGGTCCTTAAAGTCGTTATAGCCGAACTTTTTGATGATTTTCAGTTCGTCCGTTTCGCTGTTCCACAAGGCGATGGTTGGCAGGGGAACGCCGTTGAAGGTGTTGGTTTTGACCATTGAATAATGGGCCTGATCAAGAAAGGCGAACCGCTGACCGATCTGCAATGGCTTGTCCCAAGTGTAGTCGCCGATCACGTCGCCGGCCAGACAGGAGGGACCACCCAAGCGGTAGGTATGGCCCGCCTCGGCCTCGTCCATCAGGGCGGGGCGATAGGGGGCTTCGATCACGTCGGGCATGTGACATGTGGCTGAGATATCAGAAATTGCGAGGTTCATGCCGTTTTTCGGCAGGTCGAGGATTTCCCCAACCAGAATTCCCGCATCCAACGCGACGGCTTCACCGGGCTCGAGGTAGACGTCGACGCCATGGGACTCGCGGATGGCTTTGATGAAGGCAACCAGCCCTTCGCGGTCATAATCGTCACGGGTGATATGATGGCCACCGCCAAAGTTCAGCCATTTGAGTTGGCCCATAAAGGGGGCGATTTTGGGTTGAACGGCCTCCCAAGTGCGTTGAAGCGGTTCGAACCCTTGTTCGCAGAGCGTGTGCATATGCAGGCCATCGACACCGGCCAAAGCCTCGGTGGTCAATTGACTCACTGGGGTTCCAAGCCGCGAACAGGGGGCGCAGGGATCGTATTTTGGAATTTCGCCTTCGGAATGTTCCGGGTTGATGCGCAGACCGACTTGCACCTTGGCAGCCTGAGCCCTGGCAAGAAACCGGTCCTTTTGTGCCGGAGAGTTAAAGATGATGTGGTCCGAAAGCGACAGGATTTCATCTATGTCGGCGTCTTTGTATCCCGCGCAGAAGGTGGCAACCTCGCCACCATATTCCTCGCGACCCAGGCGGGCCTCATAGATGCCGGACGCGCAAGTGCCGCCGAGGTGTTGGCGCACCAACGGAGCCAGCGAGAACATCGAAAACGCCTTTAGCGCGCTTAGGACATGTGCACCGGACCCTGTGCCGACATCCGCGAGGATACGCAGATTGCGTTCTACAGCGTTCTCATCGACGACAAAGCAAGGCGTGGGTACACGGCTGAGATCGAAATTGCGGAAGGCACCGGCGTCTCCGGCCTGCGTGGTCATCATGTCGGGCATGTCCGGCGTCTCTGGGTTGTGGAGAGGCCGGGGGCTCTGCCCCCGGACCCCCGCCGTATTTGTGAACAAGAAGAAGGGGAGCGATATCCCCACTGGTTAGTCAGAATTCGACCGGGCGGTCAAGTTCGTGGACCTGCCATGGCAGACCGTGTTCGTTCAGCATATCCATGAAGTCATCAGGGTCGAGTTGTTCCATGTTCCACACGCCCGGCTCACGCCAGTTGCCTTTTAGTACCTGGGCGGCACCGATCATGGCGGGAACGCCAGTGGTGTAGCTGACGGCTTGTGATCCTACCTCGGCGTAGCATTCTTCGTGGTCGCAGATGTTGTAGATGTAGAAGGTTTTCTCGCCCGAGCCGTCCTTGGCCTGACCCGTGGCGATATCGCCGATGCAGGCCTTGCCTTTGGTTTCCGCGCCCAGATCGCCGGGGTCGGGCAGCAGGGTTTTCAGGAACTGGATCGGGATGATTTCCTTGCCGTCATGCATCACAGGGTCAATGCGGGTCATGCCGACGTTTTCCAGCACTTTTGCGTGGGTGATATAGGCGTCGCCGAAGGTCATCCAGAAGCGGGCACGCTCGATCTCGGGGAAGTGGGTCGAAAGCGATTCCAGTTCCTCGTGATACATCAGATACATGTTCTTGGGGCCGATGGCAGGAAAGTCGAACTCGACCTTGTGGGTCATGGCGGGGGAGTGTTTCCACTCGCCACCTTCCCAGTGGCGCACCTCGGCCAGAACCTCGCGGAGGTTGATTTCCGGGTTGAAGTTGGTGGCGAATTCCTGATCGTTCGAGCCGCCATTGGCGTCCAGCACGTCGATCTGGCGGATCGTGTCCAGTTTGTGTTTTTTCAGCCATTTGGCAAACACGCTGGTCACGCCTGGATCGAAGCCCGAACCGAGGATGGCGGTCAGGCCGGCCTCTTTGAACCGTTCCTGATAGGCCCATTGCCAATGGTATTCGAACTTGGCCTCATCCTCGGGCTCGTAATTTGCGGTGTCGAGGTAGTGAATACCGGCCTCAAGGCAGGCGTCCATCAGGACCAGATCCTGATAGGGCAGGGCGAGGTTCACGAGGATTTCCGCGCCGGTGTCCTTGATCAGCTTGACTGTGTCTTCGACCTTGTAGGCGTCCAGTTCGGCGGTGGCGATATCAACACCCACACACTCTTTCACCGCTTTGGCTATGGCGTCGCATTTCGACTTGGTCCTGCTGGCCAGGGTGATTTCGGTAAAGATGTCCGAGTTCATCGCCATCTTGTGCACGGCTGCGTGGGATACGCCGCCTGCACCGACAACCAGTGTTTTTCCCATTGGGTCGTCTCCTTATTATTCGTAATAGGTGTAGCCGTTGATCGAGTCGCGATAGGCGCTCATCAGGGTTTTGCGGTCCTTGGCTTTCAAAGTACCGGTCGAGATCGCCTCGTCCACCATTTTGCGGAAGGCGGCGACGCAATCCTGCGGATCAAACTCGACATAAGACAAGACTTCGGAAATCGTGTCGCCTTCTTGTTCGTGCAGCAGGTCAAAGCCGCCATCGGCGCGCAGGTCGATGGTGACGACGTTTGTGTCGCCGAACAGGTTGTGCAGGTCGCCCAGCGTTTCCTGATAGGCGCCGACGAAGAAGACACCCATCAAGTATTCCTGATCTTCGGGCAGAGAATGCACCGGCAGGCTGGGCGAGACGCCGTCGGACAAAATGAACCGATCAATCTTGCCATCGCTGTCGCAGGTAATGTCGGACAGCACCGCGCGGCGGTCGGGTGTCCGGTTAAGACTCTGCAGCGGCACGATTGGATGGAGCTGGTCGATGGCCCAGACGTCGGGCAGGGATTGGAACAGCGAAAAATTGCAGTGGTAGATATCGGCCACTTTCTCAAGCTGATCATCCACATCCGTTTCCAGATCGTCGCTGGCAGCAAGCGCCTTGAGACGCGCCATCAGGGACAGGTAGATACGTTCGGCACGCGCCATCTGCCGCAAGTCGACATAGCCACGGCGGAACAGGGCGCGCAACTCGTTGCGATAGAAGGTGGCGTCGTTCCAGCATTCCTGCAGGCGATCTTTGCTGAGATATCCACGCACTGCAGCAAGGTCCGAGACCATGTGGTGATCATCGGGCTCAACCTCGGGGCCGTTTGGCGCATCATACAATGTGCTTTCCAGCACGTTGAACACCAGCATTGAGGACGTCGCCACCACTGCGCGCCCGCTTTCGGTGACCAACGTGGGGTGGTCGATTTCGGCCTCATCCATTGCATAGGCCACGGTTTCAACGACGTTGGCGCAGTATTCTTCGACCGTGTAGTTGATCGAGTTTTCGGCGGCCTTCTTCTCGCCGGTATAGTCCACTCCCATGCCGCCGCCGAGGTCGAGATGGGTCAGCGGCACGCCTTCACGGGTCAACTCGGTGTAGTACCGGCAGGCTTCGCCCACAGCACGGCGCACATCGTTGACGTCCTGAACTTGGCTGCCCAGATGCGAGTGTTGCAGCTTTAGGCAATGCAACAGCCCTGCGTCGCGCAGCTTGTCCACCGTAGCGACCAGTTGATCCGTGTTCATGCCAAAGGCCGAGCGGTCGCCCGAGCTTTCTTCCCATTTGCCGCTGATCTGGTTGGTCAGTTTGACCCGGACACCGATCAGAGGTTCGATGCCCAGTTCGTTGTAGACCTTGATCACCGTGTCGGCCTCTTTCGGGCTTTCCAAAACGATGACTGTGTTGAAACCAATCTTACGAGACAGGATCGCCAGCTGGATGAACTCGGCATCTTTGACACCGTTGCAGACGATCAGCGCCTCAGACGCCAGTCGATGCGCAAGGGCTACCACCAGTTCAGGCTTGGACCCGGCCTCGAGGCCATAGTTGTACTTCTTACCGAACTCGACGATCCGGTCGACGACCTGTGCCTGCTGGTTCACCTTGATCGGGAAAACGCCGCGATAGGATCCCTTGTACCCAACACGCGCGATGGCCTCGCGGAAGCTATCGTTCAGATGCGCGATTTCATGTTCCAAATAAGAGGTCACGCGCAGAACCATGGGGGCTTTGATGCCACGGTCATCTAAATCGCTGATAATACCCAGCAGGCTGATCGCTGCTGTCTCTGGCGACATGGGGTTGCGCAGACCGATCTCGCCCTGATCCGTCACCTCGATGAGGCCTTTGCCCCATTTCTCAATCCCGTAGATGGAATGCGGTGCATCGGGCGTCTGTTTCAATCAAGTTGATCCTTAACGTAAGGGTGCCAGTTTCGCGCCCGCCAATACGGCAGCAGTTTGATTCTTCCAAGTGTAAACTAAGTGACGAATAAAACCGAGTTTTACTCAGGGTGGCGGATCGGTATCAGGTGATTGTCCCACTGACAGTGTGCGTGGGCGCGGATCATAGGGGACAAACCGGTCAAAGTACCAAACAAGCCAGTTCCGGTGGTAAAGACCAACCCGTCTGACCCTGCACCCAAGCCGCAGACATCCTCTAATGCATGGGCATTCGCAAAGGTCCCGTTGGTGACGTCAAACTGATGTAGTACATTGCCGCGCGGGCAAGTGATGGCAATGGCCGTACCGTCCGCCGAAAACGCGACACTCCCCGCATAGCCTTGGAGCATGCTTTGATCCTTGTCGGGGGCCGACAGCAGGCGCGGGGCTTCGCCGAGACGGTGCAGGCCCAGCAGCGGCGGGTGTTCAGACGTGCTGCCCTGCCACTGCATCGCAAAGCCCACCAGCCCGTCTTGTCGAACGGCCAGATGCCGGATCGAGTTCTTGTGTAGATATCGGGGCAAGGAAATCTGCTCAAGAAAAGTGCCGGAAAGGCTCAGATAGGTCAGATTGGGGTCCATCACCGGCAGGTTCAGTTTGGTGCGTCCGGTTTCGGGATGTGTCTGGATCCCGCCATTGGCAATCACCAGCGTTTGCCTATCGGGCATCAAGCGCATGTCATGCGGTCCGACGCCACCCGAGGGAAACTCTGCTATCCGTACAAAGCTGTCCGCGTTCCAGACACTTATGACTCCTATTCCGGCCTCATAGTTGTTCTCGGTCGCGAAGAAAGTTGTACCATCGGGTGAAAAGGTGCCATGGCCATAGAAATGGCGGCCCTCAGGAACGGTGAGTTGCGCAATCTGCGCGCCGGTGGCGCAGTCGACCACCACGGCAAATGTTCCGGGGCGACGGGCAAAAGCTACGGCCTGTGCTTTGAACGGATGCGCTGCGGCGGCATGCCCACGCGCAGGCAAGGGCACCGAGAACAGGGTTTCGCCCTGCTCATTCAGACCCGCCAGCCTATGTGAACCATCGGGAAACAGCCCTGCAGCCAGAAAGTCGGGCGCCCCAACCGAAGCCCAGCCGCGGATCGGCGAGAGAGTGGCTGCGGTCAGACCGGCCAGGAAGTGACGGCGTGACGGCACTGATCAATCTCCGTCCAGCGAATTGAAACCTGCGCTGATCCCCAGTGTCGGGCCAAGTTCTGTGAAGGCAATGGCACGGATGTCGCGAATGGATTGTTGCAGGGCCTCGATGCGGAACCGCGCTTGCGGATCAGCGACACCCGCCAACGCGGGATCATCAATGGATTGGGCTTTCTCGATGGCGCGCGCAAACGCAGCGTCCAGATTGGTTGCAATTTCGGGGTAATCGAAGTACAGCCGGGCGGCCAGATCGCGCAGGGCGATCAGCGAGAGCTCTATGTGGTGCAGGGACCGCTCGGACCGGCGTGCTTCTGCGCGGTTGGGGTGGGGGCGGTCGAATGTGCCCAATGGACGACCCAGCCGGGTTTCGGCGGTGAACTCAAGACCTGTAGACAGGGCTTTGAATAACTCCTGCATCGCCTCATCCTGCGTCCGATAGCGACTGTCCTCTCCGGGTCGGGTTAGGTTTGGGGCATAGCTCAGCCAGTCTTCGGCCATTGCTTGTGCGTTGGCACTGATATCCGCCGTGATAGCCTGAATCAGAGCACAGCGGTATTCTGCATCGCCCTGATCAGCAAACGCAGGGTCGTACAGCATCTGTTCCAGGGCAAAGAAACCGCGCCCTGCGATTGACGTCTCGGCATAAGCTTCGGGGCTTTGGACCGCTTCATCCTTACTGGCGATATGTTGCGACAGCGCCTTGGAGGTGAACCCTTTCGTGTCGGGCCAAAAAGCCATTGCGAAAGCGCGGTCATCTACCTCGGTTGGGCCAAATCGCAGATGGCTGGCGGAAATCCAGCTGTCAAAGGCGTCATCGTATGCGGCACGCAGCCCGGGTGAGGTCGGGGTGCAATCCACCAACGCGGCACTGACCAGAGCACCTGTTGTCTCTGGCAGCTTGTCGAACCGAGGCAGGATATGCGTTTCGGTCACATCCATCAGGATTGGGGCGCGATCTTGTGCCAGTGACACGACGGGCATTATCAACGCAGCGAGGAGAGGAAGGTAACGCATGTTTAAAGGCTCTCCAGGAAACGGATCAGGGCATCGCGGTCCGGTTTGGGCATCGACACCACGCTATCGCGTGCAGCTTGTGCTTCGCCGCCATGCCATAGGATCGCCTCTAACAGATTGCGCGCCCGCCCGTCATGCAGGAACTGAGTGTGGCCCGAGACGCGTTCAGTCAGGCCGACACCCCACAAGGGCGGTGTGCGCCATTCGCGGCCCGTTGCGCGGGCCTCGGGGCGATTGTCTGCCAGACCGTCGCCCATGTCATGCAGCAGCAGATCGGTATAGGGCCAGATCAGCTGAAAACTATGTTCGGGCCGGTCGTCCATGCGGTGGGTGACATGCGACGGCGTGTGGCAGGAAGCGCAACCGGTGGCGTGAAATACTTCCTTGCCGCGCAGCACTTCGGGGCTGTCTACATCCCGGCGACCGGGCACCCCCAGATTGCGACTGTAGAAGGCCACCAGGTCCATGCCCAACTGATCAATCTCGAACCCGCGCAAATCATTGTCGCCATGAGGTGCTTCAACGCAATTCACCTGCAATTCGGTGCAATCGCCTTGCGGGGCAGGATAAAGTGGGCTGGAGATTCCAATATCCCCGGCAAATGCCGCAGCCGATTGTTCCATGATCGTCGGCATTCCCGCTTTATGCCCGAACCGACCCATCATCGGTGCGCCATATTCCAAGGACCAGACGATGTTGGGACGACCCGAAATGCCATCCCCATCCGCATCTTCAGGATCAGCGTTGACCAATAGATCTTCGACTGGGATCCCCTCAAGCAGGCCAAGCCCGATCATCTGAGGGGCGACCCGTGGGCTTAGCATCGCCTCGGGGTGCAGGGGCCCGTAGCCAAGGTCGGCTGCCCGGTAGGTTGGGCGGCGCAGTGACGCGGTTTCACCCCCTGACAACGCGATCGGGATTTCCTCGTACGAGATATCCAGCCGGTACTCCGCCGGATGCCCTGCTAGTGCAAAATCCTGCATCTGTCCGCCATAGGTGGGCTCGGGAAGGGTGGCGACATAGTCTGCGATCTCGGCATAGCCATCTTCTGGCGCTCCGGGGATCGAGATCCGAAGGAACATGGAAATCGCCTTGTCTTCAAGCCCGTTCGGGGTATGCCCGCGTCCATCCTTGATATGGCAGCGTTGGCAGGATCGTGCGTTAAACAGCGGCCCCAACCCGTCAGAGGCCAGCGTGGAGGAAGGCGACGAGACCCAGATTTTTTTGAACAACCCATTGCCGACCTTGAAGTCCAGCTCTTGATCGAAGCTCAGATTGCCAGAGGGCTGTGAAAACGCATCTGCGTCATTGCGCACTCGTACAGTCGCGGCCCCGGCAGAGAGCTCTTCAAACGGCTGCGGTGCGCTGAAGTCCTGCGGTGGGGCTGTGACGACGGCGATGCGGGCGCGTTCATCCGTGGTTCGAGGGGTGATGTTCAGATGCAGATCCTTCAGATCCGCAGACAGGGCAGGGGCGGCCGCAAAAGCGGCCACCGACAGCGTAAAAAGGCTACTCGCCTTCGTCCATTTTTGACGCGTTGAGTTGCGCATAATTTGCTTCGCCGATCCTTTCGTACAGGTCGAGCTGCGTTTCGAGGAAGTCGATATGACCTTCTTCATCCGCTATCAATCCTTCGAAAAGCGACATTGAGACATAGTCGCCCACTTCGCGGCAGTGATCGCGTGCTTCGGCATAAAGTGCACGCGCGTCCAGTTCGGCGGCAAGGTCACATTCCAGTGTTTCCTTGGGCGTTTGCCCAATGCGCAGCGGGTCCAGTTTCTGCAGGTTGGGGTGGCCTTCCAAAAAGATGATCCGCTCGATCAGCTTGTCCGCGTGCTGCATCTCTTCGATGCTTTCCTCGCGGCTTTTCTTGGCCATGTGGCCAAGACCCCAATCCTCTTGCAGCCGATAATGCAGCCAATACTGGCTTACCGCGGTCAGCTCATGCCGCAGAGACTTGTTGAGATATTCGATGACCTTTGGATCGCCCTTCATCTGCTTTCTCCTGTGTTACTCCGGCACGCAAGGCGCGGAGTTGCATCGGTAATTCCAGACTATCGTTTGACCGCATCGTGGCTAGGAAAAGGGGCATGCACCCGCCTCAATCCGCCGACTTTCCAAGGGCATGATAGATTTTACCGGGGGTGATTACTGTCTACGGGTCCGCCGATCGCATCCATTCAATGGTCGCGCGGATATCATGATCGGAGATGTTGGTGCAGTGGCAGACAATCATTGTCGTTGGCTCGGTTTTTTCAGGCGATCAGGTGGGGATATGGGCCGGGAAACAGATCTTCCCGGCCCGCTCGGGGGTTATTGGAAAACGGCGTTGGGGTTATCCAGGCTGTCGGACCCTTCAAACGCGATCCCGTCCAGTTCAAGTGCTGTCACGATGCGTTCTATGGTTTTGGTTTGATCGACCAGACCGTTGACGCCACCCATGATCAGGGCTTCGCCACCTTCGTTGCCGCGTTCCAGCATCTGATCATAGGCAAACCCCGCTTCGGCGGTCGACTTGATCTTGCCCAATGCTTGCATGGTTCTGGCCAGTTTCGCCTTCATCTCGGTATCCAGCGCCGGGTCGGTTGCGACAACCAGATCCGACAGGGACGCGCCCGAAACCGGGGTGCCGTCGATGCGTGTGTAGCTGCCCAGATAGACGTTCTGGACACCCAGGCCATCGTAGTAATGGCTGTTATGGGTGTTGTCCGAAAAGCAGTCATGCTCTTCTTCTGGATCGTTCAGCATAAGCCCCAGACGCATCCTTTCACCGGCCTGCTCACCGTAAGACAGTGACCCCATGCCTGTCAGGATCGCACTGATGCCTGCGGCTTCGTTCTCCATCAGGGCGGCGCGGGCTGCTCCGCCTTCCTTCCACTGATCTGCCATCCAGGCAAGATCAGTGACCAACAGATTGGTAGCAGCACTCAGATATTGGGCGCGACGGTCACAATTGCGGCCGGTGCAGTCATCGCCTTTCGCATAGTCGGTGGCCGGGCGGTTGCCTGCACCTGCGCCGTGGCCATTCATATCCTGCCCCCATAGCAGGAACTCGATCGCATGATAGCCTGTTGCCACGTTGGCTTCGATTCCATCGGCCTCGTGCAGCGTTTCGCTCAGCAGTTCGGGGGTAATTTCGCTCGCGTCAATGGGCATGCCCGACAACTCGAAGCTCGGGTTGGCGATGACGTTCAATACGGCGAATTCGTTCTCGTCGGTGGCGCCGCCATAGGCCGCATCCACATAATCGATCAGACCTTCATCCAGCGGCCACGCATTCACTTTGCCTTCCCAGTCATCAACGATGGCGTTGCCAAAGCGATAAACCTCGGTTTGCTGATAGGGTACGCGCGCCGCGATCCATGCCGCACGGGCTGTGTTCAACGTGTCATCCGACGGATCGGCAATCAGGGCATCGACCGATGCTTGCAAACGCTGCGCGGCAATGAGGCTGTCTTCAAATTTCGCTTCGGCAATATTGGCGTAGTTTTCAAGCACATCCGTTTTCACGGGCGCGTCAGCGGCAAATGCAGCGGTCGCTGTACAAAGTGTCAGAGAGCTGGCTGCAGCAAACAATTTTGTCATGGAAGTGGTGCTTTCTTATCTACTCGTGCGGGAATGCCCCGCTGGTATTGCCTTGGAGTAACTGATTGAAATAGTCAACAATGTCAACCTGAGTTTTATTGTCAGGTTTAGAATCTATGTTTAAGTGACGCTACCCTCCCCATATCTGGTAGGGCCGGAGCGGGCGGTTGCGATTGCGCGGCGGGTGCTTCCCGTTAGAATTAACTCGGTGATTCTGTTTGTGGTGGTTTGGTTGATGAAGTGTGCTGTTTTGGCCATGTCCCTGCTCCCCGCAGCTCTTGCGGCGCAAGCGACGCAAGTTACAACGCCTGATCACCGTGATGCTGGTCGACTGGATGTTGTCTTGTCCCAGACCGGGTTTTCCCTGAAACTCAATGTGCCAACCGTGGATGTCGTGGGGTTCGAAGCTCCGATCTCCAACGACGATGAGCGCACGAAAGTTGCAATCGCGATGTCCGAGCTGTCCAAGCCGCTTGACCTGTTTGTTGTCCCGCTCGAAGCAGGATGCTTCACGACTTCTGCCAATGTGATCCTAATGCACCAGATTGTGGATCAGAACGATACGGGCCGTGCGTCCAGCGGATCGCCGACCGACGAAAGTCATGCTGAATTTCAGGCGGACTATGTCGTTCAATGTCAGGACATGAGCGCGCTGGACAGGTTCGATTTTGCTTATTTCGACCGTTTCAGCGGATCGGAAACGCTGACTGTCCGCATTAAAGCTGATGGGACGGAACAAACCCGTGAAGCTACGCGCGCCGTGCCGCAAGTGACGCTTCCGTAGAAGTTTCGATAGCCTCGGGCGACGCGATGACCAAAGACATGCGACAGCATTCCGTCACACCATCTTTTTTGGTAACTGTATTTACCGATGGCAGTTCAAAGCTGGATAATTAAGATTGTATGCCCGATGCTGCGAAAGCATCTTGCAATTCTGATATGCATTCTCGGGCTGGTTGCGCCTCGGGCTTCATATGCCTGTGTAGTTTGTACAGACCTGCCGGACGCATCCATCGCGGATCACATACTATCGGCGGAAGTCATTGTGCTGGCTGGCCCGACAACAGAAAATCCATTCAGATTTACAGCGCGCAAAATCCTTAAAGGAAGTCCCGAACGTCTTAGTGCTGTGCCGGAAATCCCTTTTTTGATTGATAGTGTTACGCGCAGAGCATTCCGTGCCGATCCGACGCGAACCGTTCTGCTCACGTATGGGCCGACTTACAGGGATAGCGCCGGCCGTGGTCTTTCAAGGGGATGGCAGCGCATATTCACGATGAACCCGGACCGAACTGCGTTTTTTGAGAAACTTCAAACCACGGGTCGGCTGTGGGCCTATGGAGAAAGAGACAGCGCAGAGCGAGTTTTGTTCTTTGCTGAATACCTGTGGCACCCGGATCAAGCGCTGCATAACATGGCATTGGTCGAAATCGGCCTTGCGCCGTATGCACGCGTGCGTCCCTTGGGTGGCGGGTATTCGACAGAGCAGATTGTGAGCGAGTTGAATGACTTGAACCGCTTTGCCTACAGGTCGGCTGCAATTCGTTTGCTGGGGTTACAAACTGATCCTCACGCGCGTTCAGTCGTACGCTCCGGCTTCGCCAAGTCCTTGAAGTCCGGTGGTTTCAACGGCTACGAATGGGCCCTAGCTGGGATAGAGGCTGAAAATACATCTGCAATCAGAGCGATTGGCCTTGCGCTTCAGAATCCACAAAGGGCGTCAGAAGACAAGAAATTGCTGATCCGCGCGTTGACCGAGGCCGGTTCAACGCAGCCAAGGTTAAGACCAGAAGCCTTACGAACCCTGTCTGAGGCGTTAACCGGGAATAGTGACTTGGCCGTCCAAATTGCTGTTGGAACGCGGGATTGGGGGCGAACGGTTTTACATCAACAGTTTGAGGCTTTGGCTGCTGAGGAAGAAACAGACCCTGCAACTCAGTTTATGATCAACTTCGTTTTGGGAACTGAATTGTCAACTGAGTAGGTTGGTTTTGGAATTGCCGATCAGTATCGGGAGGGAACTTTGTTTGTCCAATCCCTCCGCTGGCAGACCCAAGCCCGGAACGGACTGCCTGATTGCACTTCTGGGGCTTCTGACCAGCGTTGGATCTACGCCCTCCGACCTTGATGGCCGGCACCGAAAATGACCTTACGAACAAATCAATTAACACGGGTTGGCCAGGTATGTTATAAACAAAATCGAATATAAAAAGAGCTACTGAAAGCTCTGCGATTTCGCCATGAATTATTGCATTAGGGGGGCACTATGAATCGAATTTCCATCTGTATTCTATCGTTGCTTTTGGCACCAACAAACGGTCTGGCTGACGCCGTTCCGAGCGAACAGGCAGCTGAAGGCCTGTTTTCTGATCAACCGTATTCCCCTTATGCGCAGCGTACCTTTCCGGAACGTCCCCTCTGGGGCGACACACACTTGCACACCGGATTGTCCCTTGATGCCGGTGCCTTTGGAAACACCTTGTTGCCTGACGAAGCGTGGCGGTTCGCAAAAGGCGAACAGGTCATTTCCTCGACAGGCCAAGCTGTACGGCTGGCCCGACCATTGGATTGGATGGTTCTGACTGACCACACGGACCTGATGGGGTTTGCCCCGGATCTACAAGCCGGCAAGCCCGGTGTTCTTGCTGACCCAAAAGGTCTGGAATGGTACGAAGGTTACAAAGCGGGCGGCGAAGAGGCGGGGAAAACTGCCTTTGATATCATCACAAACTTTTCGCAAATGACCCTGCCGGAAGTTCTTCTTGAGTCGTACAGCCCGGGCGCCGACGCTTTTGCCTTCACTTGGGAGCATATCGTTTTGGCGGCCGAGCGTCATAATGATCCGGGTAATTTTACGGCGTTCATCGGGTTCGAGTGGACCTCGGTCCCCAAGGGATTCAACCTGCACCGAAACGTCATGCTGCGTGACGGGCCGATCCGGGCCTTGCAAATGGTGCCTCCGGTCACGCAACCACCCTACGGCGACACAGACCCAAAGTCGCTTTATGCTTGGCTTGAAGAGTATCAGGAGAAAACAGGGGGACGCGCCGTTGCCTTTGCCCATAACGGTAACTTGTCGAACGGATGGATGTTCCCTACCGAAGACACGTATCACGGCGGCAAGGTTGACGAAGAATACGTTGCGGCCCGCGCAAAATGGGAACCCCACTATGAGGTCACTCAAATCAAAGGTGATGGCGAAGCGCACCCATTCCTGAGCCCGGATGACGAATTTGCAGACTATGAAAACTGGGACGTTGGCAATCTCGATATTACCGAGTTGAAGACCGATGATATGCTAGCCGGAGAATACGCCCGCGAAGCCCTGAAGCGCGGTTTGATGCTGGAAGAAAAGTTCGGAGTGAACCCCTATAAGTTCGGTATGGGCGGGGCGACGGACAGTCATACGTCTTTGGCCACTGCCGAGGAAGACAACTTTTTTGGAAAGTCCGTCAGTGTCGAGCCTTCTGCATCTCGGATCAAACATCCTTTCATTGCAAATGATCTAGGCGAAATTCCCGGCGACCTTCTTGTGGCGTCCGGATATACGGCTGTTTGGGCGACCGAGAATACGCGTTCCGCGATCTTCGATGCGTTCAAGCGACGCGAGACTTACGCAACCACGGGACCGCGGATTGGCCTGCGGTTCTTTGGTGGTTGGGACTTCAGCGATGCCGATGTTGAAACCCGCTTCCTTGCGAATGTGGGCTACACCAAAGGTGTGCCAATGGGTTCGGACTTGCGCCCGCGAGAGGGCGATGGTGCACCCAGCTTCCTGATCGCCGCATTGCGCGACCCGGTTGGTGCCAATCTGGATCGCGTGCAGGTGATCAAAGGGTGGCTGGATTCCGAAGGCACGCTGCAAGAGAAGGTTTATGACGTTGCCTGGTCGGATAACCGCGAAGCTGACGAAAACGGCAAAATCCCCGCCGTTGGAAACACCGTGGATGTAGACACCGCCAGTTGGACCAACACAATCGGAACCGCCGAACTTGTCACCGTTTGGTCAGACCCGGATTTCGATCCGAATGCCCGGGCATTTTATTACGTTCGCGCTCTGGAAATCCCAACCCCGCGTTGGATCCTGTATGACAAGCTGAGATATGGCATCGACCTGCCCGAAGATGCGGTTCTTACGCATCAAGAACGCGCTTATTCCTCGCCGATTTGGTATACGCCGTCCGAGTGAATTGCATGCTTCACGGATTTCGAAGCCGAGGTAGCCGCCGCTACCTCGGTGGTCGTTTGAAACTTCTGCAATGCTCATAGCATTCATTTTCTTGCAAAACCCGATCAGCTGATGCCAGCATCAGTACGTAGAACCAGAGCACGTTTTACGCAGGAGACTTCATGCGATTTTTGAAAGAACCCCTGTTCCACTTTTTCTTGATTGGGGCAGCAATTTTCATTTGGTTCCATATCGTTGCGCCGAACGACCAGACTGTCGAAAACCTTGAAACGATAACATTCGACCAAGACGATATCGCGCTTTTGTCTACTCAGTTTGAAGCGCGGTGGAAACGCCCGCCCGACAATGCTGAGCTGCAAGCCTTGGTCAACGCGTCAATTCGCGAAGAGGTACTTGTGCGGGAGGCACGAAAACTTGGCCTTGATCGTGGGGATAGCGTGATCAGGTCTCGTCTAAGTCAGAAGATGGATTTTCTTACAGAAGCGATCGCCACATCATTGGTTCCAGAAGATGAGGATCTAGAGGCGTTTCTTGAAGAAAGTCCTGAACGCTATGCTACCCCCGACAAGGTGGCGTTCAATCAGGTCTTTTTGGGCGAACGGCCAAGTGATGCAGAACTTGAGGCGGCCCTGGTTGCGCTAGACGAGGGGCAAGACATGTCTGCATACGGGGCTTCGACACTCTTGCCGACCTCAATGCCCCTGACCGTGACCAGAGTGGTGGACTCGGTCTTTGGAGGTGGATTTTCCGACGCTCTGTTAGAGCTCGAAGCTGGCCAGTGGGTCGGTCCGATCCGGTCAGGTTACGGGGTTCACCTTGTTCAGGTGACCGCCATTGAGCCCAGCCAAACGCCGGCTTTGTCAGACATTCACGATGCGGTTTTACGGGATTGGCGTCGCGCCATGAGTGAAGATCTGGCGCAAGCGCAGTATGAAGCTCTTGCGGGTACGTACAAGATTGTGGTGCCCGACCTGTCAGGCGCGACCGAATGAGGGCTTTGATCTGCATAGTGCTTGCGCTTCTGTTCGCTTGGCCCGTAGGTAACGTGGCAGCGCATGCGCTTGATCCGGGATACCTGGACATGCGTCAAATCGGGCCAGGTACGTGGAGCGTTCATTGGCGGAAGCCAGATGTGAGTGGTCAGCCAATGGCGATTGATGCTGTTTTGCCGGATGGATGCGCTCCTGCACGTGGGCCTGACCCGGCTTTCGACGGGCGAGCATGGGTTTCATCCTGGGTTGCCGAGTGCGACGCAACGATCGCGGGCCAACCCATCGCCATCGAGGGCCTTGAGGCTCAGCAAAACGATGTTTTGGTCCGTTTGCACCCACTAGAATCCGAGCCCGCGACGCTTCGTTTCACGCCAGATGCCGCGGTTCAGGACATTCCATCTGAACAGACGACATCGTCAGTATTTGTCGCCTATTTCCAGTTGGGGTTCGAGCACATACTGGAAGGCTGGGACCATCTGCTTTTTGTCTTAGCGCTGTTCATTTTGGTTCGCGATCCGTGGAGGTTGGTCGGAGCTGTAACAGCATTCACGCTTGCGCATTCGATAACATTGGCGCTTGCAACCTTTGGCGTTCTGAACGTTCCCGGCCCACCAGTTGAGGCCGTCATCGCCTTGTCGATCGTTTTTCTGGCGATGGAGATTGTCAAAGGCGGTGAAGGACGGTTCCGGCTTTCAAGTCAAAAACCCTGGATCGTCTGTTTCGGATTCGGGCTTTTACACGGTCTTGGTTTTGCTGGGGCATTGGCCGATATTGGTCTGCCGCCAAACGACATCCCCGCAGCATTGCTTGCGTTCAATCTGGGCGTTGAAGCCGGTCAGCTGTTTTTCATCACAGCCTTGGCGCTTTCTTTGATGATCTGGCGTGTGATTGCGTTTCCGATCAACCAAAGGGCAACAGTTGTCGCCGCCTATGGCATCGGTTCCGTGTCGATGTATTGGCTTATCGAGCGTATTAGCGGTTTCTAGCCTCACAAACTCAAAGCGGCGGCTTTCGAAATCTCGGCGGGCTTCCCAGTCACGGCTGCTAACTGACGAGCTCAGATTTGATCGTCGTCCAAAGACAGATTTGAAAGAGGTTTATTCTAGGCCAAGGTCCAGTTCGCCCACGAAGGGTTCATTCAAAAAAAAATTTTCTGGATGATGGTAGCGGAGGTCCGTCTTGGACACAAACCCCACACATTAACACTCTGTAAAATACGGGTGCCGCGACCTTCGAGGGGTAAGCTGAAAGCTCAATTGTCGTGGCGGTACCCTGACTGGCGAATTCGATCAAAAGATATTGGACATCACCGCGTTGCTCCGAGTTGGAGGCCGCCGCAATTGCGGCACGGCGGAATGGCCTACATAGCCTCCAACGTGTGGGCGAGGCCGTTTCGGATGTGATCTTCCAACAGTTTCTTGGCCATATTCGCGTCTCTGGCCAATGCGGCATCGAACATGTGTTTGTGTTCTTTGGCTGCTACCTCACCTCGATAGGTCAGTACGAGCATCTGGTAGCGAAGATATTTGTCATAGATGATTGAGTGAAGGGATAGAAGATTCTTGGAGTTGCAGGCTGCTATCATTGCTTGATGAAACTCCGAGTCGTACCTCTTCCAGGTTTCTTTCTCAGAGTCATCTCCTTTGAGAAGCCGTTGCTCCATCAAATGCAGCTTATGATGCGCGGCGACGAGGTTCCCCTCCCAATCCGTGTCACCATTCTCGATGGATAACTCCAACGCGTGGCATTCCAACAGGACACGCAGCTCTGATATCTCGATCAGGTCTTCACGGGAGACCGGTGTAACCAGGAACCCCCGTTGCTCAGGAGCTTCGACAAATCCGTCGCTGGCGAGCCTGTTCAGCGTTTCACGAAGTGTCGAAAGGCTTGCAGAGTAGCGTTCCTTCAAGGCGTCCAGCTTCAGTTTGGAGCCGGGCTGCAACTCCCCGAAGATGATGTCCCGCTTGATGCGCTGATAGGTGCTTGCACCTATCGTAGACGGCTGTTTCGCCATGCGTTTCACCCGATATTATCAGTTTCCTCGTTCAATTAGCATTTTTCAGAGACATCAGCAATCCAAACTGATGTATGGTAAAAATAAAAATACCATACATTATTGCGGAATCGCGAAAACCCCAATACGGTCGTGGCCAAGTTGGGCAAAGCAGCCCGATCGCAATCATCGGTTTCGGGATTTTCCGGACCCTCCGGAAGGAAGCAAAGTGTCTAAGAACTTTCGCATTGCCATTGTCGGCATCGGCCTTGTTGGACGCCGCCACGCAGATGCTATCCGAGCGTTGCGCCATGTTGATCTCGTCGCGGTGGTCGACCCCAGCGATGAAGGCCGTGCTTACGCCGTTGAGCATGCGGTTGCATGTTACGAAACCCTCGAGGAAATGTTTGCAAATCAGACGCCAGACGGAGCTGTTCTGGCGACCCCGACCACGCTTCATGTCGAACAAGGCCTCACGTGTGTTCGACATGGTTGTCCCGTTCTTGTCGAAAAGCCGATCGCCGTGGAAGCCACCGCTGCACTTGAGCTTGTTCAAGCAGCGGAGAAGGCCAATGTGCCACTGATGGTCGGACATCATCGTCGACACAATCCTCTGATCCGGTCGGCTAAGGAAGCCATTGTCGATGGGAAGATTGGAGATGTGCGCGCTGTCCATGCGAATTGCTGGTTCTATAAGCCAGACGAGTATTTTGATGCTGCGCCTTGGAGAAAGAAACCCGGTGCAGGGCCCATCTCGGTCAATCTTGTCCACGATGTTGATCTGCTGCGGTACTTGGCCGGAGAAGTTATGACTGTACAGGCTCAGTCGGCTGCTTCGCAGCGGGGTTACGACAACGAAGATGTTGCCGGTGCTCTGTTGACGTTCGAAAGCGGGGCGATAGGAACCATAAGTGTGTCCGACAGCATCGTTGCCCCATGGAGCTGGGAGATGACGTCTCAGGAATATCCAATCTATCCTTCAACCACTGAGAGTAGCTACATGATAGGTGGTTCTCATGGTTCGTTGTCCGTTCCCGATCTTCGCCTGTGGAGTTACCAGAGAGAGCAAAGGGATTGGTGGACGCCAATCTCATCAACCGCGCTGAAGAAGGGTGCGTCTGACCCTCTGGTCAATCAACTCAGGCACTTTGTTGAAGTAGCTCGGAACGAAGCAGAACCGATTGTGTCTGGATGGGAAGGTTTCAGAACGCTTCAAGTTATTGAAGCTATTCAGAATTCCTGCAGAACAGGTGATACGGTCAAGATCAAAAACTTACAAAAAACACCAATGGCAGGTATGACGGCAGTCTAAAATATCAGATATTTTGCAAAACATCTTGCAAAATGTCCAAAATAGGTCAAAACTCTGAATCGCAAAAAAGAAGCATCATGATGTCTCAGGGAGGAGCAAAGTGATTACCAAACTTACCCGCCGGGCTGCTGTATCAGCCCTGGTCGCAACCGGTGTTCTGTTTAGCGCAACAAGTGGTGCGCTGGCGGAAGACAAAGTGCAACTTCGCCTCGCAACATCAGGATCGGAGACCGATCAGCGCTCGGTCGCCATGGCCGAGGTTTTCGCGCCCATGGTCGCTGATTTCGCAAGTTATGAGCCCAGCTATAACGGCACCATTTTCGCTCAGGGTACTGAGCTGGACGCCATCAGTCGGGGTAACCTGGAAATGTCGATCACCTCGGCGCAGGAACTGGCACAGTTCTTCCCCGAGTTTTCGATCTTTACAGCAGGCTATGTCCACCAGGACGCCGCGCATCAGGTGGCTGTCTTCAACGATCCCTTGATGGATGCCTTCAAGCAAAAGGCCGAAGAAGAACTGGGCGTCAAACTGCTGTCGGTCATGTATCTGGGCCGTCGACAGGTGAACCTGCGCCAACCCAAGGATGAACTAACCGTCAGCACTCCGGCTGATCTGGAGGGTGTGAACCTGCGGATGCCGGGCACAGATGCGTGGCAGTTCCTTGGAAAAGCGCTGGGTGCCGCCCCGACACCAATGGCGTTCTCAGAGGTTTACACAGCTCTGTCGACCGGTGCCGTTGACGGTCAGGACAACCCATTGCCGACCGTGGTTGATGCCAAGTTTTACGAAGTGACCAATCAGATCATCCTGACATCTCACTTGGTCGACTTGAACTATATCGCCATTGGCAAAGAAGTTTGGGACGGGTTGACGCCGGAACAGCAAGCCAAGGTTCAGGAAGCTGCGGACGCAGCAGCTGAATCAGGCCGTCAGAAGCAACTTCAGAAAGAAGAGGATCTTGTCAGTTTTCTGAAAGAGCAAGGAATGGAGATCTACGAACCCGATCTCGCCGCGTTCCGCGATCAGGTACAGTCTATGTATCTGGACAGCGAATTCGCTGGCTCATGGCCCGAAGGCGTTCTGGATCAGATCAACGCTTTGGGCAACTGAGCCCAGTAAGACAAGGGAGGGAGAACCATAATGAAAGCCTTCATAAAGGGGTTCTCCCGACTGACCGAAGCGATTGCCGGCGGGATGCTGGCGGCAATCTTCCTGATTTTCCTATTGCAAATACTCTTGCGCTACTTCTTTACCCCCGCCGGATGGACGCTTGAACTCATCGGCATTCTGTGGGTTTGGGTGATCTTCTTCAGTTGCGCTTTCATAGTGCGCGAACGGGATCACGTGAAGTTCGACATCATCTACCTTTCCGTGCCGATGCGCGTGCGGCAGGTCTTTGCGATGCTGGCGGCCGCAGCGATCGTGGTCGGTATGCTCTACAGCTTCCTTCCGACGTGGGACTACATCGATTGGATGAAAATCCGCAAGACATCGACTGTCCGCAATCCGTTTTCCGGCGAGAAGATACCTTTGCGCACAGTATTCTCGATTTACGCGGTATTCATGCTGGTCGTCGCAGCGCGCTACGCGTGGCTATTCTTCGACGTCATGCGCAATGGCCCCCCAAAGACAGAGTTGGAACTGGTTGTTGGGTACAACGTGGTTGACGACCATCCCCGTGTCGACGTCGAAGAGGACGAGGAAGTTAAGAAATGAGTTTTGAACTTCTTTCCTGCCTGCTCGCTCTCTTTCTTCTGGCAGGCATCGGGACACCTATCGGCTATTCCATCCTCTTGGCCTCATTGGTGTATCTGGGCACAGCCGGACTGGACGTAGCACTCGCAGGCGAGAAGATCCTGCAGGGCTTCTACAAAAGCACGATCCTGCTTGCCGTGCCTTTGTTCATCGTCGCCGCCAATATCATGAACGCGGGCTCGATCACGGACCGTCTGCTGAACTTCTGCGTCGCCGCTGTTGGTCGGTTCAAGGGCGGTCTCGGGCACGTCAACGTGGTAGCGTCTCTGATCTTTTCGGGTATGTCCGGCTCGGCCGTCGCGGATGCCGCGGGGATCGGCAAGATTATCATTGAAATGATGACTAAAGATGGCCGCTACAGCCGAGGTTACGCAGCCGCGATCACGGCGGCGTCGGCGACGATTGGCCCGATCATTCCGCCCTCGATCCCGATGGTTTTGTACGCGCTCGTTTCCAAGGCCTCTATCGGGTCGCTGTTCCTGGCCGGTATTCTTCCGGGCCTGATCATGGGCGTCGTCCTCATGGCGATGAACTATTATCTGGCCGGAAAGCGGAACTTTGCATTGGAAGAACCTGTTCCACTGCGCGAATTGCCGGCTAAAACCGCAAACGCGTTTCCGGCACTGCTGATGCCCGCAATCCTGCTATACGGCATATATGGCGGCGTCACCACTCCAACCGAGGCCGCAGCAGTGGCTGCATTCTACGCCCTGCTTCTGGCAGCGTTGTTCTACCGCGCGCTGACCTTCCGTGGCCTTTATCAAGTGTTCGTCGACAGCGCGCGCTCTTCCGCAGCCGTCGGGGTGGTCATTGGGGGCGCGTTCATTCTGAACTTCATCGTTATTCAGGAGCAAATACCGCAGTCTATCTCGGCGCTGCTGGAGGGTTCTGATGTCAGCCCGATTGTGTTCCTGATCCTCGTAAACCTGCTGATCCTCGCGCTGGGATGCGTGTTAGACGCAACAACGATCATCCTGGTGATCGTGCCCCTGTTCATTCCAACCTGCGAAGCGCTCGGGATTGATCTGGTGCATTTCGGAGTGCTGGTCGTCGTGAACTCAATGATCGGTTTGATCACGCCGCCCTATGGCATTCTACTCTTTGTGATCAACGCCGTGACGGACATTCCGCTGCGCGAAATCATCTCCGAAATCTGGGCCTTCCTCGCGGTTCTCATCTTCGCCTTGGTGATAATGATGCTGATGCCGGATCTGGTCCTGTGGTTGCCGCGTATGTTTGGATATCAGGGATAATGTGCCTGTCGGTTTCGACAACGTCGATCCCCGGTGATCTGGCCGAAAAACTGAGCGCCATCGCTGACGCGGGATTCGGGGGTGTCGAATTACACGAACCGGATTTGACCGCTTTTGACGGACCGCCGTCACAAGTCCGCGAGATTGCATCGGACCTCGGCCTGAAGATTTGCCTGCTACAACCCTTCCATAACCTTGAAGGCCAGCCCGATGCCGGACGGGAGCGCGCCTTTGATCGACTGAAACGCAAACTCGACCTGATGAGCGAGTTGGGAACGGAATTGCTGCTTATCGGGTCTGCCTTCGAGGTCGATGTCGCCGCGACCGAAGAACAGGTAATCGCAGATCTTGGCGAGGCGACCGAGATCGCGAAAGAGATGGGGATGCGTCTGGCCTACATGGGCTTGCCTTGGTCGGATCTTATTCACTCGGATGAGCAGGCGTTAGGCGTCGTTGAAGCGATTGACAGCCCTCATTTCGGGTTAGCCTTGAACTCCTTCTTCTCGCTTGCCGACCGGTCCAAACCAGCCCGCCTTCGGGACATTCCCGGCGAGCGGCTGTTCCATGTACAACTGTCCGATGCACCCCGGTTCGAGATGGATATACGTCGGCTCAAGCGGCACTTTGGGCTTCTGCCGGGGCTTGGGTCGCTGAACCTTGCGGGCTTTGTACGCGTGTTGTCCCGCGCCGGGTACAAGGGGCCTTGGTCCATTGCGCGCGTCAACGAAGCAGCTCCTCAACCCGGTGGCCGAACACTGGCCCGAGACAGCTACAGGTCGCTGGTGAACCTCTTGGATGAGGTATCACGGACCGAGCCGGGAACCGATTTCGGCACCCCGGACCTGCCGGAACGCGTCTATGCGTCAGGCTTCGAGTTCGTCGAATTTACAGCCGACGAAACAAGCGGTGCGCAGCTGGCAGATATGCTGTCAGCAATGTGTTTTCGAATGGAGCGAAAACACGTAAGCAAGTCCGTCGAGCTATGGCGGCAGGGCGCGATAAACATCGTCGTGAATACCGAAAAGGAAGGATTTGCCCATTCGGCGTTTCTGGGTCACGGCCCCTCCGTTTGTGATATGGGGTTGCGTGTCAAAGATGCGGATCAGACGGTTCAGCGAGCGACCGCGTTGGGCGCGCCGAATTTCTCACAGCCGGTAGGGACCGGGGAACTGGACATCCCGGCCATCCGAGGTGTTGGTGGCAATGTTGTCCATTTCATAGATGAGAAATCCGATCTGCATCGGGTTTGGGACATCGAGTTCGAGCCAGTCGCCAAGACCAAAGCGATCCAGCCCGCCGGTCTGCGCCGCATCGACCATCTGGCACAGACGATGCGTAACGATGAGATGCAAAGCTGGCTGCTCTATTACATTTCGACTTTTGAGATGGCAAAATCCCCGATCGTGAACGTTGCCGACCCGTCGGGTGTTGTGCAAAGCCAAGCCATCGAAAGCCCCGAGGGCGAAGTGCGATTAAACCTGAATGGAGCAGTTGGGCGTCGAACACTGGCGGCTTCATTCCTTGAAGACGGTTTTGGCGCCGGTGTTCAGCACATCGCCTTCCAGTCGGACGACATATTTGAAACCTCGGCCCAATTGCGGAAGTCCGGCTTTCCCAGTCTGTCCATCCCAGAAAACTACTACGCTGATCTGCAAGCGACATTCGGGTTAAGTGAAGACCTGATCGCCCAAATGCGCAGGGATAACATACTCTACGACCAGGCGGCGGGTGCCGAGTATTTTCAGATCTACAGTCGCCCCATCTTTAACGGCTTTTTCTTTGAAATTGTTGAGCGCCGAACTGGTTACGCCGGCTATGGCGCGCGTAACGCTGCGTTTCGATTAGCGGCGCAAACGCGACACCACGTGGCGGAAGGAACAACCTAATATGAAGGCCGCACTAATCGGACAAGGGATTTCTGGCTCCATGACGCCTGAGATGCACGAGGCGGAGGGCCGGGCGCAGGGTATCGATCTGAGCTACGGTAGGATCGACACGGCAAAAGAGCCATTTCGTGGAATGTCGGTCGCTGATTTATTGCATTATTCAGTTGAATTAGGCTGTGCGGCGGTCAACGTAACACACCCCTACAAAGCATCAGTCATTGATCATCTCGATGAGCTTTCCAAAACCGCTGAGGAGCTTCAAGCTGTAAACGCGGTGGTTTTTTGTGACGACCGAATGGTTGGCCACAACACCGACTACATAGGTTTCCACAGTGCCTTCGGAGATTTTTTGGGATCATCGAAGACTGAAACGGTTCTCATGTTTGGTGCTGGAGGCGCGGGCAGTGCAGTCTCTTTGGCTTTGCTTGATTCAGGTGTTCGAAACCTGGAGATCATCGATCCTGACTTCCACCGAGCGCAGGCGCTGGTCAGTCGACTAAAGGTCTTGCGCCCTTTTGCAAAGCTTCAGGGTTCCCCCTCGATTTCGTTGGAACGGGTCAAATTTGTGGACGGAGTGGTCAATGCAACACCGCTCGGGATGGATAAGTACCCCGGGTCGGTGATTGATCCATCATTGTTGCGGCCGGATGCTTGGGTGGCAGATATAGTATATTTCCCGCTCGAGACACACCTTCTGAGAAGCGCCCGCACAACTGGGTTAAAAGTGATGAATGGTGCTGGAATGGCAGTTCATCAGGCTGCAGCGTCTTTTGAAATCTTCACCGGCTGCACCGCCTCAATCAGTCGTCTTCAAAGCGTTTTCGATTCACTTCGTCAGCAGCGCATGCGCGAGTTTAGAGGTGCAACGGTATGACAAACGACGAGCAAGCTATCCGCCAATGGTGGCGTACCTCCATCATCGACATGAAGCCCGGTCAGATCGCTTTTCGTGGCAACGCCATAGAGGACCTGATCGGGAACGTATCTTTCCCGCAGATGATCTGGCTGATGGTTCGGGGCGATCTGCCGAGCGACGCACAGGCGCGCCTGTTCGAGGCTGCTTTGGTCGCAGGCGTGGATCACGGTCCGCAGGCCCCCTCGATCGCGGCTGCGCGTATGGCTGCCACCTGCGGGGTAGGTCTCAATAATGCAATGGCGACTGCGGTGAACATGCTGGGCGACGTGCATGGAGGTGCAGGAGAGCAATGTGCTGAGCTGTATTATGATATCGCCGCCCGCATGAATGCGGGAGGTTCGCTGAATGACGCTGTTCGGGATGGCTTGGACAGTTGGCGCGAGACCTACGGCAAGATCGTATCGGGCTTTGGTCACAGGTTTCACAAGCCTGTCGACCCACGCGCACCACGATTGATGCAACTTGTTCGTGATGCGGCGGCAGAAGGCACAGTTTCTGGCCGGTTTGCCGATATCGGAGAAGAGGTTCAAGCCGAACTCGGTCGTCAACGAGGCGGTCGGCCAATTGCCATGAATATTGACGGAGCGACGGCTGTGATCTTCTGCGAACTTGGCTTTCCTGCGCCCTTGTCACGAGGGCTGTTCTGCCTGTCCCGCTCGGTCGGAGTACTCGCCCACGCTTGGGAGCAAATGGGGCAGGGCGGTCGGAACAAAGGGCCGATGCCTCCGAATTATTTACCCCTCTACGAAGACAGGAATGATGACACGTGAGACATCGAAATCCTTCCGGGTCGGCCTTATCGGCTGTGGTCGTATCAGTGATATTTATCTAAAAACACTATCCAAATTCTCAAACGTTGAGGTCGTAGCTTGCGCAAGCCTTGATCCTTCGGAAAGCCGCGCCAAGGCGGATCAATACGGCATCGCCAAGGCCTGCACGCCAGATGAAGTGTTTGACGTTCCGACGATTGACTGCGTTCTGAATCTGACAATTCCGGCGGCGCATGCCGAAATCAGCCTGCGCGCGTTGGAGGCGGGCAAGCACGTCTATTCCGAGAAGCCGCTGGTTATGAATCGAACGGATGGTAAAGCGATCCTGCACATGGCCTCTGAAAATGGGTTACTGGTCGGTTGCGCACCCGACACATTTCTGGGCGGTCGCTGGCAGACCGTTCGGCGCTTGATCGACGAGGGTGCCATTGGCAAACCGACAGGGGTTTTTGCCCATGTCGGGACCCACGGGACGGAGCGCCACCATCCCAACCCGGATTTCTACTACCAGGCCGGTGGCGGGCCCTTGCTGGACCTTGGGCCATACTACCTGACCGCAATGATTTGCTGCCTTGGTCCCGTTGACCGGGTCGCCGGAATGGCGCGATGCACTTTCGACAAAAGGATGATCGAAAACGGCCCTCGCAACGGCGAATGGATGGACGTCGAGGTCGACACGCACTCCCTAAGCCTGCTGCAGTTCTCTTCCGGAGCTATAGGGTCGATGACCATGAGCTTTGACGTCTGGGACAGCGAAACTCCGCGGTTCGAGATCTACGGTGAAAACGGCACCATCAGCATCCCTGACCCTGACCCGGTTCATGGTGCCAATATCTTTCAGGGGGATGTCTGGTTGAAGACACGGGACACCTCGCGCTGGTCTCATCAGCCCCGTCCAACAGGTCGCGAGGACTGGCAAGTGGTCGAAAACAAACATGGATTCAATGAAGACAGCCGCGGGCTCGGCCTTTTGGATCTGGCCCTGGCGGCGCAAGAAGGCCGCCAACCCCGTGCAAGTGGAGCGCTCGCCTACCACGTTTTCGAGGTCATGGACGCGATCGAACGGGCGCCGAAATTTGGCGCCTATCAGACGATAGAAAGCCGTTGCGCGGCTCCAGAGCCTTTGCCGGTCGATTTCCTTAACGATGAGAGGAAGGAAATGGTTCATGCCGATTGAGACACTCGACTTTGCTCAGCCATTCTTTCGCATCCAGCACATAACTGACGAGCGCAGAATTTCTATCGAGGGTCGCGCCATCGTCCTTAACCTTGGGGGGCGAAATCTCTCTGTCGAGGATCAGACCATTGCACCGCTTTCCTCTGTGATCGTGCAAGACAGCACGCTTAGCGGCGTTGAACGTGCAGTCATTGTCCATGATTTCGACGCCCATGCCGATGACAACGAGTTGTTCGCATGGGTGAAAGATACATGGCCATCTGCTTTTGATGTTCGCCAAGAGGAGCGTTTGCGCGGTGTCAGCCACTACATGTCGCCAAAGGTTTTCGTGGGTAACGTTGGACTGACCATGTACCATTCCGGTTCTGTCCCATTGAATGTCGGATTGCACAAGGATCATCCGTTCTGCCCGGTACCGGGGTTTCGCGAAGTGCATACGCAAATCGTAGGCTTTGGCAAAATGCAGCAATGCCGTGAGCGGGATGTTGAAACCCTTTACCTCGAAGAATTCATGGCCCCCGGCACGACGCACAAACCGATGTATGACGCTGAAGGCAACTATCCCTGGCATCAGTACGAGACGATTACCCCCAGCATTTTCATGGCGGTGGAAATGCTGCCGGAAGGCGTACGGGTCCCGGAAATGGAGATGCAGAATGGCTGAGAGACTTTTACCCGAAGACCTGAACTTTGACGGACCTTTCCCCCGATTGTCTCGCCGTTTGCGGCTGGGCGTTATTGGCGGCGGACGGATCTCTGTCACGCAGGCAACGGCCGCGCGGATGACCGACCGGTGGGAGGTCACCGCAGGCGCGCTTAGTTCTGACGCCATGCGAAGCAAGGCGCGCGGGGCCGAGTGGTTCCTGCCGGCCGACCGGTGCTATGCGTCCTTCGACGAGATGGCAAAGGCCGAGGCGGCACGCCCGGATGGCGTAGATGCCGTCATGATCACCACCCCGAACCACGTTCATTTCGAAGCGGCCAAAGCCTTTCTGGAGGCGGGCATTGACGTGCTGTGCGATAAGCCCCTGACCAACGAAGTCGCGGAGGCCGAAGGGATTGAGGAGATTACCGCGCGCACGGGACACATCTTTGCTGTCGGCTATGCGATGTCATGTTTTCCAGTAATCCGTCAGGCCAAACAAATAGTGGCGGAAGGCGGCATCGGTAAAATCAACCAAATCCACGTCGAGTTCATGCAAGACTGGATGACGCCCGATGATGTGGCTGATGCGCCCCACGTCAAATGGCGGCTGGACCCAAAGATTTCTGGTCCGACCAGCTGTGTCGGCGATATCGGCACCCATGCCGCGCATCTCGCCAGTTTTGTCTCGGGCCTGCCCTTGACCGACCTGAGGGCCGAGTTCCATGTCTGCGGCGCGCCAAAGCCTTTGGAAGACACAGCATTCATGTTCACCCGCTATCAAAACGAGGTTCCGGGAACCCTGATGGCGACACGCCTTGCCCCCGGGAATCGGGGAGGGTTGCGGTTGCGCATATTCGGGAACGAAGGAGGTCTCGAGTGGGACCTGGAGAATTCGGAACAGCTGAAGTTCAATCGGTTCGGTGAGCCGGATCGTATCATCAGCCGAGGTCACGGGCATGGCATCGGCCCCGGCGCAGAACGTCTAATCCGGACCGCGCGCGGCTTCCCAGAAGGGATTATCGAAGCCTGGGCCAACCTCTATACGGAATTTGCTATGGCCGTAGCCGCGCGTCGGGATGGCGTTACCGTTCCGGATGATTGGCTTACTTATCCCAGTGTCGAACAAGGTGCAGATGGCGTCCGGTTTATTGAAGCCTCCGTGCGCTCTCACCAGTCCGGAGGTGACTGGGTCACTCTCTAAGGCTCTGCCAACAAGAATGAAAAACACGCCCGGGCAGTTGCCCGGGCGCTTTCATTTCCTGCTCAGTATTAAAAGTTGATATTTTAAAAAATATCAGATATTTTTTACTACGTGTGATGAATTTGAGATTCGCAGACACGTGGAGCTGCCGTTCATGGTGAAACCCGAAGAGGCTGGCGCAAGCCCCTCTCTCTATTCCTTGGCGCATCTGACGCTGATTGGCTGTACGCCGCCCGAGTTGGTCTATATCGCAGCGCGGGCCGGTTACGATGCCGTCAGCCCCCGCTTCATTCCGATGCATGTGCCCGGTGAATTCACTCAATCTCCAATCGACAAGGCACAGGTGCATGCCACCAAAACTGCTCTCTCTACCACTGGCTTGAAAGTCCTCGATGTCGAACTTGCGCGCATCACAGAAGATGTCGATCCGCGCAGTTTTGAGCCTTCTCTTGAGATCGGTGGGGAATTGGGTGCCAAGCGCATGATCATGAGCGCGTGGACCAATACCCGCGATGATCGTGACTTCCTGATCGACGTCTATTCGGAAACCTGCGAACTGGCGGCACCCTACGGGCTAACAGTGGACCTGGAGTTCCCAAGCTTTTCCCGCCTTCGTACTCTGGATGAGGCGCTTGACATTGTCCGCGCCTCCGATCAGCCGAATGGCGGTATTCTGGTTGATACGCTTTATCTGCATCTCAGCCGCGTGGATTTGGGAGAGTTGCTACACGTCCCCTCGGACCTGTTTCACTTCCTGCATATCTCTGATTGCCTGCCCGGCATCGCCGATACGCGCGAGGGCATGATCCAGCTGGCGCGCGATGCGCGGCTCTATCCCGGCGAAGGCTGGATTGACTTCACCGGCATCATCGAACGGATGCCGCCCGTCGACTATTCCATCGAACTGCCCAACCAAAGCCGCGTTGCCGAGTTGGGATATGAAGAACACGCGCGTCGCTGTCTCAGCCACGCCAAGCGAACATTTGGCGAGGCGCGGTCACAGCGTCGTGTGCCCGATGCTGCAATTCTAAAACACCAAGAGGATCATCATGGGCAAAGAGCTCACTGAAAACGACCGCAACATGGCCGCCGATATGCTGGCACGCGCTCGCGCTGCCATGGCCGAGATCGAGGATTGGGATCAGGACAGGTTGGACCGCCTTTCTCAGGCCATTGCGTGGTATGCGGGTAATGAGAAAACCTTCACGCGTTTGGCTCAACAAGGCGTGGACGAGAGCGGCATCGGAGATCGCGCAGGGCGCCCTGCGAAGCGATTCAAGATTCACATGGTGCTGCGAGACGTCTTGCGTACGCCCTCGACGGGGATCGTCGAAGTCGACGAAGAAAAGGGGCTCGTGAAATATGCCAAACCTGCCGGTGTGATCGCCTCCCTGATCCCGATGACCAACCCGGCGATGACGCCACCGGTGACCGGCGTGTCCGCCGCAAACGCCCGGAATGCGGTCATCTTCAGCCCGCACCCGCGAACCGCCCATACCACCTTCGAAATGGTCGAGGTTATGCGAGCAGCTTGTCGTGCTGCCGGTGCCCCCGAGGACTTGTTCCAATCCATTCGCAAACCGTCGATCCCATTGACGCAACATCTGATGGAGATCTGCGACCTGACTTTGGCGACGGGTGGCAAACCCATGGTCAAAGCGGCGTACAGTTCTGGGCGCCCGGCCTATGGCGTCGGCGCGGGCAATTCGTCCATCGTCATCGATGAAACCGCCGATCTGGACATCGCCGCGCACAATACGCGTATTTCAAAGACCTCTGATTTTGGGTCCGGTTGCTCAGCCGATGGCAACATCATCATCCAGCGCTCAGTTTACGATGATATGGTCAAGGCACTTCAAGCCGAGGGCGGCTACCTGTGTTCGGATGAAGAGAAGGCCATGCTCGAAGCGGCCATGTGGGACGAAAAGGGCAACCGTACGTTTCCGACCATCGCTTGTCCGCCGCAGCAAACGGCCAAGGTCGCCGGTTTTAGCATCCCCGAAGATCGCAAGTTTCTGATGGTTGAAAATCAGGGGCAAATCGGCCCGCAGCACAAGTTCTCCAAGGAAAAACTGACCACTCTGATGGCGCTTTATCACTTCGACACGTTCGATGACGCGCTGGAAACGGTCAGCCAGATCTACAACACCGGGGGCAAAGGTCACTCCTGCGGCATCTACAGCCACAACGACGATCACATCGATCGGTTAGCGCGCTTGGCCCCGGTTAGCCGCATGATGGTGCGACAGCCACAATCGAAGGCCAACGCAGGTGCCTGGACCAACGGCATGCCTATGACCAGCAGCCTGGGCTGCGGCATCTGGGGCGGCAACATCACCAATGAAAACGTCACCATGAAACACATGATGAACTACACCTGGGTCAGCCGTCCCATCCCCGAGGATCGCCCCTCGGAGCCGGACTTGTTCGGTGAGTTCTACGGACAGGAGGTCGCGTGATGGACGGAGCTAAATTAGAAGGCAAAACCGTTGCTGAGCACATCGTCGATTTCCTTGAGCGTCGTGAGGTCAAACATGTGTTCGGTCTATGCGGTCACACGAATATAGCGGTTCTGGCCGCGCTGGCGGAAAGCCCCATCGATTTCGTCACCGTACGGCACGAACAAATAGCCAGCCACGCGGCGGACGCTTATGCCCGCGTGACGGGCAAGGCCTCGGTGGTGTTGTCCCATCTCTCCCCGGGTCTGACCAATTGCGCCACCGGGGTCGCCAACGCCGCACTGGACTGTATCCCGATGGTCGTGATCGCGGGCGATATTCCTACGCACTACTACGGCAAACATCCACATCAGGAAGTGAACCTCCATGCCGACGCCGCCCAGTGGGAGATCTATCGACCCTTCGTAAAACGCGCTTGGCGGGTCGACCGTGCAGATTTAATGGCCGAGATTCTTGAAAAGGCGTTCCATCTGGCTGAAAGCGGTCAGCCCGGGCCGGTACTGGTCAATGTTCCCATGGACATCTTTTCAGAGGTGATCCCCTCGGACAGTTTCGACCGTATTCGCGACAACACGCGCGCTCTCAAGAAACCGTCGATTGACGACGAGACAGCGGGCGAGATTGTCGAAGCGTTGGCTAAAGCCGAAAGCCCAGTCGCTTATGTCGGAGGCGGTATTCTTCTGGCACAGGCCAGCGAGGAGTTGCGAGAATTTGTTGAGCATATGGGCCTGCCCGTCGCGCATTCCCTGATGGGTAAAGGCGCGTTGCGAGACGACCACCCGCTTGTGCTGGGAATGACCGGGTTTTGGGGCACCGAGTTGGTCAACCAGTCCTGCTTGAATGCGGACTACATCTTTGCCGTGGGCACTCGGTTCAAAGAGGCTGATTGTTCAAGTTGGTACCCTGGCTACACGTTCAATATTCCCGGATCGAAGGTCATTCATATCGACATTGAGCCGCAGGAGATCGGTCGGAACTATCCCACTGAGATCGGAGCCGTTGCTGACGCCAAGGCCGCATTGCGCGTCCTCAACCGGGTCGCCCGCGAGATGTATCCGGACGGCTTCAAGCGCCCCACGCTGGAGCAGAAGATCGCTGGCTTCCGGACGGACTTCAAAGCGCGCAACGAGGAAATGGCGACCTCATCGGCCTTTCCGATGATGCCCGAGCGTATTCTGGCAGATACCCGCAAGGCACTGCCTGAGGATGCCATCATCACCACGGACGTTGGCTGGAACAAGAACGGTGTTGGGCAACAGTTCGATATCCTGACACCTGGTTCGATCCTGACTCCGGGTGGGTTCGCGACGATGGGCTTTGGCCCTCCGGGAGCGATCGGCGCAAAACTGGCAACCCCTGACCGTGTGGTGATAAGTCTTGTTGGCGATGGGGGGTTCGGTCAGAATCCGTCGATGCTGGCAACCGCGGTCGAGCTTGATCTGGGCATCATCTGGCTGGTTATGAACAACAACGCCTTCGGCACTATCGCGGGCCTTCAAAAGGCGCATTACGGATTGACCTATGGAACCACGTTCCCCGGATCAGCTGCCGCACCCGCAAACGGACCGGGCTATGCCGACATAGCGCGAGCCTACGGCGCGGAAGGGCACAGACTCAGCGCTGCCGACGAACTGTTGCCCGCATTGGAAGTGGCAATCGCCAGTGGCAAGCCAACCGTGCTGGATGTGCCAATGATCAACAACCCGACACCAACTACCGGTCATTGGAACATCCTGGACATTTATTCGCCGGACAAGGATGTTTCTCACGTCGCGACCTGACGATACTGAGCGCGGTAAGCCGCGCCAGTCTTTTACTTTCAATAGGCCCAAGTCAGCCAACCCTTCTGAGAGCCTTCGGTGCCGCAAGAAGATCTAACTGGGTTTACAGCCCTAACAGCTCTCGATCTGAGTCGCGTGAGATACGTTCGTGCAGAAGCTTGAGCAACCGATCAGCTTTGTCTCTCTCAATTTCCTCGAGAAGCTTCAAAACAGCAGCGCCATAGATAATCTTTTTGCGCGTTTCATTACGTCGTCGTTGTTTGCCCGCCCTGGCCTGAAGGTCCCTGAGTCTCGCGCGCGCATGTTCGATTTGTTGATCCAGGTCCGCCATATCGTTCTCCATTGATTGAGTTGGTCGAACAGGAAATGCGGCCTGGATCCTGACTTCGCTCCCCTTGCGTGAAAACATAAAGAGAGTGGCTCATGCAACAATAATGGGAAGGTTCGCCTCGACAAGATCGAAAGCGCCCTGCTGGCCGAACTAAGAAAAGAGCTGTCGACGCCAACCTACATCAATGAATTCATCCGTGCCTACAATGAAGAACGTCGCGAACTCAACGCAGCCGGCAAACCAGACAGGAAGAAACTTGAACGCACGGTAGCAGAAGCCAACAAGCTGCTATCGCGTCGTATCGAACTTTTCGAGATGGGTATTCTTGAAGGAGTCGAAGGAGAGGCAAAGTTGACTGAGGCCAAAGAACGCGCTTCGGTTGCCATGGATGTGTTGGCCAGCTTTGACGAGAAGGAGCGGGCGTTCGAGTTCAATCCAGCGACAGCTTCCAAGTATGTCACGGCACTGGATGAAATGATCTCTTCTATGCAGGCGCATAACGGCAATCCGAATCCAAAAGCACGTGATGCGGTGCGCGGCTTGATTTCGGAGATCGTTGTGTCTCCGACCGAGGAAGACGGCGTGCCTGTCGAGGTGAAGGGCCGCCTTAGCGCCTTGGTTTCAAACCGTTCCAAAAAGGTGGGGGGTTTGGTGGTAGCGGAGGAGGGACTTGAACCCCCGACACGCGGATTATGATTCCGCTGCTCTAACCAACTGAGCTACTCCGCCTTGAGTGAGAGGCGATGTAAGCGAGGGGCCGGGGAGGGTCAAGAGGGAAATCAACCTAACCAAGGATTTCTTTCACAGGCGCGGCGGTTGGTTCCTGCAGGGGTGTCTGCGGTGATTTGGTTTCCGCCACCATCCGGCGAATAAACGCGGCACAGATTTCCGGCTCGGTGATCAGGATCATGTGTCCCAACCCGTCCAGCTCTTCATAGCTTAGACCAAATTTGATCATAGGAGGGCCGTGAAGGGCAGGCGACAAGAGCGCGTCCTGGCGGCCATACAAGATACCGCCCGGCACGGATAGCTCGGGGTATCTGGACACCTGCGCGTCGCAACTTGCGTCCAGCCCGGCAACGTCTTGCGAGGCCGTAACAAACGCCGAGGGGCGCAACCCAAGCGCGCCGCCCGCACGATCCAGAAAGTCATCTGGTGCGGTTTCAGGGCCAAACGCTACGCCCAGGCTGTAGGGTGCAGTTTTCGCGGCCATAGGCACCGCAACCGTATTTGCAATCAGGCTGCGCAGCCATCCGGATCGGATATCGAGCGGCTTAAAGATCACCGGCGTTTCAGGCAGCCTGTGCGTCAGAGGCGCCAGCAATGCAAGACCTGATACGCGTTCGGGGTGGTCCAGTGCCAGCGCCAGTGACACTGCGCCGCCCAGTGAATGCCCGACCAGAACCGCTTGATCGACGCCTTTGATCTCCAGAAACTCGGCAATCATTGCGGCTTGTTGCGGCAATTGCCCCAGTTCTGCCGTTTCGCGGGTAGAATATCCGCAGCCTGGCCGATCCAGCGCAATGACATGGTATTCTTCGGCCAGTTGATCGGCCAAGGCGTAGGTAAAATGCTGTAATTGCCCCGCCAGACCATGGATAAGGACCAGCGTTTGCGCGTCAGGATCGCCCTTTTCAACATAATGGATACTGCCGCCCTGCACGGGCACGATCTGGCCCATTTGTGGTACGGTGCTCAGCCCCTGACGGGTCAACCGCCGGGTCCACACGGCCATGGCCAGAAGAAAGACGACACAGGCTGCAATCAGGCTTAGAATAAGTGTCATCTAGCTGTCTCCTGTCCGACGGTAGTGTATTGTTCCAATCCCGACTGTGCCATACGCGCTTGATATTCACCAACAGTCCCGGGCCATAACGTCGTGTTCCTGCCGTCTTCATCAATGTACCAGGATGTACACCCCCCCGTCTGCCAGACACTGTCGGCGTGACGGTCCTGCATCTCTTGGGTGAAATCCGCTTGTTTCGTTGCATCAGGTGTGATCGCGGAAAGCCCTTTGCGCTGCATCTCGCTTAGGACGCGACCGATATGTCCAACCTGCGCCTCGATCATCAGCACGACCGAGTTGTGGCCAAGACCGGTATGCGGGCCCAGAAGGATAAAGAAATTTGGAAAGCCCGCAATCGCTGTGCCCAGATTTGCATTCATGCCGTCAGCCCAGGCCGTTCGCAGTGTCAGGCCACCGGAACCTATGATGTCCAATCGCTCGACAACATTGGTCACATGAAATCCGGTGCCCCAGATCAGGGCATCAGCTTGGACTTTGGTGCCGTCTGACGTGATGAGCGTATCCCTATCGATACGGGCAACGCCCTGTGGCACGACACTGACATTGTCGCGGGCCAGGGTTGGGTACCAGTCGTTCGAGCTAAGGATACGTTTGCAACCAATCTGATAGTCGGGTGTCAGAATGCGCCGTTCTTCGGGGTCGATTATCGCCCCTTCCAGCGATTTACGCCACATCTTAAGGGCAAAGTTCATCGCCCGTTCCTCGCCCCTGAACACCCGGTGTCGGAACTCGAAAAACATGAAAATCAGTTTGCGCCGGATACGCGGCAGTAAGGGAAGGTGGGCATATAGCTTGCGCACCCAGGGCGCAATTGGGCCGTCCGGGCGCGGCATGACATAAGGCGCACTGCGCTGAAAGATAGTCACGTGGCGGGCAAGTTTGGCAATCTCTGGCACGAACTGAACCGCCGACGCCCCGGTGCCCACAACGGCCACTCGTTTGCCGGTCAGATCAACGTCGTGATCCCATTGGGCCGAATGGAAGCATGGCCCAGGAAAACCGTCCGCGCCGGGAAGATCGGGAATGCTGGGGTGATGCAACGCCCCAATGGCCGAGACCAGAAACCGCGCCGACCAGCTTTGCCCGTCCATGGTTTCCACTTGCCAGCGCGCGCCGTCCCACTTGGCCGCTTTCAGTTCCTGGCCGAAATGGCAGAGGTCATACAATCCCTCGCGCTGCGCGACACCCTTCAGGTAAGCCTGAATTTCAGCGCCTCCGGCATAGGCGCGGCTCCAATGCGGGTTAAGGTGGGTCGCCATAGAATAAAGATGCGAAGGCACATCGCAGGCCACGCCGGGATATGTGTTTTCGCGCCACGTGCCACCGATATCATCTGCCTTTTCCAGAATCGCAATATCAGAGAGCCCACGTTTGCGCGCCTCAAGCGCCATGGTCAGCCCTGAAAACCCGGCGCCAATGATGAGCATCTCTGTTTTGTGGTGCATTTCTGCGCCCCTCCTGAAACAACCATACGGGTACGTGTTGCAGATGTATGCACCTGATTGACAGTGAAGCAGGTTACTTAACGAAAGGTAACCAAGGGTTCACTTGCGCAGTGCAAGCGCGAAAATCCCGCGATGTGGCCCGTGTCGCTTCCTGCAAGCACATATCGCAATCAGAGAGGTGATCGCTCCGCGAATCCGCCAGTATGATTGAAAATTGGAGGATTGCCCTTTGACTACTCGCACTGCCGCGCGGTCCGGTGGACGCTCTGCCCGTCGCGCCCAACGTACTGCTCCAAACTTTGCCATGCTGCCGGGTTTGACCCGAGGCATTCCCGTTTGCGAAGTCATGGACGGAAGCCAGGTCGAACGTATCGACAACGCGGCAATGGATATTCTGGAAAATGTCGGTGTTCAATTCCGCGACCCCATCGCGCTGGAAGACTGGAAGACAGCCGGAGCCAAGGTTGTCGGAGAGTTGGTCTATCTGGACCGCAACATGGTACGCGAGCTGATCTCGACCATTCCATCGCAGTTCACCTATCATGCGCGTGACCCGCAAAAGAACCTTGCACTGGGCGGCAAACATTCGATCTTTGTGCCAATGACCGGCGCGCCTTTCCTGCGCGATCTGGATGACGTGCGGCGGAATCCGACGCTGGATGATCTGGCGATGTTCCACAAGCTGTCGCACATGATGCCTGCACTACACAGCTCGGCCCACCATATTGTCGAGCCTTATGATCACCCGATCAGCCAGCGGCACCTGCGCATCACATATTCTTCGATGAAATACTCGGACAAGACTTTCATGGGCATGACGACATCGCCTAAGAACGCCGAGGATGTGATGGATATGTGCGATATCCTGTTCGGCGAAGGCTTTATCGACGACCATCCTGTCACCACCGGCAACTGCAACGGCAACAGCCCTTTGGTGTGGGATGAAACCATGCTGGGCGCGATGCGCGCCTTTAGCCGACGCAACCAGCCAGTTTTGTGCTCGCCCTTCGTTTTGGGTGGCGCGAACACACCCGCTTCGGTCCCCGCGACCGTAGCGCAGCTGACAGCCGAGGCGTTGTCGGCGCTGGCCTACACACAGGTGATCCGCAAGGGCGCACCTGCGATCTGGGGGCACTACCTGTCGACCGTGTCGATGAAATCCGGTGCGCCCATGGCGGGCACGCCTGAAATCAGCCTGATGAATTTCATGATCGGCCAGATGGCGCGGTATTACGACGTGCCATGGCGCACTTCGAACACGCTGGGCGGCGCCAAAACGTTTGACGCGCAAGCGGGATACGAATCCGCAACAACACTCAGCGCCGTGATCCATGCCGGAGCCAACTATATCTGGCATTCGGCAGGCTGGAATGAGGCTGGAATGCACTGTTCGGTCGCCAAGTTCGTGGTGGATGCGGAACAATGCGCAATGGCTTACCGCATGGCGGAAGGCCCCAAATGGCACGATTTTGATCAGGCGCTTGCGGCGGTTCCGGATGTTGGCCCTGGTGGTCACTACCTTGGCCATCCGCACACGCAGGACAATTTCCAGACGGCGTTCTTTATGCCTGAACTCTTTGACAACAACTCGATCGAACAATGGGTGGCTGAGGGCGAAGTGGAAATCACGGAACGCGCCTTGAAGCACGCGCGAAAACTGCTGGCCGAGTACCAAGAGCCAAAACTGGACGAAGCCAAAAACGAAGCGCTTCTCGACTACATCGCGCGCCGCGAAAGGGAAATCCCGGCGGCGGATGAGTTGAACCAGACCTACTGATACAATCTCCCCGTACTGGCCCGCCCGCAATCCGGGTGGGCCCTTTTTTCGTTCAGGACAAGCAGAGCAGCATGAAGATCGCCGAACTCCATATCTACAGCCACGACCTGCCGGTCAAAAACGGACCCTACACCATGGCCAATGCACAGGTCTGGTCGCTTGATACCACTCTGGTCAAAGTCGTTGCCGATAACGGATTGATCGGCTGGGGCGAGACCTGCCCAGTTGGCCCGACATATGCTGAGGCGCACGCAAAAGGCGCCCGTGCAGCTTTGATCGAAATGGCCCCGGGCTTGATCGGCACCGAAGCACTGCCGCTGACACTGCATCGCCGGATGGATGGGCTGCTGAACGGGCACACATATGCCAAAGCGGCTGTCGATATTGCGGTTCACGATGTGCTGGGTAAACACTTGGGCGTGCCTGTCAGCGACCTGCTGGGTGGTGCAGCAACTGACAAAGTCCCATCCTACTATGCCACTGGCGTTGGTGCGCCTGACGATATTGCCCGACTGGCAGCCGAGAAAATGGCCGAAGGCTACCCGCGATTGCAGATCAAGGTCGGGGGCCGCCCGGTCGAGATCGACATCGAAACCATCCGCAAGGTCTGGGACGTTGTCAAAGGGTCGGGTACGCGTCTGGCTGTGGATGGCAATCGGGGCTGGACCACGCGCGACGCTTTGCGCGTCAGCCGCGAATGTCCGGAAATTCCGTTCATAATGGAACAGCCCTGCAACACCATTGAGGATTTACATAAGATCCGGTCTCAGGTCACGCACGGCATTTATATGGACGAAAACAGCACCAGTCTGAACACTGTGATCTCAGCAGCAGGGACTGGTCTGGTCGATGGGTTCGGGATGAAAGTCACTCGGATCGGTGGGTTGCACCCGATGCGCGCTTTCCGCGACATTTGCGAAGCCCGAAACCTTCCGCACACCTGCGACGACAGCTGGGGTGGGGATATCATCGCCGCTGCCTGTACTCATGTCGGTGCAACGGTTCGGCCCGATCTGCTGGAAGGCGTCTGGCTTACCGCACCTTATATCGAAGGTAACTATGATCCCGACAATGGTATCCAGATCAAAGGCGGGCATATCGCGCTTCCGTCAGGGCCGGGGCTGGGCGTGGTGCCTGATGAAAGCCAATTTGGCACCCCTGTTGCGTCGTTTTAACCGTGGATGATCTCATGACCCTGAATGGAAAATCGGCTTTGGTCACTGGCGCAGCCGGAGGTATCGGGGCGTCAATCGTTGAGCGTTTGCGCCAAGCTGGGGCGCGGGTCGCGGTTGCGGACCGGTCGGTCGATGGTATTGAGGCCGAGGCGTATCTGCCCGGCGATCTGCTTGATCCAGACTATGCCGACCAATTGCCCCGGGCCGCGGCGGCTGCGCTGGGCGGGCTCGATATCGTGATCAACAACGCAGGTGTCATCCCACGCGGGTCCGTCACCGAAACGTCGGATGCGGATTGGTCTTTGTCACTGGGCGTCAATGTCGAAGCCCCGTTTCGTATCTGTCGCGCGGCGATCCCGATCATGGCTGAAACGGGAGGGGGCGCTATCGTCAACACCGCGTCTTGTTGGGGGCTGCGCCCCGGCCCCAATCACGCCGTTTATTGTATGACAAAAGCGGCCATTGCGTCCCTGACCCAATGTATGGGTATGGACCATGCCCATCAGGGTATCCGCGTCAACGCTGTATGCCCGAATGAGGTGAATACGCCTATGCTGCGCTCGGGTTTTGAAAAGCGCGGTTTTGATCCCGATACTGCCGTGGCCGAGCTGGGCCAAACCGTGCCGCTGGGCCGCATCGCCGAGCCCGAGGATATTGCAGACGTCATCATGTTCCTCGTCTCGGACGCGTCGCGTTATGTTTGCGGTACGCTGGTCGAGGTCAACGGAGGGAAGCCAGTTTCATGAAGCGGTTCGAGGGAAAGGTGGCATTGGTCACAGGCGGGCGCAGCGGCATCGGTCAGGCCATTGCCCGTCGGTTGCGGGATGAGGGCGCGCAGGTCTTTACCGCGCAACGTGGAGAAGACAGCGAGTTTCAAGGCATTGCAGCGGATTTCACCGATCCCGACAGCCCGGCACAGGCGGTCAGCGAAGTGGTATCTGATGCTGGGCGCCTGGATGTGTTGGTCAACAACGCGGGTATGATGCAGGAAGTTTTGGTCGAAGACATGAGCCTTGAGGATTGGCACCGCAATCTGACGGTCAATCTGACCGCTCCGTTCCTGATGATCAAAGCCGCGCTGCCGCATCTGCGTCAAACCCGCGGTAATATCGTCAATACCGGATCCATTGAAGGTTTGAGCAGCAATCCCGGTCACGCGGCTTATTGCGCGTCCAAGGCAGGGCTGCATGGTCTGACCCGCGCCGTTGCCGTGGATCACGGGGTTGAAGGTGTCCGTTGCAACGCCGTGGCACCCGGATGGATCGATACCGAACTGAACGAAGATTTCATCGATTCCATGCCTGACCCTGCTGCATTCCGTGATGATATAGCCAAAATCCACCCTGTTGCACGGACCGGTCGGCCGGAAGAGGTTGCAGCCCTCGTCGCGTTTCTGGCGTCAGAGGAGGCGGGCTTTATCACCGGGCAGGTCTACACCGTAGATGGTGGGCGCATGGCCAAGCTTAGCCTTCCCTGACGCCAACGCATCACTCCTTACCGGATCGCCATTCTTTCCAAATCAAATAGCTGTTTGCCCCAAGCGAGGCGAATGGCTCGGGCGGCAATCGCGGAAGATCCGGCTGTTCCAGAAAGTGACTGGCGATCTCTGATCCGCCTTGCATCACCAATTCTGCGATGCCCATGCCTTGCAAGGTTCCTCGGGCGATGCCCAGGCCATTCTGACAGCAGGCCGAGAACACACCGTCCTCAAGTTCACCAAAGGCCGCAGACCCATTGCGGCTTAGGCAAAGCATCCCGGCCCAGCGGTGCTCCATCGTTACGTCTGACAGGTGCGGGAAACGTTCCATGAACTTGCGGTCCTGAACCCAGCCGACATTGCGCAGCCGCATTGGGCTGGTCTCGATTGTCGGGTGAAAGCTGGTACCGTTGCGGATCAGGATGCGATCGCCGTAGCTGCCGGAAATGCGCCGCACCGATGTGCCCATCGGATCGGCAGGTGTCACCGACCAGCGCGATTGCCCGCCAAGCGTTTTGATCTGTGCCACAGTCAAAGGTGCTGAGATCGACGCGTAGAGGCAGATATGCATCAATTGTCTTTGGTAGAACCCAAAGCTTTCGAGATGGCCGTTATTGGCGAGGATAATCCGCCCGGTCTTGACCTTGGCTTTGGTGGTTTTGACCACCCAGCTTGTGCCTTGCTTTTCGAAACTGGTGACTGGTGAGTTTTCGAACACGTCAATCTGATCAGCCAATTGGGCCGAAAGCGCCCGCACATAGGCTGCGGGTTGGATCATCACTGTTCCTGGCGCGTAAAGTCCCGAGGTGTAATGTGGGCTGCCCGTGATTTCGTGCATCTGTTGCTGGTCATAGAGCGTGTGAGGCTCACCCAGTTTCCTCAGGTGTTCCGCAAACGCGCGGTTGTGCGCGTCGCCCGCCTTGGTGGCGGCGGCATTGTACTTGCCGCAGGGGTCGAACATTTCCTGATTTAACTCGCATTCCCCGGCCACGTCGCTCGCAAAAGCAATGGCCTTGCGATTCAGTGCAATTGCGGCGCGATCCTCTTCCAATCCTTCGCCTGCATAATTGTCCGAGGCCAAATCATGAGGCAGGTCGATCATAAATCCCGAGTTCCGCCCCGCAGAACCATCGGCAAATCGGCCTGCTTCCAGCAGAACAACCTTCAGTGATGGATCCAGTTGATGCAGCCGCCGCGCCGTGCTGAGCCCAGCAAACCCACCGCCAACGATAGTGATGTCGGCAATCAGGTCCTTGTCCAGTTCCGGCAGGGGCGTCTGGGGTGGCAGGATGGCATTCCATCCGGCCGGGCCCGTCTGCCGGGGAAGTCTTTTGGCCTCGAACCGCGTCAATCCACCGCCTCGTCTGCGTCATCGGCCAGATCGATCCAGATGGTTTTCAACTGGGTGTACTGATCGTGGGCGTGGACCGAATTGTCGCGACCGCCAAAGCCAGACTGCTTGTAGCCGCCAAATGGCGTGGTGATGTCGCCTTCGCCAAAGCTGTTGACTGTCACGGTGCCCGCCCGGATCGCCCGAGCCCCGCGAATGGCGCGCTTGGCGTTGGCAGTGAAGATCGAGGCACATAGGCCATAGTCGGTGTCATTGGCGATCTTGATGGCTTCGTCAAAGCCCGACACTTCGACCACTGACAGGACCGGGCCAAAGATCTCTTCTCGCGCCAGGGTGGCGTCATTGCCGGGTACTTCGACCACCGTAGCCTCGACAAAGCCTTTGTCAGCTTTGCCACCGATCACCACGTTCTCGGCCTGATCCAGATAACCGCAGACCTTATTGTAATGCCCTTCGCTCACCAGCGCGCCCATACGGGTTTCCGGGTCCAGAGGGTCACCGATATTCCACTGTTTGGCGTGATGTGCAATGCGCTCCAGCAACTCTGCCTTTACATCCTTGTGCACGATCAGGCGCGACGAGGCCGAGCAGTTCTCGCCCATGTTCCAGAACGCGCCGTTCACCACATGCGCGGCCACACGGTCAAGGTTTTCAGCGTCATCCATAACGATGGCCGGGTTTTTGCCGCCCATCTCCAGCACCACTTCTTTGGCGTTACTTTCGGCGGAATAGGTCAGGAACCGTTTGCCGGTTACGGTCGAGCCGGTGAAAGAGACCATGTCAATATCCATATGCCGCCCGATGGGTTCACCGACCTCTGCGCCGCCGCCCGGAACGATGTTCAGAACGCCGCGGGGCAGGCCAGCCTCCATCGCCAGCTCAGCCATACGCAGAGCGGTCAGCGTGGTCTCAGTCGCGGGTTTCACCACGACCGAACAGCCCGCCGCCAAAGCAGGCCCGATTTTCCACGCCAGCATCAGCAGCGGGAAGTTCCAGGGCAGCACCAGGCCGACGACGCCAATCGGTTCGCGCACCACCATGGCGATGTGATCGTCGCTGGCGGGCGAGACTTGATCGTAAATCTTGTCAATCGCCTCGGCGTGCCATTTCAGGCAGTGGATCGTCTCGGGCACATCCACGGATTCGCAATCAAGGATGGTCTTGCCGCTGTCGATGCTTTCCATCACCGCCAGTTCGCGCGTATTGCGGGTCAGTAACTTGCACAACCGGATCAGCACATCCTTGCGTTCGCTCGGATGCAGCTTGGACCAACGGCCATCGTCAAACGCCTCACGCGCCTTTTCGACGGCAAAGTCCACATCCGCTGCGCCGCAAGACGCGATGTCCGCCAGTTTGTCGCCAGTGGCTGGGTTCACTGTCTCAAAGGTCTCACCCGAAATCGCGGGGCGGAAGGCGCCGTCGATGAAAGCGCCTGTAGGCAGCGTCAGGCCTGCGGCGATGGATTTGTATTCGTCCTGTGTCAGCAGATCCATGTCTCTTACCCCTCAGCCACAATGTCAGCGATTGTCTTCTTGAGCACACGCGTCACCTGTTCCAACGCGCGCTTGTCGTCTTTGTTCAGACCCTTCAGCGGAGGCCGCATCGCGCCCGCATCGATCCCGTTCATGGTCACGCCATGCTTGATGGTCTGGATGAACTTGCCACCCTGTTCCAACACTCGCATCAGCGGCATCATGGCCGACATGATCCGCCGACCTTTAGAGAAATTCCCCTCGATCACGCAGGCATCGTAAAGCGCCACATGCTCGGTGGGCAGAAAGTTCGACCCGCCACAGACCCAGAACGGCGCACCCCAGGCGAAGAATTCCAACGCCTGGTCGTCCATACCGCAGCCAAGCTGGATGTGTGGATAGTCCCGCGCCAGCAGGTGCACCCTGTTGATATCGCCCGAGCTTTCCTTGATGCCGCAGAAGTTCCGGCTGCGGCCTACACGGTCAAGAAATTCCTCACCCATCATCGTGCCGGTGCGGTGCGGGTAGTTGTACAGCATTACGGGCAGGTCCGCGGCCTTGTCGATAGCCAGCGCGTTCAGTGCGTTTTCGCGGTCGGTCGGCACCGAATAGGGCGGGCTGGCCAGCAGGATCGCATCTGCACCAATTTCGCGCGCGCCCGAGGCCAGCGCAATGGAATCCGGCGTCAGCATGGCCCCGGTCCCTACGACCAGAGGCAGACGGCCTTTCAATTGCTGATGTGTGAATTTGGCCAGTTCCAGCCGTTCTTCCACAGTCTGGGCATAGTTTTCACCTGTCGATCCGCCCGAAATCAGACCATGCACGCCACTCTGGATCAGGTATTCGATCACATTGGACAAGGCGTCCCAATTAACGCTTCCATCGTTGTGATAGGGCGTGACCACAGGGGTATAAATCCCCTCAAACTTGAAAATCGGGTTCATTCCGTCCTCATGCAGGTTTCGAAAGGAGTGGGACGCCCATCGGGACATCCAGCGCGTCTGGCATCACGAACATCTCAATCTGATCGCGTGACAGGTTCCAGTGATCTTCGGCTAGCTTTGCCGCTGCTGCTTCGTCCCGCGCCTCGATGGCTGCGATGATGGCATCATGCTGTTCGCTGGCGCGTGACAGGTTTTCCGACATTTCATCGGACTGTGGGCGATAGAACGTCATGCCGATCCTCGCGTGATCGATCAGCAGCCGGTTGAACGAGGGCAGCAGATAGACATTGCCCGACATCTCGCCAGTCACATCGTGAAAGCGATTGTTGGCCAGCGCCCGATCCTCGGCCGAACCTGTACGTAACGCGGCTTTGAACGCTTGCTGCGCGTCTTTTAGGGCGTCGATCTGCGCAGGGCGCGCGTTTCCCGCAGCCAGACGCAGGATCGCGCCATACACCATTGGTGCGGCAAGGAAGAAATCGCGCAGGGTCGTGTAAGACATCTCGGACACCCGCGCGCTGCGGTTTGTACGCAGGTCGAGATAGCCTTCCCCCGCCAGTTGCCGGAATACCTCGCGCAGCGGTGTGCGTGACAGGCCGAATTCATCTGACAAATGCGCCTCGTCCAGATCTGTGCCTGGTTGCAAGCGCAGAGTCAGAATGGATGTTTTCAGGTGCTCTTGTAACGCGCCTTTTCGCGACTTGGCTTCGTCTTTCATCCCTTAGCTCATCCATCTTTCATAAAGCGGTCGAATCGTGCTGTCACGGTTATGTATGCTAAGAAAATACAACTTGTATACAAAAAAAATTCGTGCAGCATAGGCTCCTGCAAAATAGACTCACTTTCGGGCGCTGTCCCAAGTTCAAACGGATCAACTCATGCCTAAGACGCGGCGCATCACATTTCTTCTGGTCGAGGAATTCTCGCACCTTGCGTTCTCTTGCGCGGTGGAACCGCTGAGGATTGCGAACCTTGTGAGCGGGGAAGAACTTTATAGCTGGAACTTCGTGTCTGAGCATGGCGAACAGGCGGTGTGCTCAAATGGGTCAGTTACGCTGGTTCACTCCGGGCTGGAAAACCTGGCCAAATGCGACCAGCTTTTTGTGCTGTCGGGCATTCATATGCGTAAGCACGTCACCCGCCGCCTGTTGGCCACCCTGCGGCGAGCGCGCGCCCGCGGCACCCCAATCGGTGCCCTATGTTCGGGTGCCTGGGTGTTGGCCGAAGCCGGCTTTCTGGACGGGATGCAGGCGGCGATCCATTGGGAATACCATGATGCCTTCATGGAGGCGTTTCCCGAGGTTAATCTGGTTCGCAGTGTTTTTGTTGCTGACGAAAAACACATCACCGCGTCGGGCGGAACCGCGACGGCAGATTTGATGCTGCATCTGATCGAGCGCGACCATGGCGAAGAGTTGGCAATCGATGTGGCAGATCAAATGGTTTACAACGCGGTGCGCAATGCAACGGCGAAACAGCGGGTTTCGCTGCAGTCACGCAACGGGATGCGCAATGCGCACCTGGCCAAGGCCATCAACATCATGCAGGACAGCATCGAGACCCCAATCTCGCCGTCCTTTATTGCCGAAGAACTTGGCATTTCCACCCGGCAGCTAGAGCGGCTGTTCGGCAAGTATCTGAACACATCGCCCAAGAAGTACTTTATGGAACTGCGCCTGGAACGTGCCCAAAAGTTGCTGCTGCAAACCGAGGCTTCAGTCACCGAGATCGCAATTGCTTGTGGTTTCGAAAACCCGGGCCATTTCTCGCGCGTGTTCCGATCCAGCTTTGGTGTCACACCGCACGCACAGCGCAACAAGATCGACTGAGAAGCGTCTGAGCGGGAAAGAGGACTATTAAAACGGCAGGGGATGCCGTGCTTCATCGGTCCAAATCGGACCTGAGCGGGCATCCCCCTAACCCTGCCGAGATACCCCCTCATTAAAACCGGACTAGTCAACAGATCGGCAGGATTATTTACCAATAGATTGCGATGTAGGCATAACTATTGCGAGAACTTGTCATCCATGAGATTCTTGTGCCTACATTTCTTAACCTTTGCCTTAATTGTGGGCATCGGTTTCGTCGGACAATCGACGGTTTCCAAAGAGTAGTCGTTTTCGATAGGGCGAGTCGAACAACTTGCTCTTGTGTTCCTCATCCGAGCCAATTTTCGCAAGATGAACTAGGTTGGCAAGCTTTGTAGCCAGGCGCTGACGTTGTTGAAAAAGCCGGATGTGTTAGAATTTCCCCTGATTGATGCGGTGTTGTGGAGACCAAAAATTCAAGGGAGAAAGGTATGTCTGACCCATATTCAAATCTGGCCAACGAAGACGATGCGTTGCAGGCGCGTATTGCCGACGCAATGGATGCCCGTTGTTTGGAGCCTGCTCAGGTTGAGATCAGAAAAGCCTATCTCAGAGATCTTGATCTGCCTGAGGGAGCGTATGCAGTTGAGTTCGGTTCTGGCACTGGGCACGTTACCAACGACTTGATCGAGATGGCCGGTGCGACCAAGGCGCTGGGCATCGAGCCATCACCAATAATGGTTGAAAGAGCGCGGCAACGTTTTGACGGAAAACCATCTTTGAGGTTTGAGGTTGGTGATGCAAGGAATACAGGGCTTCCATCCTCATCTGTTGACCTGGTGTTGATGCACACACTGTTGTGCCATGTTCCCGATCCGCAAGACGCCGTTCGCGAGGCACACAGGATACTCAAACCGGGCGGTTTGGTTGCCGTCTGCGATGGCGACTATGATACGGCGACGGCCCAGATTGCAGATTTCGACCCGTTGGATCAGCTTGTCCGCTTTATGATCAACCAGAATGTCACCAATCTTTGGGTCATGCGTCAGATCGGAGAGTTGCTGGGTACCGCAGGGTTCGAACTTGGCCGACGCTGTGGACATGGCTATGTGGCCGAAGGCGAAGCCGGGTATTTCCTGACAGTGATAGATCGCGGGGCGGACCGAATGGTCGAAACAGGTGTCCTTTTCCCTCAGACAGCAGAAGCGCTGAAAGCAGAAGCACGCAGTCGCGTTTCAAGTAACACGTTTTTTGGTTTCATGTCCTATGTCAGTCAGATTGCCAGAAAGCCAATCGGGTGATCAAACTAACTGCATTTTTCAGCGACAAGGTCGTTTTGAGAACGGCGGATTAACACTTGAATATATCCGGTCCGAGTGTCCGCCGGGCAGGTCGCAGCTCCATAGTTTCAGGTTTGGCGGCCCCATGAGATGGCAAGGAGTTTGTTCTATACGCGCTTCTATCCAATGCTTCCCTGCTTAGAACTCGGCGGAGCGAAGTCATAGAAACAAGGGTGGTCACGATATTGGAGATGTATGGATGGTGCTGCTGGAGAGAATTGAACTCTCGACCTCTCCCTTACCAAGGGAGTGGTCGGAATACGACTAGATCCGATCTACCCCTATCAATAAGCATAAAATAAAGAACTTTGCGCGAATTCCCTACGCTTAGCCTACGCTGAGCTACGCGGCATTTGTGTGGGAATGGGGTGTGACAGCCTCTGGTCCCGTGATACTGTATTCAAACTGCCAATGGAGAATGGAATGACCGACCAAACGAACGTGGTTCGCCTTGCGGATCGTAGGGAAAAAGAACCCCGACCCGCCTCGGACAGGGTCAACCTTACAACTTCTCGCATCAAAAGCCTCAAAGCTAACGGCAAGCGCCAGCGCGTCGCCGACAAAGATGTCGTGGGTTTGCACCTCACGATCTCGCCGACCGGCGCGAAGAGCTTTCTGGTCAGAACGCGGATCGGCAAAGGCCGAGGTGCAGTGATCGATGTGACAATCGGCAAGACAGACGTTGTCTCTTTGGCGGAGGCGCGCGGTCGTGCGAAAGAAATACTCGCTCAGGCCCGTCTGGGGATCGACCCCCGACAGACTGCGAGCAAAGAGATATCCGTATCTGACTTGGTCGAGAGATTTCTGGAACGTCAGCGAGAGCGTGGCATTTCGCGTATCGACAATCAGGAACGTTGTCTTGTTCGGCTGACCCAAGGGCTGCTGCAAACGCCTGCCCAGCACGTGACCCAGTACCAATGGAATACTGCGTTGAACCGCATCCACCGCAAGTATGGCCTCAGCGCTGCCGTGGATGCTCGGAAGTTCGGTAGGTCGATGATGAACTGGGCCAATGGTGCGGGCCTTGTTCGCAACTCGGAATTCCTGCTGATCCCCGTGATCGAACCGACCCGTGCGGAAATGATTGAAACAGAAGCACGTAAAGGCAATCGCTGGACCCTTCGTCAAAAGGACTGGGCTAGCTTCTGGGAAGCCGCGAGTAAACTTGGCGATGAGGTATTCGCCGGGTACCTGCGAGCATTGGCATTGACCGGTCTGCGCCGTAACGAAGCGGCACAGGCTCTTTGGTCGGATGTCGATCTAGTCAATCGTGTTTGGACCATCCCTGCTTGGAACACCAAAACTGCTGCTGCTCGTGTCGTCTACATGGACGACTTGTTGGTCAGCGTGTTGGAGCAGTTGCCTCGAACGGGGGACCTTGTGTTCGCAGGTCGTGGCGGCGTTGTCATGTCAGGCTGGACACAGCGGGTGGCCAAGTTCAGTACGATCTACGGTGAGCAGATCGCCCTTCACGGTCTACGTCGCGGTGTCAAAACAGCATTGTCGGAATTGCGTGTAGCGCAAGATGTTCGTGATCTTGCACTGGGCCATTCCCGCAAGGGGCTCGACGCCTTGTATGACAAGTCTGAGTTGGAAGACCTCCGCCGTGACGCGCAGCGCCAACTGGAGCAGGCATGGCAGGAGGCGATCCGATGAACAAATTCGGCCCCGGCAATCTGATCGATCCGCGTTTGCTTGAAGAGTTTCGCAATAAGGTCAGGCGTATGGGCAACCTTTCTCCCGAGGAGAAAGGGTTGGCGATTGCGAGCGAGGTCATGCCTCTGTTGAAGGGGTTGTTCCCTGATCTGTATATGAGCCATGAGCTAGACCCTTACTTCCTGAGGTTTGGCAACGCTGTGGATGTTGATACGACTGACGTCCACGGCGGGAACGACGCTAAAACCTCCTCCGAAACACTGATGATGTTCTTGGGGGCAAACGCTGATGCGCTGCACAAAGCCACTGGGTTGTCTCTGGCGAAATCAGCGCTTCGTGTATCGGACTGGGCGACAAAGGGCGGTGACATAGCCGTAAACGGTAGGAAGGTAGGCCTGTCCAAACACACAATCAAGAATTGGATGGCGGGCGGGAAGCAGATGAAAATCCCTGACCGACCCGACCGTGACCGCGCCCGGTCCAAAATGGTTGAGGATATTTGCGCAAAGACTGATCGCTTGGAGCCTGAAAACGTAGAGGCCCACCTGCGAAATAGCGTGGAAGAATTGGCCACGCGTATGCGGAAGATCAACACCTGAAACAAACCTGACCCCTTTGCAAATTTGGGGGGTCAGCTTTCTGTGTGATTAATAGGTAGCCGAACCTTTTATGGAGTTTCGGCACTATGAACGCACCAGCCCAGCCCAATTACCTCATGGCCGCAGTAGCTCGTTTGCAGGGCGAAATCGACGAGGCATTGGCATTTATGCCAGAGCGCCCATCGCCGGATCAAATGCTCACGACGCAGCAGGTAGCTGCTTTGCTGAGTGTCTCAGTTCGGACACTGGAAGCGTGGCGGTCGAATGGTGCAGGACCGACAACGACAAAGCTAGCTAGTTCAGTTGTTCGGTACAAATACGAAGACCTGTTGAAGTGGGTCGCCGGTCAAAATCGGGAAAATGCGGAATGACAAACCCCGACCCCTTTGCAGGGATCGGGGTTCTTTTTTGCCAATAAAGGTCCCCAACCGACCAAAGTAGGAGAACTCTAGATGGTCATATCATTACCCAAAACCGCCGAAAACAGCAACGGTCCAGCGGTCGAAGAAGCTCTCCGTGCCGCGCTCGCGAACCCCCGGCAACTCCCTGACTGCATCGTGGATATGTTTGTCGCCGCGATTTGTGGGAATGCCGAGGAGCGAGAAGATCACGTTCACGATTTGATCATGCCGCTTCTGCTTACACACGGTCGTCAGAAGCAACTGGACGCGGTGGCCGGGGATCGGGAGGTGCGCGCATGAGACGCTCGCCTTTGGCCCGCACAACAGCCGGTGCCGCAACCCCTCGAACATCCTTATCGCAGCAAGTTGGCAAGGACGTTGCCAGCAGTCTTCACGGTGCTGGTGTGGCGATCCTAGCGGCAAAGGACAAAGCCGCCAAGCTGGCGAGCCGGTCAGACATCGCATCGCTGGTCGGTGACCTTGAGCGTTTGGAAAGAGACCTTATCGAAGTGAAGGCGACAGCGGATTGGCTCGCAAGGGGTAAGCGGTGATGGGGATCACCAGTCCGGAGAAACTCAGCGTGGAACAACTCCGCGCGGAAAAGTCATAGGAGACAGTAAATGGCAAAGGAAAAGTCGGAAACAGGTGATGCCGTGGAGAGTGGCAATACTGAGCCCCCTGTTGCTGCAACTCAGATGAATGGGGGCACCTCCCCCGAAGCCGGAAACGGATATGCTGTGGAGGGAGGGTCAACTCCGGTGGGCGGGGGTGACGATCCTTTTGACCTCGACAACATTAGCGTGTCGGGCACCTCCGCCGAAGACCTCGGGATCGAAAAGCCCATCCTGCACATTCCGGTCGATAAACCGGGGCGGCAGGATTTTTTTCGGGTCCACCCCGACCCGGAATTCCGGATGGACGCTCGGATCATCAAGCTTGATGCGGAGCGGGAGAGCTACCTTGTAACCCGATCCATCTGGCCTGCGATCCCCGGCGAAACCAAGCTGGTCAAACTGGTGCCCTGCCTGACCCGCGCGGGCACGCTGTACATGTGGCCGTTGCCGATGCCGGATGAATTGATGGGCCGACGCGATACTGCATGGGGCACAACGGCGCGCAAAGCGGCTGAAATGGCAGAGACCAAGTGGGTTCGGATGCAGGCCAACATGCCTGCGGGCCACTATGACGTGGTGTCTTCGGCCAACCGCCCCTGCGCGAGGGACATCGGGATCATAACGATGTTGGTGAGTATCGAATTTGTCGCCATTGCCACCAGCAGTTTGAACCAGTGCGTCGTGCTCACTTCTTCTGCAGCAACACCTGCCGGTCAGCGTCTCACCAATATTGGCGATATGTCCGAAAGAACGGACGGCATAACCACAGTGGTGATTTTCACAACCGAAAACGCAAGAGGCCTCCCTCCGAGTTCAGCAAAGAACTGGCCTTTGGAGGTAGTCGGAATGGATGACGTGCGGGCACGGTTGAAACGTGTATTACCGAAGGCCGCTGCCACAATGGCGCGGTCGATAGCAGGAGGGAACCGGCGCGGCAGACACCTGTTGGTGAAAGCCTACGGTGAGGCCGAAACTGCGCGCATGATTGCCGAGGCCAAGGCTCAATTGGCAAAGGAGGAAGCTGATGCCAAGAAAGACTGATTACCTGTCCAAACACAACGAGCTTCGCAGGCGCAACGGCCAGTTACCTTTGTTTCCAATGAAAGGATCGATGAAGCGGGGCGCTAAGCTTACCAACAGAAAAGCCGCTCAAGGCACCTCTGGTCTGAAGAAGTTAAGAGATACCAGTGCTGCTCTGGCGAATGGTGGTTATCCCCTGAGCCGATCACAGAAGTACGGTAAGTGAACATACCTAAGCCCTTGGGGTTTCTAAGGCTACTATTGGGGAGTGGTCACCGATGGCCGTCCGGACCTCCCAGTTCAGGCTCAATAGGCAATCCATGGTCCGGAGGCTCTACGCCATGCTTCTCTAACCATTCGAGTACCTCCCCCCACTGCGTTTGGATCGACGGCTTTCTGCGGAATTCCTGCAGTTGCTCTAGCCTGCATCGGAGATCATGCGGAATTGTTCTGGGCCAGCGTCTAGTTGTCCGGAAAGTGGACAGTCAAATTGAAGGCTTCGGGTTCCGACTGCACGATCTCGGTCATCTTCTCATAGAGACAGAAGCTGACCTTTCTAATTTGCTCAATAAAATCCGGTTGATCGCGCCATCTTTAGAACTGTAAACCTTCATCGTGCTGAGCGAAAATAGCGTAGAATGGTTGATCATGGTTTACGTCTATTGGTCTCGCTTCCGCAGTAAAGTTCATCATCTCGGCATCCGAATGGGCGACGAGTTTGTTTCGAAGTCGCAGAACACGGTTGTGAAGCTGTTTTTGATCCTGGGTCAGGTCGGCGCGGATTTGCTTGAGTGAAAGACGTGGTACCTTGCTTTTCCCGTCAGAGAACGGTCGGGCATAGGAAATGATCGCGGTGTGTTCATAGCAGCGAAAGCGACGCAATTCGACTTTGGAATAGCTGGGCATCCCGAAGACCACCTTCTATCGCTGGTACGACCGATATCGTGCCGGTGGTCCCGACGCGCTTGAAGACCGCTGCCCCAGGCCATCGCGGGTCTGGAACCGCATTCCCACGCCAGTACGCGAGAAGATCAGGGATCTGGCCCTCAAGGAAAGTGAGCTTTCCCCGCGTGAGTTGGCGGTACGCTTCACCGACACGGAAAAGTATTTTGTGCCAGGGGCTTCCGTCTATCGCATCCTCAAGTCGTACGACCTGATCACTAGTCCGGCTTATGTGGTTTTGTCCGCAGCGGATGAGTTCCAGGACAAGACGACGCGACCGAACCAGCTCTGGCAGACCGACTTTACCTATCTGAAAGTGATCAGCTGAGGATGGTTCTATCTCAGTACGATCCTGGATGATTACAGCCGTTACATCATCGCCTGGAAGCTTTGCGCGACGATGAAAACCGAGGATGTGACCGATACGTTGGCCCTCGCTTTGCAGGCCTCAGGTTGTGATCAGGCAACCGGGCTGCACAAGCCGCGTCTGCTCAGCGACAACGGGTCCAGTTACATCTCTGGTGAGCTTGCAGACTGGCTGGAAGATCAACAAATGGATCATATCCGAGGTGCGCCATATCACCCACAGACCCAAGGCAAGATCGAGCGCTGGCATCAAACTCTCAAGAACCGCATCTTATCGCAAAACTATTATCTGCCCGGCGACCTCCAACAACAGATCGACGCCTTCGTCGAGCATTACAATCACCGTCGCTACCACGAAAGCCTACAAAACCTCACGCCGGCTGATGTCTACTTCGGGCGCGGGCAGACCATTCTGAAACAACGCGAAAGGATCAAACGGAAGACAATCGAAACAAGGCGCTTGCTTCACCGAAAATCCGCCGCATAATCGGAAAAACCAGATGGGCCAGATCCTCTCTTAGCTATGGCCGCCTTCTGTACCAAAACCCCTGACGACGGACACTGGCAACATTCGTCTGCTCTCAATCAAAATAAAGGCAATTCATATGGACTTGACTGTACTCATGAAAGACCTGCAGCAACGACGCGACGAGTTGAAACTGCAACTGCACCTTGCGTCGAAAGAAGCTGAGGATGAATGGACAGAGCTTCAGGCCGAATGGGACAAGTTTCTTACAAAAGCCGAGTTCGAAAAGTCCGCTGAGGAAGTTGGAGAAGCGGCACGCGATCTCGGCCTCAAAATGAAGGCCGCGTATGACAAGATGAAAAAGGCAACCTGATCAAGCAGGCTATTGGGTGATTCAGTGCGGCCTCAAACCCGGCTGCCAGCCCGCCAGAAGTTTCATAACTTTGGGCCCAACAATAATGCGATGGGTCTCGCAGAAGGATCCGCGGCCGAACCAAAGGAGACCGAACGATGAACCTGGTCGCAATTCTCATGAAAGATGTTGAAGCGGCGCGCTCCGCGCGTGGCAAAATTGCGGGATTAACCAGAATGGCGCTTGTTCAGTTAGAAGACGCGGTTGTCGTCTACACTGAAGATGGCGAAATCAAACTTGATCAGACCGTCAACATGACGAAATTCGGGGCTCTGGGCGGTCTTTGGGTCGGTGTGGTTATCGGTGGCGCTATTGGTCTGATGAGCGGGAATCCAGCGCTATTGGCTGCAAGCGGTGTGTTTGGGTCACTCACAGGTGCCGTTGGAGGATCGGTCGCTGATCGTGGCATTCCGGATGATTTTATGAAGAAAACAGCACGATCATTGGAAGATGGTCGTGCCATACTTTTCCTATTGGGTGGAACCGAGAACCCAGAAATGGTTCTTGAAAAGCTGTCTGCTTTTGAGGGTGAGGTGCTGATATCGGATTTCTCTGACGATGTCGTGCAACAGATCAACGATGCTCTTAAGTCAGTATAATCCGCAGGTGTGTTCATCAAAACGATGATCGTTTAGCCATCATACAACGACACCACGGCTGCAGGAAAAAGCTCTTGCCAGTACGTTTTCGGCTCAAGTCTCTGACAGGACTGCCGAATAGGTTACGGAGGGCTCTTCAGCTTCCGGTCCAGCGCCATTTCAATCGCTATAAGCCGGGACGGATGTAGTTGAGGATGGCGGAAATGGTTGCATTGGACAAAGAGCTGACTGCCATGGAAGACGAACTGGACGAAGCCGCTGAAGAAATGGCGACAGACATCCAAGAAAGTATCGACAAGACCAAATCAAAGGTCAAAGAAGCAAATAGACCGCATTGACGCTCGGCTAGAGGAGATCGACGCGGAGTTCGATGCTAGGTTGGATGCAATTGACCAGCAAATCGACTCGGCGACAGAAAATTCGAAAGCTCGGTTCCAAAAGAGAAAAGCAGAGATACAAGAGGAATACTCTCACAGAAAAGCTCTTTTGAGCAAAGCAGCCAAGCTGGCAGGTGAGGCACTCGGCTAACGGGCCAACGAACCCGCCAAATTCTAAAGCGGGTTCGACACAGCCGTTTGCTGGAGTTACAAATCGAATTTATGGAAGAAAACAGTTTTCGAGAGCCACTTTCCACTTACGGTGATGCTCTGTCACGGTGGTGGAGCTCAGTAGATCATCCCGCGGCCCTTGCCGCGATCGTGTTTTGTGCGGCGGTTTTGGTTTTTCGTCGTGCACTGGCCATGGTGGTGGTTTCAGCGCTCAATGCATTGCTGTCAAACTTATCTTCCGAGATTGGTGAAGCGACGCGTGAACGCCTCGTTTCGGCTACTCAAGTACTTCTTGTAGCCCTATCGATTTTCCTTGTCTCTGAAGCTCTGGAACTTCCCGAGTTTACAGGTGGCCTCTTTAGGAGCGTTCTAGCGACCGCTGCCATAGTGGCTGTGTTTGCAACTTGGTATGAACTAGCGGGTAACTTTGTTTCAATCTTAAAAACAGGTGAGTTTCAGGATGTAACCCTTGAGGCCGACTGGACCACTAGAGTTACTCGCTTCGCCATTTTTATCTTTGGACTTACTGCGATATTGAAGGTCTGGAACGTCGACATTAGTGGAGCTCTTACTGGCGTCGGTGTTTTGGGCGCAGGGCTTGCGATCGCTGCACAGGACTTAGTACGGAATTTGATCGCGGGAATGACCAACCAAAGCGAGGCTCGATTTGTCACCGGAGACGCCATAGAAGTTGATGGCAAGTTTCTGGGGACGGTTAAAAAGATCGATCTGCGTTCCACACTCGTGGTTGGCTTCGACCAAGTGCCCCGCCATGTTCCGAATGCTGATCTGTCAAATTCTGTTGTTAAAAATTACTCAAGAATGCAGCACAGGCGTATCCTGATTTCAATTCCACTTGTTCTTTCGTCGTCCCGTGACCAAATTGAAAAAGTTAGACGTGATTTGAGTGAGTTCTTGAAGAACAGTGGGGCCTTCTCACTCGATGATGATGCTCCCAAGTACGTTAACGTATCGGGTATCAGCAACAGTTCCATCGACATTCAGTTCTATGCCTGGACGAAGTCTGGTACTTATTCAGACTATCTGGAAACAAGTGAACGCCTTGCCCTAGAAGTTTTAGAGACTGTCGCAAGGGCAGGCACCGCGCTAGCCTACCCCACCCAAACGATACATATGGCAGAGCACGCAGGAAAAAGCTGAAGCCAAACGAACTGGTGGCTAACGAGCCATTTTCATTTTGCAGAACACCTTCGTCTCTGCGCTCTTTGGTTCATTTAGTTCTTTCGCTACCTCATCCTCCAAAAATGCACGGGTGCTTATTTCAGTCATTTCATCCGCGTCCGAATTTGTTGGCGTCTGGACGTCGGAGTTGCCAGACTGGTCGGACAGTGGCCCCCAAACTGCGCGAAGTGCCCCAGCCGATTAAGCGATGTTGTATTTTGTATGCATAACGTGTTCAATTTGAGACAAGTTTACCAATAGGACTCAATTGTTTGGACCCAACTCGCGAAGACAATACAAAAGTGCCGATTTGGTTCCTCACGATGGTCACTATCGCTCTCGTGATTTGCGCTCTGTGGTTCGGGCGCGGGTTTCTCATTCCTCTTGCGGTAACGGGTCTTCTTTATATTCTCACCTCTGCGCTTGTTGATAAGATTCAGCACACCAGTTTGATTGGCTGGTCGCCACCCGGCTGGTTAGCTCAACTTCTGAGCACGGTTTTGATAGTCGGAGCGGTCGTTCTTCTGGGTCTTGTTGCCGCTTCATCAGCGGATGATGTTCAAGACGCGTTGCCAAGATACCGGGAGCGCTTCTCAATTTTGTCGGAACAACTGGAAGGTTTTCTCGGACCCAAGATCGTGATCGCAATCCAACAAGCCATGGAGCAAGCCGATGTAGGGCGTTGGTTTACTGCAGCAATGAGCGGAGTGGGCGGAGCACTTTCAATGCTTGGCCTTATAACGCTCTATTTGATCTTCTTGACTGCTGAACGACTAGCTTGGGCTACTAAATTGCCACTTTTGGCTTCTGGGGAGGAAGAGGCACATCGCGCCAAGAAAGTGCTTTCGAGAATTTCCAATGGCGTGAAGCAGTATATGTGGGTGAATGCAGTAACAAGTGCCATGAGCGGCGTTGTTGCATTCGCCATTTTTTCGTGGGTTGGCTTGGACTTTGCGCCACTACTTGCACTGACCGTGTTTGTAGCCGGCTTCATTCCAAACATTGGGGCGTTCATCGCAATTGCGCTGCCCTCTCTCGTTGCTCTGATCCAATTCGATACTATGAGGCCGTTTTTAATCGTGTTGATTGGCTATGGCCTTGCGGATCAGTTCATCGCCAATGTCATACAGCCGAAAATGCAAGGTCGCTCTCTGAACCTCAGCACGTTCATGGTAATGGTCGCTCTTACTTTCTGGGCCACTGTCTGGGGCGGGATCGGCGCGTTTTTAGCGATACCGATGACGGTAATCGTTATGGTTTTTTGTGCAGAAATCCCCGCAACACGGTGGATCGCAATAGTTCTGTCAGCGGATGGTCAATTACTGGAAGAGCAGACTGTTGCTTCAAAAAAGAATAATCAATCGGTGTTGTCGCATATAGGCCAATCCAAAAAACGCCAAGAGTTTGAAGAGGAAATTGAGCAACTTCGCGCAGACTTCGACAGTAGAGATAAATAGTCTACGCTTAACAGGGGCGCGACTATATCGATGAAGTTCTCTACCAGTGTCAAAACGGCGGCCAGGTTGTCAAATTTTTTAAGCCACCATTATTTGCCCCTGTAATCGATTGAACGTGGCTGCAGCGATGACGGCGAGTAATGGATCAGCAAACAGTGGTTGAACCGTGCATGCAAAGTGTTTGGAGGGTATCGCAGTCAAGCGTTTGGCTTTTGGTTCGGATCTCAATTCCAATCCCAAATTAGCAAAACTGTAGCGCTGCGAGAGTATACAGAACTTTGAATTTAAACTAATACTTACATCATTAAATAAGTTCTGGCCCGCAGCGATAGGAGAGATTGACATGGCTGATATTGCGAAATGGATGGATGATCTCAAGCAAACACGTGACGAGCTTCGTTTGCAACTTCATCTTGGTGCGAAAGAAGCAGAGGATGAATGGGAAAGCCTTATGCGTGACTGGGACTCGTTCTTGAGTAAGTCTCAGTTCGAAAAGTCCGAAGATGAAGTCGGAGAAGCGGCCCGCGAGCTGGGTCTGAAGATGAAGGCCGCCTACGAACGTATGAAGAAAGCAGTTTAGTCTGCGGAAACAAGCGAGGATCACTAAACGCGAAAAGTTTTGAAAAACTCAAACGTATGGCGTGGCTACGTCATTTTAATTGAGGTGTTCTGAGCGAGATAGTCTCAATCGCGTAGTGTCCTTGCAAAATTGCCATCTCGACGATTGTTCATTTCTTAACCGCAAGGGACAGGCGATCAGATCGCGCGCCGTCGTCTTGCGGTGGCACGCTATCAATCTGGCTTAGTGGTTTTGCTATGCTTGTTGCAGTGATTGGCCTATTTTTTGGGAACGTTGCCTGTTCTTCTGTCTGGGCGATAACTACGGGAAAGCGCTGGGCGGCGGAATCCTTGCTGTTTGAGCCTGGATCTTGCTGTCGTCCCGGTGCTTGTCGCGCCTCGAATGAGCGCTGAACGAGAACCGGAACCTGTCATTGAATTTCGCGATCTCGCAATGGACGATATCAAGGCGGCATAGTCGGAATGGCTGGGTGAGGCAAAGCATCTGGAAGAAAATGTGCGGCGTATTGCCTCCTATCCGTTTGGCGCTGTGGAATCGACTCTGCTTGGCCCGCTTTTTTCAACGACGGCGAAGTCTCTCTACAAGAAGGTGCAAACTACCAATCACAACAAAGGCGAAACTAGTCGGGACAAGGGAGCACCAATTCTGATACGTTTTGGTTGCTGCGACAGCCTTTTCGAAAGTTCGAAGGAACGTTCGAAATCAGCTTCAAACATCGCTTCTAGTTGTGATGCAGCACTATCATCAAAGTAAACCGCCATGGCTTCAAAGTTCAATCGAAACGACCGGTTATCCATGTTCATGGTTCCGACAACTGCAAGCGTATCGTCAACAAGTACGACCTTTTGATGCATGAAACCCGCATCATAGCGCATCACTTTGACTCCTACGTCGCGGATCTCGTCAAAGTATGCGAAGGCAGCCAACCAAGGAACGGTATGGTCTATGACCTCCGGGACCAATATACGCACATCTAGGCCGCGTAGCGCCGCTAGTTTAAGCGCGGTCAGAATATCGATATCTGGCACAAAATAAGGAGATGCAATCCACACTCGTTTCTTAGCTTCCGCGATGCAGGATACGAAGAACATGGCCCCTGTTTCCAGTTCGTCACCCGGACCAGTAGCGACCAAAAGTGATGTCATGTCAGCTTTATCTCGATCGGCATTCCAATTCAGGTCATCGATCAGTATTTCGTCTGTTGCCCAGTGCCAGTCTTCCACGAAAATCAACTGAAGCTGGGAAACTACTGGGCCAGTCATCTGAACATGTGTGTCGCGCCAATTACCAAAACGTGGATCGAGTCCTTTGTACTCGTCTCCGAAATTCAAACCACCCGTGAAGCCCACATGACCGTCGACAACTACTGTTTTGCGGTGATTGCGAAAATTGAGCTGAAAACGGTACTTCGGCCCCCTTGTCGACTTCGGATCGACGAACTCTACCCCTGCTGACTTTAAGCGCTGAAAATAGGTGGGAGGAAGCTTTTTGCTTCCTACAGCATCGACCATGAAGCGGACCGACACCCCTCGTTCAGCGGCATTGATCATGTGATCGCAAAGGGCTCGGCCAACGCCATCATCGTTGACGATATAGGATTGGACAAGCACGTATGATTTTGCAGTATCAATCGCCTTGAAAATCGCTGAGAACGTCTCCTCACCATCTATGAGAAGCTGAAAACCATTTCCGTCTACTCCGGGTAGTTCTGCGATCTTTTCAAAAAGTGTTGTGTCGTTCTTGGGTTTGGACTTAGGCCTATGTTGTTCGCGATAAGTCGCCACACCTTCAAGAACCTGTTCGCTTGAGGCACGACTTATTTCATAGCCACGATATTTGTGGTGTCCAAGAAACAGATAAAGCGGCACACCAAGGTAAGGTGCTGTTACAAGAAAGATTGCCCAACCGATCGCGCCTTGAGGAGTACGCGCCGTCTGGATAGCGCGCCACGCGAAAACAATCGCAATGACCTCTGACGCGATGAGTGCAATAATCAAAACCGTGCCGAGCATTTCATCGCCCATTCCATAGACAGGGGAAAGCCTGACTGAGTTACCCTCGGGCCAAAGCTATGTGAGTTTCCCATTCGTAACAACTTTTGGGCCCTCCGTCTGGTCTTGTCAGACGAACTTTTGTTGGGCGTGGCGGGGCAGTAAAGCCGCCGTTCGGATTTCGGAAGCTGTCGTTGGGGCAATCCTGGCTGACCGACTGCTCAGAGCCCAAAGCGGACCTTCGAACTCGACGCGGCAACAGGCAGAACTAAGCGCGAAACGGAAATCGCTCCACTGCTATCTAGCAGTAATGGTGTCTCAAAGTAAGCCTTTCGCGTACACGTTGAATGCTTCTGGTCGGTTGTCTCGTGGCTATAAACTCCACTGCTCAATGCCTTTTGCTAGCCAGAGAAGAGGGTCAGGTGCCTCCGCGCGACCGGAACTCTGATGGAGAGCACCCCTCCCACTTTGAGAAGGCCGTAGAAAAGTTCTGCCGGTGCGAAAAACCAATGCTTTGAGCGACCTCGTCAATTTCGCGGCCTTGCCGTAAAGCCTCTCGCGCGATGGCATGGCGCGGGCCATCGCGGAGGCGATCAAAACGGCTGCCCTCTTTTTTTAGGGCATCCTGGAGGGTTCTGAGCGGTTTGTCGAGAAGGTTAGCGACTTCGGTTTGCGCAAGAGGGCGCTGGTTGGTGCGCAATGACGCGTATTGCAAATGAGTTACGAGGTCGGACATCTCACAGGACGCATTGGGCACTTCGGGCGCCTCTGCCATGGCCAAAAGAAGGAGATCGGACAGGTCGGGCCTGGAGTGTTTGAGCGGCGTCCGCAAGAGGTGATCATCGAACTCAACTGTTCCGATATCACCCTCCGAAACCTGGCTCACGCCACTGAGAAATGTTGTGTGGTGAGCGCGCGCTCCGGGATAGCTCACCCGGATATGCGCGCTGCGTGTGCCCGTGCGCTGGGCGAGAAGGTTGCAGATCAGTCCGATTGTGTATTGCACATCGAGCGAGGCTTCCGGGCCCACGCCGAAGGGGTGAACGTACGTGAACCGACAACGATCCCTTCGCACTCGGAGGCCAACACTGACCCCGGGAACGATATAGGGAACCGTGTCGCGCAGAATGCAGAGGGCGGCCCAGATAGTCTCAGAATGAATGACGGCTTTGCCGAAAAGCCCCATATCCGCGAACTCTTGGTCCATACCTGCCCTCAGCATGATCCCGCCAAGATCATCGAGGTGGTCGATGCGGGCGAGGCCCTCTAGGTAGGTGCCGTCGGGCATCCAACGCTCCGCCTGATTCGGAACATCGAGCCCCGCTACCTCTGCGGAGAGACCTTTCCCCAGACCAAACATGGGATCAGACAGGCACTTAAACAAACCCAGCAACAGGCCCGCACGGACCTGTCTCGAGTCGTCGGGACGGCAAAACGATCGATCTTCCCGTGTGTTTGAAGACAATAGCTGGTTCCTTGGGCGCTAGTGTTGATTCTTAGACTAAGCGATTTGTGCCTACAACACTGCAGCAAAAAGAACTCGACGCGGCGCCTCCCGGACATGTCCTACGAAGAGCGCTGCCAAAAGGTAGCGGTTTCATTCTGGCTCGCGCTTCATGCCGCGCGACATGGAAGCAGTCTGACAAAACGAGGTGCGTCGCGCAGTTCAAATCAAAAGGAGGAGACAGCCGTGAAACTTTTTGAACTGACCAGGTTGCCCATGGCGCTCTTGGCAGGAACGCTCGCCCTGACTGCCGCGCCAGCTGTGGCCCAAGATGACTGGGATCGCTCGGTCTTGCCGGTCCCAATGACTGAGTTTGGTGGCCATATCGCGCTCCGCACCTCGGACTCGAGTCTCGATTTTCCGCGGCAGGTGTCCGCACCCGAGGGTGCGCCCAATGTTCTCTTGATCATGCCGGACGATGTGGGCTTTGGCGCGCCGACTGCCTTTGGTGGTCCCGTGCCAACCGAAGCCTATGATCGGCTTGCCGAGGATGGCCTCCTGTTCACCCGGATGCACACGACGGCACTTTGCTCTCCGACCCGATCGGCGCTGATTTCCGGGCGCAATCACCATTCCAACTCAACCGGCGTCATTATGGAGCTGGGCACTGGTTTCCCGGGCTACAACTCGCTGATGCCAAAAGAGAACGGCACCATTGCCGAGATCCTGAAAGGCAACGGGTACAACACCGCTTGGTATGGCAAGAACCACAACGTGCCGGACTGGCAGTCGAGCCAGGCCGGGCCGTTCGACCTGTGGCCGACGGGGCTTGGTTTCGAGCAGTTCTTTGGCTTCATCGGTGGCGACACAAGCCAGTTCACGCCCGCGATCTTTGACGGCACCAAGCCGATTGAGCCGCCGAACACCGATGATTACCACCTGGATGAGGACATGGCCGACCGGGCCATCAACTACATCCGGGAACAGCACGCGCTCGCACCGGAAAAGCCCTTCTTCGTCTACTACGCGCCGGGCACAAGTCACGCGCCGCACCACGCCCCGCAAGAGTGGATCGACAGGTTCAAAGGCCAGTTTGATCAGGGCTGGGACGCCGTACGCGAAGAGTCCTTCGCGCGTCAGAAAGAGCGCGGCATCATTCCACAGGATGCTGTGCTTACGCCGCGTCCGGAACAGCTTCGTGCCTGGGATTCGCTGAATGATCAGCAGAAAGAGCTCTATGCCCGCATGATGGAGGTCTATGCCGGGGCGCTGTCGCACATGGACTACCAGATCAACCGCATCATCGACGCGGTCGAGGAAACCGGCGAACTCGACAACACGTTGATTATCTACCTGATGGGTGACAACGGCGCGTCGGCTGAGGGCAGCCCGGATGGATTGCTAAACGAGATGACGTTCTTCAACAACATCCCCGTGCCCTTCGAGGACACGTATGCGCGCATCGATGAGCTGGGCGGACCGAATACGTTCGGCCACTTTCCCTCGGCCTGGGCGCACGCGATGAACACGCCGTTCCAATGGACAAAGCAGGTGGCCAGCCATTTTGGCGGGACCCGCAACGGCATGATCATCCGCTGGCCCGCTGGCATTGAAGCGCGGGGGGAGGTCCGTGATCAGTTCCACCACGTTATCGATATCATGCCGACAATCCTCGAAGCGGCTGGCCTGCCAGCACCGACCTCGATCAACGGGGTGGCCCAGTCCGAGATCGAGGGCACCAGCATGATGTATGCCTTCGATAACGCGGAGGCACCCTCAACCCGCCGGACCCAGTATTTCGAAATGCTGGGCAACCGCGCGATCTACAGTGACGGCTGGATGGCGACCACCACACCGCCGGAAGCCCCCTGGGTCAGCGTGGTAAAGCCGACCGATGTAATCACCGAGTGGGATTGGGAACTCTATAACGTTGCCGAGGACTTCACCCAGGCCAACAACCTTGCCGCGGAGAACCCCGAGAAACTGGCAGAGTTGCAGCTTCTGTTCTACGGCGAGGCAGCAAAATATGACGTGCTGCCGATTGTCAGCAGCAAGGTGGAGCGCATGGATGTCTCGCTGCGCCCCAGCCTGACGGCGGGTCGTACAGAGTTCACCTACTACGACAACATGACACGCATTCCCGAAGGCACCGCGCCCGACTTCAAAAACAAGTCGCACACCATCACGGCGCATATCGAGATCGCTGACGGGGACAATGACGGGATGCTCGTCACCCAGGGCGGCCGGTTCGGCGGCTGGGCGCTCTACGTGCTCGATGGCAAGCCGGTCTACACCTACAATGTTGCCAATCTTGAACGTTACAACATTGAGGGCGACCCTCTGTCGGCTGGCAAGCACACGATCCGCTACGAGTTCGAGTATGATGGCGGCGGCGTCGGCAAGGGCGGCATGGGCAAGCTTTTCGTTAACGATGAACTCGTTGGCGAGGGTCGGGTCGAGCGCACCATGGGCTTCCGAATCTCGCTCGATGAGACATTCGACATCGGCTCCGACGCGGGCGAACCCGTGAGCGAAAGCTACCACGTGCCCTTCGACTTCCCCGGCACGCTGGAGAAGGTCGAGGTCAAGTTGCGGTAACCGAGGTGTTCAGGTGTGGACAGGGGCATCAGCCCCTGTCTGCGCAACGAAGACATCAACAGCTATCCCTCAAATCGAATCTGGAGAACACTCTTCATGACAAGAAGAACCACCATATCCATCGCGATAATTCTGGCATTGTCGGTATCGGGATTGAGCCCGGCTTACGCTGAGGTCGAATACGAACCCATTCCAGAATTTCTCACAACGCCTGACGAGGTAGAATCGACGCGTCTCGGAACTCTGACGTTCAAAGACGGCTATCCGACGGGAGACACAGCCCAGAAGGTGCAGGATGAGCTCGACTACCTTCACGGGATTGAGACCTTCATGAACACGATCCAGGTCGTATCGATGCACGGCTTCTACAAAGGCTTTCTCGACATCGGCGTGCAGCACAACGAAGTGCTGCTGTTCGAAGAACTGATGGACGCGCATTCGCTCTTTCTCACGGCGAATGCCGACACACCCTATTTCCTGTCATTCATCGACCTGAACGATGGCCCCATGGTTGTCGAGACCCCGCCTAATGTGCTGGGCATCTTCGATGACATGTGGTTCCGTTGGGTCATCGATTTCGGCTTCCCCGGCCCTGACCGCGGTGAAGGCGGCCGGTATTTGCTGGTGCCCCCGGGATATGACGGCGTACTGCCCGAAGGCGGCTACTATGTGGCCCATTCCCGCACGAACCGGGTCTTCATGCTGGGGCGTGCGTTCCTTGAGGACAATGACCCAAAGCCACCGATGGACACGGTCAAAGAATACACCAAGATCTACCCCTATGTTCCGGGTGGAACGGGCACGAGCATCGGGTCATTTCTGTTGGGCGAAGCGCCAATCGCCGGTGTAACCACGGAACATCCTTCTCCTCGGTTCGTCAACGGCACTGGCGTGTCGTTCAACACCATCCCACCGAACGATTTCACCCATTACGAGTGGCTTCACGAAGTGATCCAGATGGAACCTGCCTCTTCGTTTGATGTCGAGCTTGCAGGGCAAGCAGCTGCAATTGGCATCGTGAAGGGTGAAGAGTTCAATCCGGATGAGCGGATGAGACGGATCCTTGATGAGGCAGTCGCGGTCGGCAACGCCGGGGCCCGTACCCTTGGCATGGGCGCACATCCCAGGGACCATTTCCGATACTACGATGAGGACTCGGCCTGGTGGGCAAGTCTTTGGGCAGGTGGCTATGACTTCATGAACCCGCCGGGTGTGGTCGAAGACGGAGAGATCAAGCCGTTGGAGGACAAAGGCGCGCGCAAGTATCATTCGCGGACGTCGTGGTTCTACACCGCTACTGGCGTGACACCGGCGATGATCATGCGGCTCGAAAACATCGGCTCGCAGTACCTGATTGCCAATGTCGATTCCGATGGTAACCCGTTCGACGGCGCCAAGACCTACAAGCTGGATCTACCGCCGGACATTCCCGCGGCGCGCTTCTGGTCGATGACGGTCTACGACAACCAATCACGCGGGATGCTGCAGACATCGCAGCGCTATCCGCGTGCGGGCAGTCAGACCTACCCGAGCCCGGCAGCCGTGGAAAACGAGGACGGTTCGACAACCATTTGGTTCGCGCCGGAACAGCCGGAAGGTGTGGAGCGGGGCAACTGGATCGAGACCGATCCGAAAAAGGGCTGGTTCACCTTCTTGCGCCTCTACTTCCCCGAGAAGGCGTTCTTCGACAAGTCCTGGCGGCCCGGTGAGTTCGAGCTGGTAAGCGGCGACTGATCGCCGTCAGGCGGGGGCGGCGTCCTGCGCCCCTGCTGCTCTTTTAACATGCAAGGTCAACTCTGATGTTAGTCAATCAACCATGCCGTCACTCAAAGTCGCAGCTGTTTTCTTTAAGTCCGAGCCTAAGGGGCGCATGCTGAGTTCAATGATGGATCCTATCGGTTGCCGAGTATTCACCGTGTCGAGACCGTCGATGTCTCCGTGAAATGAACCCGGCTTGGATACGATTGGGGCGTTCGATTTACTCCCGATCACAACGCAAACGGTAAGTTTATCAAAGACGTCGCGTTCACTGGCTTCAAAATTTCAAAGGGAGAGAACCAATGTCCAACCTTGTCATCATACTTTTTGAAGGCCGTCATGCCGCGGACGAGGCGCTACTTCGCGTCGCGAAAATGTCGAAGGAATGGGAGGCCGACATTAATGAGTTCATAGTGATTACGCGGAATGAAGCTGGCGACATCCGGATCAAGAACTCTGACACGCTCACCGCGACTGGTATGCTCGGCGGAGGTGCGATGGGTAGCCTGACAGGCGTAATGATTGGTGCGCTGGCAGGCAATCCGGCGGCTGGCCTGCTACTTGGGGCGGCTGCTGGAACCGGGATGGGAACACTGGCCGGAGCCCTCGATCAGGCCGATGACGAAGACCGTCTGGCGGCTATGCTCGGTTCCAAACTGAAGCCAGATACCTCTGCGCTTGCAATGATCGGCTGGACCAGCCGTCCGACAAAGCTGCTCAACGAACTCGAGGGCCTCAAGGGCGAAGTGATCGAAACATCCTTATCGGTCAGTGATGAAAAAGAGCTGCGCGCCGCATTGAGTACGCAAGCCTAGCCATAGGCTAATTGACCGTCGATCGTGCGGATCGGCCACACTGATCCGCATAAAATCTGTAACCGCTCGAACTGTCCGCCATACTTTGCTGAAGGTCCGGTGGTCGACACAAGAGGTTGGGGCTGCTGGAGAAAATCGAAATGAGTGGATTGGATATTTTTGCGTGGATCGTGCTGATTGTGTTGATCCTCACATTTCTGGTCGGGTTCATTTACCTGGCCATGTTGCCAGGCAAAATCGCCACAGAGCGCAGTCATCCACAACGGGACGCGATCAATGTCGCAGGTTGGGTCGGAGCTCTGACTTTTGGGGTTTTCTGGCCGCTCGCTTTGATATGGGCTTTCACAAGGTCGCCATTGTCAAAACAGATTGAATCGAGCGGGGGCAGACGTGCGGATTCAGGAGAGACCGCATGATTGTCTTTCTAACCCTAGCTTATGTCGCGGTTTTGTTCGTTCTCGTAAAGATGAAGGTTCTACCCAACACCAAGGCCACATGGCTTTCAACGATTGTGTGGATGGTCGTGCTGTTGATCTTTCTTTTCATTCCAATGCAGTGGGGCGCTCCTTCAGGACCGATAAAGGTCCTAACACGCGCCACCCAGATTGTTCCGAATGTTGCGGGACAGGTGATCGAAGTTGCAGCGAAACCAAACGTTCCGCTGGAAGAAGGTGAAGTACTTTTTCGCCTCGATCCGGAGCCCTTCGAGATAGCCGCTCGACAGGCGGAAGCCACCCTGGCGCGGGTTGAGGCACAGGTTCGTCAGGACCAAGATGCGCTTGCCTCAGCACAAGCCCAATTACGTCAGGCTCTTGCGCAACGGGACCTCGCAAAACTACGTTTTGAAGATGACAGCAGGTTGGCCGTCAGCGGTACGATCTCTCAAAGCCGACTCGAATCAACAGAAGCCAGCCTGGAAGCTGCGGAAGGCGCTGTAGATCAAGCTCGATCTGCCGTGTCACGTGCCGAGGTGGAAATCAGTGCCCTCACAGATGACGGTGAAGTCGCGAAACTGGCTGAGGCCAGAGCGTCCCTTAACCAGGCTGAATGGAATCTTGAACAGACGATTATCCGTGCGCCATCAGAGGGATACCTGACCAATCTCGCGATTACTGAAGGTCAGCGCGTGGTTACGTTTCCCTTTGCTCCAGCGGGAGTGTTTGTCGACACAGCCGAAAAAGTTGTGATCGCCGAAGTCCATCAGATTTATCTCCGCCACATCGAAGTGGGTCAGCCTGTCGAAGTGGCTTTCAAAACAATGCCAGGTGTGTTGATAACAGGTACCGTCGAAACCGTGCTCGACATTGCCTCGCAAGGGCAAGCGCAGGTGACCGGTACGGTGTATCAGGCAGGTCAGATCGCGAGCGAACCGTTCATTGTAAGGATAGTTCTCGACGATCCAAACATCCTAGATGAGATCCCGCCTGGTGCCGCCGGAATCGCGGCGATTTACACAGAAAGCGCGTCCGCCACACATGTTATTCGTAAGGTCATCATTCGGATGAACTCAATCTTGAACTACATCCGCCCGGACATTTAGAAGTTCAATAGTTGCGAAGCTTACTTGCTACTTGGCTTAAACAAACACTTTAAGCGGAGATTTCTAGACTGTGGTTTGGTGATCCACTTTGGACCACTGAGAGGCATTTGAATGATTTTCGTAATGTCGGCTTTGTCCGCGACCCGGTCATAGTCGTGTTTTCTGCAAGTGTCTGCTCCTGGGTCAAAGCAGCCGTTGACGCTGTGACCTGTTTGTAGGTCCAGAGCCTAGAACGATCCGTTTGCCCTATTTCGGAGACCCTGTTAGGAAGTCCGGTCTTGCCAACCCAATGCATCCTGAGCGTCAGGCAACCCGCCTGACCACCAACCCGCCTCCACGGGTGGTCGCCGGTAGATCAATCGATCTGACGGGATGCGCATCAATCGATGAAAAGGAAATCAACTATGACAGACTTGAATAAAGCGCTCGGCTGGAGCGAACCGATCACTTGGGGTCAGGACCGTCCCGCCGACGCCATACCCAACGACATCAAACCCGGTATGTGGGTGCAGTCGGACATGATCGTGCGGCCAATTATGACCCACTGGCTAACCGAGCCCGGAAACCAATATCCAGCGCCGTATGTAATTGACTTAATGTGGGAGGTGATCGACGGCGAGAGCTTCAAGCTAGAAGTGGCCGAGCCTTACGCCACTCACCGGGTCGCCTCGTACTACCGCATCTGGGCCGGTGAACTTCCCAGCGAAACCGAAAACAAGACTGAAGCACCGAGTGATGAAGAAGAGTTGCTTTCGAGATTGCTTGAGACTTACGACGAAAAGGAGAAAGCAAATGCAGCTGCCTGATAGCGAACGAGAGATCATCGACCCGCCGCAGGCTGAACAGGATGCCGTGATTGCAGCCTTTGTCGAACAGAACCCAACGGACTTGCAGCGCAGGCGCGACGAACTTGCCGCCATCCAGCAAATCCACCGAGCGGCACACGCCTACAATAAGGCCTGCTATGCGGTCGGAAGTGGCGCTGAGATCGACGATGACCCCCGAGTTGTAAGTGAACGACAGTGGCGGGTATCGCTGAAGTTAGCTGCGACTTTCATCCGGTGCGAAGGTCGGATGTCGCCTGCTCAGGTCCGACACGAGTGGGCGATTGAAATGTCGCGTGGGGATACACTCCACTATCTGCCGACCGACGTGCTGGTTCCATTCGAAGACTTGCCCGCCCAAAAGCAACTGGAAGAGCAGGCCGGTGTTCAGGCGATGCGAGTAGCAATGTCGCCCCCTTTGATTGTTGAGGATCACACCCAGTTGACGGACGCTCAACTGTTGCATCTGGTCCACAGCGCCGACGACCAGATCGCGAGTATCGAACTGGCCCGAAGAAGAGCGCTTCGATCCATTGGTCAAATGGAAGCGAACTGAGAGATCGGGGTGGGAATGGGGTGGGAACAGTCCACACACTTCCGAGACACGATCTTCTAAGTTATTGAAAAGATGGTGCTGCTGGAGAGAATTGAACTCTCGACCTCTCCCTTACCAAGGGAGTGCTCTACCTCTGAGCTACAGCAGCGCTGTGGGCGGGTGATTAGACTCAAACGAAACGCGGCGCAAGGGTGTCTGGACGGTTTTTTTCGCCTCCTGTAGAGAAAGAGCATGACAGATAAAAATTCACCCAAAAAACAAGGCAAATCCGGGGGCGCAAGAGAAGAGCGTTTGAAGGCGGCGCTGAAGGCGAACATGGCGCGGCGCAAGGCGCAGGCCAAGGCGCGGGCGGCCTCGGGGGACAAAGCCGATAAGGACGAGGGATAAGAGCAGATGGATTCGATTCTTGTAACGGGCAATGGCCCGCTGACCGGGCAAATTCCGATTGCGGGGGCCAAGAATGCGTGCCTGACGTTGATGCCCGCGACGCTTCTGAGCGAAGAACCGCTGACACTGACCAACGCTCCACGGCTGAGCGACATCAAAACGATGACTGCCCTGCTGCAATCGCTTGGGGCCGAGGTGTCGGCGCTGCAGGACGGGCAGGTGATCGCAATGTCGAGTCATAACCTGACCAGTCAGACTGCAGATTATGACATCGTGCGTAAGATGCGTGCATCTAATCTGGTGCTTGGGCCATTGCTGGCGCGGTTTGGTCAGGCCGTTGTGTCACTGCCTGGTGGTTGCGCGATCGGCGCGCGTCCGATGGATTTGCATGTCGAGGGGCTGGAAGCGCTGGGTGCAGAGATCGAACTGAAAGACGGGTATCTGCACGCCAAGGCACAGGGCGGGCTGAAAGGCGCGGTGCATGAGATGCGCTTTGCCTCGGTTGGGGCAACTGAAAACATCGTCATGGCTGCGACGCTGGCCAAGGGAACCACTGTTCTGAAGAATGCCGCGCGCGAGCCTGAGATTGTCGATCTGGTCGAATGCTTGCGCAAGATGGGAGCCCAGATTTCGGGCGAGGGGACCTCGACCATTGAAATCCAGGGTGTCGATCGGTTGCATGGTGCCACGCATCAGGTCGTTACGGACCGGATCGAACTGGGTACCTATATGCTGGCTCCGGCGATTTGCGGCGGTGAAGTTGAATTGCTGGGCGGGCGCATGTCGCTGGTCGAATCCTTTGCCGAGAAGCTGGACGCAGCAGGAGTCAGCGTTACGGAAACCGAAAAGGGACTGAAAGTCGCGCGAAAGAATGGCCGCGTTCAGGCCGTGGATGTTGTGACCGAACCTTTCCCGGGATTCCCGACGGACCTTCAGGCGCAGATGATGGCGCTGATGTGCACCGCCGAAGGAACCTCGGTGCTGGAAGAACGCATTTTCGAAAACCGATTCATGCACGCACCCGAACTGGTGCGCATGGGCGCGAATATCGAGGTGCATGGTGGCACAGCCACAGTTACCGGTGTTGAAAGCCTGAAAGGTGCGCCTGTTATGGCAACGGACCTGCGCGCCTCGGTCTCGCTGATTCTGGCGGGGCTGGCGGCAGAAGGTGAAACAACGGTCAGCCGGGTCTATCATCTGGACCGCGGATATGAGCATGTGGTGCGCAAGCTGGAAGGCGTGGGTGCAAAAATCGAACGGATCAAGGGCCAATGACAGACGCAAGTTTTGAAGACGGGCGCGAGGCCCCGCTGAATCTGGGTGCTGAGGACAGCGACGACCTTCAGGTGATCTCGACCTTGGCGCAGGACGCGGTTTTCCCGGCGACCGAGATGAAATGGCAGCCGTCGCAGCGCCGTTTTGGTCTGCTGCTGAACCGCTTTCGCTGGGAAGACAAAGATGCGGCCACCCGCCGTGAACGCCCGTTTGAACGGGTGCAATCCGTGCTGGTCTTTGATTCGGTACTGTCCGTGGCCAGCCAGGGCATCGATCGCAGCGACAAGGACATGATCATGTCCCTTCTGTCCGTCGATTTTGAAGCGGGCGAGGATGGCGCAGGCCATATCTTGCTGACTTTGGCAGGGGATGGTGTGATCCGCCTGCGGGTTGAAGCCGTCGATGTGACCCTCAAGGATGTAACCCGCCCGTATCAGGCCCCGTCGGGTCAGGCCCCGCATCACCCCGAATAGATGCAGAATAAGCGCGGTATCTCTCAGGCGTTGTCTAGACTGCCAGGAGGCATCGCGCTGCGTCCGGCCACCGTGTTCGACGTGTTCGACATCAGCCGGGTGCTGATCCGGTCGATCACGCAGCTTTGTGTGGCCGACCACAATAATGATCCTGACCATTTGAAAGAGTGGACTACAAACAAAGATCCAGAAACCATCAGGGGTTGGTTCAAATCAGGGTCGCAGATCTGGGTGGCCGAGCATGAAGGGCGGGTGGCTGCCGTCGGCGGTTTGTTCGAGACCGGGAAGATCACCTTGCTCTACGTTGATCCCGGTCATGTGGGCAGCGGAGTTGGGGCCGCTCTGCTCAATCGGTTAGAACAGCAACTGGCTGCGTGCGGTTGCACCGAGGCGCATCTGGATGCGACCCGGACGGCGCGGAAGTTTTATCTACGCCATGGGTGGGAAGATACCGAGCGGTGCAGTGACCGCCAGGATTTGTCCTGCTTGGCGATGCGCAAATCGCTGCACCCCGACGACTGAGGGTTGAGACCCGACCTTCGCAGCGATATGTCCCATGTCGCAACGCCCGGAGTGCCTGATCATGCCCGTTTTCCTCGACACCACATCACCCGATTTTGAGGGTGCCTTCCAAACGCTGCTGTCAGCCAAGCGCGAAGACAGCCCAGATGTGGATTCGGTTGTGGCTCAGATCATTGATGATGTTCGCAACCGCGGTGACGTGGCGGTCATCGAGTTGACTGCTAAGTTTGACCGTCTGGAGCTAACACAGAAAACTTTGGCCTTCAGCGCGCAGGAAATTGTGGATGCGGTGGCGCAAGTCTCGACCGAGGATCGCGAGGCGCTTGAACTGGCTGCAGCCCGCATCCGGGCCTATCACGAAAAACAGATGCCCACCGATCATAGCTGGACGGATGAGGCCGGGGCGACGCTGGGTTGGCGCTGGTCGGCAGTCTCCGCCGCAGGGCTGTACGTGCCGGGCGGTCTGGCATCCTATCCGTCGTCGGTGTTGATGAACGCCATTCCGGCTAAAGTGGCGGGCGTAGAGCGGTTGGCCATCGTGGTTCCCACACCAGACGGGCAGGTGAACCCGCTGGTGTTGCTGGCCGCGCAATTGGCGGGCGTGGACGAGATCTATCGAATCGGTGGCGCGCAGGCTGTGGCCGCACTGGCCTATGGCACCGACACTATCGCGCCGGTCGACAAGATCACCGGCCCGGGCAATGCCTTTGTTGCAGCCGCCAAACGCCGTGTCTTTGGAAAGGTCGGCATTGATATGATCGCGGGCCCGTCGGAGATTTTGGTGATTGCCGACAAGGATAACGACCCCGACTGGATCGCGCTGGATTTGCTCAGTCAGGCCGAACATGACGAAAGCGCGCAATCCATCCTAATCACCGATGACGCTGCTTTCGGGCAACGCGTCGCGGACGCGGTGGAAAAGCGCCTTGAGACCCTACAACGCCGCGCAATCGCCGGGGCCAGTTGGCGTGACTTCGGTTCTATCATCACCGCACGCGACCTGGACGAGGCGGCAATCCTGTCCAACCGCATTGCGCCAGAACATCTGGAACTGTGCGTTTCTGATCCGCTGGCGTTGAGCGAAAAGACGATCCACGCTGGCGCCATTTTTCTGGGCCAATATACGCCCGAAGCCATCGGTGACTACGTTGGCGGCCCGAACCACGTTCTGCCGACCGCCCGGTCTGCGCGGTTCTCATCGGGGCTCAGCGTGATGGACTTCCTCAAGCGCACCACACTGAGCCACATGACCCCCGAAGCGTTGCGTGCCATAGGTCCAGCCGCCGAACAACTGGCCCAATCGGAAAGCCTTGAGGCGCATGGGCTGTCGGTAGCAGCGCGATTGAACCGCCTAAATGGATGAGATGGCGCAAAGACTTGGCCGATGTGGCGTTTCTGCGCGTTGCCCCGCCAATTTCGTTGTTATAGGTCTGTGCTGACACAAGGATTATAGCTGTAAAGATGACCCGCATCTCGCATATCGAACTGGATGACCGAAACCTGCCTCCGCCGACGCCAGAGATCGAGCAGGAGCGCAAGGTCGCCATCTATGATTTGCTGGAAGAGAACAGTTTCTCTCTGCCCAAACGCGATGACCGCGTTGTGCCCGACGGGCCCTATCGCCTGCAATTGTCGATCCGCGACAAGCGGTTGGTCTTTGACGTTGCAACCGAGGAAGAACAGAAAGCGGCTGAGTTTCATCTGTCGCTTGGTCCGTTTCGGCAAGTGGTCAAAGATTATTTCCAGATCTGCGAAAGCTATTTCGACGCGGTGAAGTCTCTGCCGCCCAGCCAGATCGAAACCATCGACATGGCCCGGCGTGGCATCCACAACGAAGGCAGCCGCGTCTTGCAGGAAAGGTTAGAGGGCAAGGCCGACGTAGACACCGACACCGCCCGCCGCCTTTTCACGCTGATCTGCGTGCTGCATTTCGGAGGCTAACGGGTGACGCCTCTGCCGCAGTCGATCCTGTTTTGTTGTGACCACAACTCGGTTCGATCCCCGATGGCCGAGGGCATCATGAAGAAATTCTACGGCACCGGCACCTATGTGCAGTCTGCCGGAGTCCACAACGATCTGGATATTGACGGCTTCTGTATTTCCGTCTGTCACGAAATCGGGGTCGAGCTATCCCGCCACCGCACCCGATCCTTCGACGAGATGGAAGAGTGGGGTGATGACCTCAGTTCGTTCGACCTGATTGTCGCCTTGTCCCCCGCCAGCCAACGCAAGGCGTTGGAACTGACCCGGATTTTTCACCTCGATGTCGATTATTGGCCAATAATGGACCCTACTGGAATGGGTGAGACACGGGAAACAAAGCTACACCACTACCGACAGACCCGCGATCAGATCATCAAGCATCTGAAAGACCGCTGGGGCGAACCAACGGAGTGAACCATGAACCAGACCGTTCAAACCTATTTCGAGGCATTCAACGCCGGTGATGTTGATGGCATGTTGGCCTGTTTGTCCGACGACGTGGCCCATCACGTAAACGAGGGCCAAATCCGTGTGGGCAAGGAAAAGTTTGCTGCCTTCTGCGCCCATATGAATCGCTGCTACAAAGAGAACCTGACAGATATCGTCGTGTTCGATGCCCAGGGTGGCACCCGCGCTGCGGCCGAATTCATCGTGAACGGCACCTATCTGGAGACCGACGAGGGCCTGCCCGAAGCACACGGCCAGACCTATCGCCTGCCTGCCGGATCATTCTTTGATCTGAAAGACGGCAAAATCACCCGCGTCACCACTTTTTATAACCTTACGGACTGGACCAAACAGGTCTCGAATGGCTGAGGTCAACGCTGTCCGCCCCCTGACCGGAGCGGCGCTTGAGGCTGCTCTGGACGATGTCGCCCGTCTGCGGATCAAGGTCTTTCACGACTGGCCTTATCTCTATGATGGCGACCTCGAATACGAGCGTAAATACCTGCAGTCCTACCGGGACAGCGATCAGGCCATCGTGGTGGGTGCTTTCGACGGCGACCGCCTGATCGGCGCGTCAACCGGCGCCCCCCTGACGGATCACGCCGAAGATTTCGCCGCAGCGTTTGAAGGCACAGGCCTTGAGTTGGGCGACATCTTCTATTGCGCAGAGTCGGTACTGTTATCGGAGTATCGTGGGCAAGGTGTCGGCCACAAATTCTTTGACGAACGTGAAGCCCATGCTCGCCGTCTTGGGTTCTCCAAAGCTGCATTCTGCGGAGTGCAACGCCCGGACGACCACCCGATGAGACCTGCACAATACCGCCCGCTCGACACCTTCTGGCGCGCGCGCGGTTACACGCCTCTACCCGGCGTCATGGCACAGTTTTCCTGGAAAGACATCGGAGAAGACGGCGAGACGCTCAAACCGCTACAGTTCTGGATCAGGGATCTGTAGTCACCATCTACGGTGCGCGCCTGCGGCTTAAGAAACCGTATTTCACGGCCCAAGCCCGAAGCGACAGGCGTTTACGCTTGTCTTGTTTCACTGCTTTCTTGGATTGCTGACCGCCTTTGCGGTTGAACTCATAGACGTCAATGACACGCTCGGCGCATCCGCAGGCTTCGCCCATCCCAACCTTGGCGAAATAGAACTTCTCGAATTCTTCCTGTTTTTGCATCACCAGCCTCCTTCGTACATTCAAGCACGTCAGACCGCAGATGCCAATTCACGTTCCCGTCTGTGCAGGACATAGAGTAGGTCCCGGGCAGAGCATGCCCGGGTATTTGTTTTCAGTGCCCTAAGATCGGGTCAAACTCACTTTCAGGGTCGAGGACCGGATCCAGAACAAGCACCAACCGCGTCTCGCCCGTGCCTTCAATCGGAGGCGAGCGGTGCAGAAAACCGGAGTCTGGTTGTGCGGGCCAGAGCGTGCCACATAACAGAATTGGTGCGCCGGTTGGGGTCGTGAAAACGCGCGATGGGTCTGCGCCACCTGTCGAGACCCCATATTGCGTTCCCGTTCCCTTATAGGTGCATACGAGGCGCGCGGTCACGGCATCGACGTGGAACCTGCGGCATGCATTGGTCGTTATCACGTCCAACCGCAGCCGCAGCCATTTCGCGTTCATCAGACCGGCAAAGATATCAGACAGCGCTGCAATGTCGTCCACCAGCCGGTCGCGCTCTGCACCCGGTGGGGTGCCGCGCGCGTCGCATACTTCAGAAACAGCCTCGCGCACCAACTCGGGGCGCAGGATCACGCGGGTCTTGGGCAGTTGTTCGGGCGCGATCCCGTTTAGCCAGGATTGAAAACCCTGCAGCGGTTGCCGGTTCCAAATTGCCGCAGCACATCCGGGTTGATGAATGGCTGAAAGGTCGTTGGGCGTGGTGCAAATCTCGACCCCTATGGCGGCGTCTTGGATGATGTTTTGAACAATACTCATGCTGCAGCCTCTGCCCGTCGCCAGATCGGGAAGGGGTCTGCCAGATTGGGTAGATCCTCCAGACGAGTTGCTGCGACAGCGGGCAGCAGCGCAGCATCCAACCGGGCTTTCAATCTGGGCCAATCAATACCGCTGCCGATGAACACTATCTCTTGCCGCCGATCGCCCCACGGCTCTTGCCAATGGGCCTGCATGTAAGCTCGTGCGCTTTCGTGATCTGGGCGGCGGTCTTCGGGCACGGTGGCCCACCAAGTGCCCAGCGGCTGTACCGAGGACAGGGCACCCGCCAGCGAAAACTCGGCCAACCAATCCGGGCGCGTGGCGATCCAGAAATGGCCTTTGGCCCGGATCACACCGGGCAGATCGCCGTTCAGGATTTCAAGGATCTTTTCAGGGATAAAGGGCTGCCGCGCACGGTAGACATAGCTGGTGACGCCATATTCCTCGGTCTCTGGCACGTGATCCGCAAAACCATAAAGTTCTTTGGCCCACATCGGGTGCTCATGCGCCTTTTCGAAGTCGAACAGCCCGGTATCCAGAATTTCATCTGCGGCCACGTCCGAGTGGTTGGTCTCGATGATCCGGGCGTCCGCGTTCAAGCTTCGGATGATCTTGCGCGCAGCATCCACGCGATCTGGTCCGGCGTCAGAAACTTTGTTCAGAATGACCACATCTGCAAATTCGATCTGATCGGTCAGCAAATGTACCAACGTGCGCTCATCTTCTTCGCCCATCGTCTCGCCACGGTCGCGTAGGAAATCATGGCTGGAGAAATCCTTGAGCAGGTTCAACGCATCTACAACCGTCACCATCGTGTCCAGGCGTGAAACGTCCGAGAGGCTTTCGCCAAGCTCATCGCGGAAGTCAAAAGTGGCCGCTACGGGTAGAGGCTCGGAAATGCCGGTGGATTCGATCAACAGGTAATCAAACCTCCCTTCAGATGCCAGTCTGCGTACCTCGTCCAGCAGGTCGTCGCGCAGCGTACAGCAGATGCAGCCGTTCGACATTTCGACCAGTGTCTCGTCTGTGCGGGAAAGCTCGGTATCGGCGCGTATGAGATCAGCGTCGATATTCACTTCGGACATGTCGTTGACAATCACGGCCACCCGGCGGCCATCGCGATTGTTGAGTACGCGGTTCAAGAGGGTTGTTTTGCCCGCGCCCAGAAAGCCGGACAGTACTGTGACCGGAAGTCGGGTGTCACTCATGGAATGTGCTCCTGTGTATATGGCTCGTTTCGGGGTACAGGCGGTTGCCTATCCTCCCCCGCTATAAATTGCCGATAATGTAATGTTATTACATTGTTGATGGCAAGCTGGTTTTTGGCGGGTTATCGTTTGATCGTTGGGTCAGCGTCTCGTAAAACCTCCACAGCGCTTGGGTGCGGGTCAGAAGGACGGTGCGGAAACAAATGCCCTGTACATACCGCGCCGTCCTCTTCTAGTGTCGCGCCGACTGAGTTCCTTTGGATACGAAATCATGAAAGTCGCCACCGCTGCTTACGATCTCAGCTGGCTCGACAGTTGGGCACAGTACGAAGACAAGTTGGACCGATGGGTTGCTGAGGCCGCAGGTCAGGGGGCCGAGTTGTTGGTCTTTCCTGAATACGGGGCTATGGAGCTTTCGACCCTCGACGGGGTCGCCGTGGCAGGCGATCTGGAACGTTCGATCCATGCTGTGTCTGACCGGATGGGGGATGTGCAAACCCTGCACAGCCGCCTTGCGAAGACATACAACACATATATTCTGGGCGCTTCCGCCCCGGTTGTGGATGGCCACGGTCGTCCAGTGAACCGCGCCGCGTTCTATGCGCCGGACGGCGCTTGCGACCATCAGGACAAGCAGATCATGACCCGGTTCGAGCGTGAAGATTGGGACATTGCCCCCGGTGGTCCGCTGAAGCTGTTCAACACCGCGCTGGGCAAGATCGGGGTGCTCATCTGCTATGACAGCGAATTCCCTTTGCTGGGCCGCGCGCTGAGCGAGGCGGATCTGATATTGGTCCCGTCTTGCACCGAAGCTCTTTCGGGTTATTGGCGGGTTCGTATCGGAGCGATGTCAAGAGCCTTGGAAAACCAATGTGTTACAGTTATGGCGTCGCTGGTAGGTGACAATGATTGGTCCGAGGCCGTGGACAAAAACACTGGTACGGGCGGCATATTCGGCCCGCCTGACAAAGGCTTTCCAGCCACTGGTGTGCTGGCCGAGGGCACGCTTAATCAGCCCGGCTGGACCTATGCCGAGATCGATCTGTCAGCCATTGCCGAAGTCCGTGCCGATGGTCATGTGTTGAACCGAACGCATTGGGAAGAACAAGCCCTCCGAGTCGAATCGGTCACAATATCCGACCTTTAGGTGATTCCGCCCTTGAAATAAGGGCAAAATAGGCTCATTTAAGCGCTCATCCCCGCAGATTCTGCGGGTGCAACGTAATGATGGAGACAACATGGCCAAGGAAGATACGCTCGAATTTCCCGGTGTCGTGAAGGAACTCCTGCCTAATGCGACGTTTCGGGTCGAGCTGGAAAACGGCCATGAGATCATCGCACATACGGCAGGCAAGATGCGCAAGAACCGCATCCGTGTTCTGGCCGGCGACAAAGTTCAGGTCGAAATGACCCCGTATGATCTGACCAAGGGTCGGATCAACTACCGCTTCAAGTAACGCCTGCCGCAATGGCGTTTATCCTAGGATCGGGCAGCCCGAGACGGCTGGACCTGTTGGCCCAGCTTGGTGTGCAGCCCGATGCCATCCGCCCCCCTGACATCGACGAAACGCCTCGGAAAGCAGAGCTTCCGGTTCCTTATTGCAGTCGGATAACGCGCGAGAAAGTGCTGGCGGTGCAGGCGGATAGCGGTGACATCACGCTTTGCGCAGATACCACGGTCGCATTGGGGCGGCGCATTCTGGGAAAGCCCGAAGATGCGGGCCAGGCCGCCGAATTTCTGCACGCATTGTCCGGTCGCCGTCACCGGGTCATAACCTCGGTAGCTGTACGGTCTGGGGATCGAATACTACAGCGTGACGTGGTCTCGCAGGTGAGGGTCAAACGCCTGTCCGATGTCGAAATCAATGCTTATCTGGCGACAGGGGACTGGCAGGGCAAAGCTGGAGCTTACGCCATTCAAGGCCCCGCAGGTGCGTTCATACCCTGGATTTCGGGATCGTTCACCGGCATTGTCGGACTGCCTCTGTCCGAAACCGCCGCCCTGTTGCAGGGTATCGGCTATCCACTTTATCGCGAGGCACCATGAAGGGCCGCACTATCGTTCTGGACCACATCGAGGACCGCGAAGCCGCGGCCCTTATGGTTGACGGAAAGCTCGATGATTTCCTGATTTCAGCTGACGCGCCCACGCCCGGCACGATCTACCGCGCCCGCGCAGACCGCCCAGTCAAAGGGCAGGGCGGTATGTTTCTGACAACGCCAGATGGGCCCGCTTTCTTGCGTCAAGTTAAAGGCTTGGCGCCGGGGGCTTTACTTTTGGTACAGGTGAGTGGCTATGCCGAACAAGGAAAAGCGATCCCTGTCAGCAACCGGATCCTATTCAAAAGCCGTTATGCCATTGTCACGCCCGAAGCGCCGGGTCTGAATATTTCGCGCAGCATCAGGGATGACGATACCCGCGACCAGTTGTTGGAAATTGCACACGAACAGATGGGCGACAGCCCTTATGGTCTGATCCTTCGTTCCTGCTGTGCAGGTGCGGATGCCGATGACATTGCCGAGGATATTTCAGCCATGTTGGCCCAGGCGGATCAGGTGATGAATGACGATGGCACAGAGACAGAGGTGCTGAGCGAAGGGGATGGCCCTCATATCCTCGCCTGGCGCGACTGGACCGACCCGGCTGAGGTTGTCACGCAGGCCGGGGGATTCGAAAGTCACGGTGTTTTGGATGCGCTCGATATGGCTCGCGGTACGTCCGAGCTTTTGCCGGGCGGTGGGCATCTTTATGTCGAACCCACGCGTGCCTTGGTTGCAGTGGATGTGAATACCGGTTCAGATACGTCTCTCGCTGCGGGCACCAAAGCCAATTTCGCTTGCGCCAAGTTGTTGCCGCGGGCTCTGCGTGTGCGTGGGTTGGCGGGGCAGATCACCTTGGATCTGGCGCCGATGCCGAAAAAAGATCGGCGTGGCTTTGAATCGGCCCTTCGAGCGGCCTTTAAATCGGACCCGGATGAGACGATCCTGGCAGGCTGGACCCCGCTGGGGCATTTCGAATTGCAACGCAAACGCAGCCGCTTGCCGCTGGCGGAGATCCTGAAATGAGCTGTCCGATCTGCGGAGAAGACACGGTGCAAAAGTTCCGCCCTTTCTGCTCAAAACGCTGCGCGGACATTGATCTGGCCAAGTGGCTGAACGGCTCATATGCTGTCCCATCGCAACGCGAAGAGGACCTTGAAGCCGAGGCTGAAGCCCAAGACCTTATGCCAAAACGACCGCATTGAAAAAATGTAAAAAAGCCTCTGGACACTGCCGGTAGCAAGTCATAGAACGCCCCCACCCAACGATGTACATCGTTCCCGTGCCCGGGTAGCTCAGGGGTAGAGCAGTGGATTGAAAATCCTCGTGTCGGTGGTTCGATTCCGCCCCCGGGCACCACTTCAACCATAAAAATAAGGTACTTCAGTATCGCACAGTTTTTACTTCCTGCGTTGCACAGTCATTGCACAGTTTTTCGTGCGTTGCTGGGTGAGTTTGGGGCTGAAAGACTGTGTTGAACACAGTGTTTGGAATCGCGGTGTTAGACACACTGTTCGCAACACACTGTTTGCCCACAGTAACTGCAACACACTTCTTCCCCACAGTGTTTGCGAAGACAGTGGAAAGCAACTTGCCTCTCAGAGGCAATTTCACTGGGATTTAGTGGCGAGAGCGATGTTTGATATGTGACGCATATCTGTCCCGCAACACCCTCCCAAGACGCTCACCCACGGAAACGTCTGTCTAATTTCCGCAAGCTGTTTGCCAAGTTCGGATGGATTTCCAGCGTCCAGTTCCTCAGCTTCATCGAGTTCAGCATGGCTGCATCTGGAGGCATTTGCGACGATGCCATGAACGCGTTTCATCCATGGCGCATCGGTCAGTGTAGATCGAAAGTGATCCGGATGAGCGCAATTGATCATGAAGTATGTTGCGTAGTTGTCGGTTGCCGCGTCTACTTCAGAGATCGCCTCTTCTAGTGGCGCTCCCGTTGGAAGGCGCCCGTCTGTTTCAACCGTAAATGCTATAACGACCGGTAAATTAAAACGCTTCGCTGCGCGCACGATTCCGATTGCTTCGGCCGGATAGGCAAGTGTGTAACCACTGATCAAGTCTACGTCTGTTTCTGCAAGCGCCGCGATTTGTTCGGAGTGATAAGCTTCCGCTTCGTCAGCACTCATCTGCTCACCTGGAGCATATGCGTCATCGCGTGGCCCAACATTTGCGCTGATTACAGTTGGTAGGTCGCCCATCCTTGTTCTGGCTTCGCACATAAGAGCGACGGCTTGCTTGTTTAGTTCCATCAATTTCTCAGGTTCGTATCCTATACTTTTCCCACGATCCCGATTGGCCACCCAGGTTGGGCTTTCGAGAATGACCCCAACATCGTGCTTTTTGCCAACGTCGATCAAGTCTTGGAAATAGCCGTTCAAACGGTCGCGGCCTTCCTGCGTTTCGAGCAGAGGATATGAAGCGAACCCGGGAAGATTGACGCCCTGGGTGAAAAGCAGGTCAGTTTCCATACCCACATAGACAAGGAACAAGTCGTCATTGAGTTGGGGTAGGGTGTTTCTGTATCTGGTCATGCCTTGAACGTCCCCGCTTGTTGCTGGTTTCACTTCTTACCACCGAAGCTGAATTCGGCATAGGAAGTGTCGCTCAATCGCAAGTTTCACTGCACCGGCAGCATATGGTAAAAGCTTTATGCAGACCACTGAGGCCGCTGTTTAGACCGGAAACCGGGCCACAGCGTTTGCGAGCCCGGTTTGATTTATACTTGCGACGGAAGTGCTACTTGCGTCTAAATATCTGCCCAGGATTTGTTAGTGATCAACCAGCCGCCAGCAGACTTCACCAGCATGAAGACCTCGTCGCAGTCGCCCCCCATAAATCCAAGTTCACGGCACTGCGCGACAGCAACACTGCCGAACACGCGAATGTCGTCGATCTCCATACGGTGGTCGGGCCCTGTTTGACCGGGCTGTAGTTCAGATGAAGCCCAAGCGAACAGGCCTTGGATCGGCGCTTCACAAAGGTCGGGTCCAAAGTCACCGAAGAAGTTAGCGTGTTCGTGGAAAGCACTCTTACCCGATGCACTATAGAGATGTGTTGCTTCAATCGCCACGCAGTCGGAACTTAGTCAATCAAGGCCGTGCACGATTACCAAGTTCGTATCCGCGTTCCGGCGTCGGATTTCGGCTAGCTTCTGATAGTCTGGGTCATCGTACCAGGCACGTGCTGTCTCAGCGTCTGGGAAACGCATCAGAACCGTTCGCGGCATTGCCCAAGTGCCTTCTAGGACTTCGGTCGCCTGTTGGGATGTCGCGAGCAGTTCGCCGTCGTAGCGTTCAAAAATCGGCGTGAACCCATCCAGATACGCCTCGTAGTCTTCAGGGTGGTGAATGTTCAACTGACCGACGACATAAACGCTCATGAGTTTCTTCGAAGCCTCCTCTGGTTCTCGAGGAGCATGAGGGCTTCTAGCGGGGCGAGCAACACCTGTAGACACAGTCTTCGAACCGCAGTTACCTTTCAAAGCATACTAACAAGATACGGGAGGACTGTAATGGCAAAAGGATATCTGGTCGCGCACATCCGTGTTCACGACAAGGACGCCTTTGAGGAGTTCAAGCAACTATCGGGCGCTGCAATCAAAGCGCACAACGGCAAAGTCCTTGTGAGGAACCCATCGCCGGACCATCGCGAAGGTGGTGCTCAAGGACTGGCCATCGTCATTGAATTCGAAAGTATTGATGCGGCTCGGGCCTTCTACGAGTCCGATGCGTACACAGAGGCACGTGCCGTCAGAGAGAAGATTTCGGACGCGGACCTCATCCTCGTCGAGGGCCTTTAAGGGCCGACCCCTGTCATAGCAACGCTGGGAGGAGAAACCTTGGCAGAAATCGATTTCTGGTATTCGATCGGTAGCACCTACAGCTACCTGACGGTCATGCGTCTTCCCGAGGCCGAACGAGCGCACAATGTGAAGTTTCGTTGGCAGCCTTTTGATGTTCGGCACGTGATGGTTGAACAGAACAACATCCCATTCAAGGGCAAGCCAGTTAAGGCTGCTTACATGTGGCGCGACATCGAACGCCGAGCGCAAAGATACGGCCTGTCACCGAAAGTACCAGCTCCTTACCCTTTGCCGGGTTTGGTTCTGGCCAATCAGGTTGCAATGGTAGGCGTCAACGAGGGTTGGGTCGAAGCGTACACGCGGGCCACTTACAAGCGCTGGTTTGAAGCTGGCGAACCGGCTGGTGAAGAGCCAAACCTCTCATCCAGCCTTGAGGAAATCGGTTGTGAACCCGCTAAAGTTCTCGCTGCCGCACAATCTGAGAGCATCGCAAATGCTCTCTCTGCCGCGACCGAGGAGGCTATGGCACTTGGAGTATTTGGATCGCCTACCTTCGTCGTCGACGGCGAAGTGTTTTGGGGCGATGACCGTCTAGAAGATGCGGTTCTTTGGGCTCAAACGTTAGGGAAATGAATGTCCGTGTGCATCTGACAAGCAGCCTACGTGCCTAGCAGCTAGCCGAATGTAGGACTCGGTTTCTGGCAGTCACATAGTGAGAAATGGGCATTTGTGTTACCAAATGCAGGAAATTGGGAGGAGCCAAGAAATGGCAGCGTACGAGGGATTTGCGGAGCTGGAAACGCAGGGTTGGTCTAACGATACAATCTCGTCAGGTTACGTGACCATGTTCTCTGAAGCGAGTGACATGGCCATTCCTTCCGTAGTGTCACAAGTTGGAAGTAACAGCAGGGTCCTCGACCTCTGTTGCGGACAGGGCAATGTCACTGAGGCGCTTGCAAACGCAGGTCACACCGTCACCGGCGCAGATTTCTCCGCAAAGATGCTTTCGCATGCGCGCAAGCGGTTCCCAACTGGCGATTTCATCGAAGCTGATGCACAAGACCTGCCGTTCGAGGAGGACAGTTTTGATAGTGTCGTCTGCAGCTTTGGCTTGATGCACGTTCCCGACCAGCCAAAGGCACTCTCGGAAATTCGCAGAGTTCTAAAGCCAAATGGACAATTCATCATGACTTCGTGGTGTGGTCCGGACGTATCCCCTGTCTTCCAAGTGTTTTATAGCAGTGTCCAGGAGCATGGTGACCCTTCTGTGACGATGCCTGATAGCCCGAATTTCCATCAGTTTGCGAACGAGGAAATGGCAAAATCGATCCTGTCAGACGCGGGGTTCGAGGTGGAAAAACAAGAACAGCTCGATTGTTCTTGGGTGCTGGATGAGCCCGGAGACTTGGCTGAGATCTTCCAAAACGGAGCTCCTCGCGGAGGCTATCTTCTGTCTCAACAGCCCGAGGCAAACAATGCAGCGATCAAAGCAGCCGTGGCCGAAAAAGTGCGTAGCCGCTTTTCTGACGGTGACAAATGGCGCGCTCCCATACCTGCTTCTTTGATTGTCGCTCGCGCCAACTAAGCTCCTACAATCCTCGATTTCCGGCTGACATCTCCAACACAGGAACTTAGTGTGTGATGAGTCAATCAAGGAGCGGGAATGGCCAAGTTGGGCGCAGATACGCATGTGCTGTTGGATGGGGAGGTGAAGGTCTACAAGCGCCCTAACAGCAAGCGCTGGCAGGCCACGTTCAAGATCGACGAGCACTGGGTGCGCATCAGCACGGGCAAGCGCGATCTGGAAGAAGCTAAGACCGTCGCCCGTGATCAGTACCTCGACTACAAATTCCGCGCCAAACACGACCTTCCCGTTGTCACCAAACGCTTTGAAGATGTCGCGAAGTTAGCAATTGCTGATATGCAGAAGCAGCTGGATGCAGGTGCAGGGCGCAAGGTGTTCAAAGACTACATCAAGGCCCTCAACAAGTACTTCATCCCGTTCTTCGGCAAGACCTTCATCACCAACATCGACCACGAGAAAATCCAAGCCTTCAACGCTTGGCGGGTGGAGCAGATCGGTCGTGCGCCCAAAGCATCGACGCTCAACACCCACAACTCGGCCATGAACAAAGTCTATGCTGAGGCTGTGGCACGTGGCTTCATCACACAAGGCAAAGTCCCCATCCTCGCCAACAAGGGCGAAGGTGCAAAACGGCGTCCTGACTTCAGCTTGGAAGATTATCGCAAGATGATCCGCAAGCTGCCGCACTGGATTGACAAGGGCAAAGGCGGCAAGTCACGCGACATGCGCTACCTGCTGCGCGACTATGTTCTGATACTTGCCAACACCGGCATGCGACACGGCACCGAGGCGCAGAACTTGCGCTGGAAACACGTGACAGTCTTCAAGGAAAACGGCTTGGAGTACGTGGAGTTTTACCTTGATGGAAAAACCAAGCCCCACGAGGCCATAGGTCGTGCTGGCACCATCGACTACCTCAAGCGCATTCATTCGCGCACGGACGCGATCAAAGACATCGACTTCTACGACATGCTCAAGCAGAAACTGGATTTGCCGGTGTTCTGCCTGCCGGACGGAACAGTGACTGAGCACCTACGTCAGACCTTCAAGGCGTTCCTCAAAGACGCTGGCCTGCTCAAGTGCCCCAAAACAGGGCAGGATCGCACGCTCTACAGCTTGCGTCACACCTACGCGACTTTTGCGCTCGTCAATGACGGCATGGATATCCATGCATTGACCAAGCAGATGGGCACCTCAATCGGGATGATCGAGCGGCACTACAGCCACCTGACCCCACGCATGAAGAAGGATATGTTCACCGGCAAGCGGTACGAGCTATCGGCTGAGGAGTATGCTGAGCAGAAGGCTTCGGGCGGTGAAATCTAGCTATTAGAGCTGGAAACACCGAAAGCGGACCTTCGATGCACATCACAAGAGCGTCTGCCTTGCGGACAAAGCCGCCTTATGCTCATCGCTTTCTGATAACCGGTCGCAGCCCGGAAGCGGACCTTCATTGCGAGCTTTACATCCTCACAGATGCGGACCAAGAGGGCATTGCATGAGGCGACCAGCGCAATTTTATCAGCCCACAACCGCTTGCGACTACTAAGCTGTCCTATCGTAGAGTAGTTTGCAGTCGTCTGACCGCTCCGTGGTCCAGGCACAAGGGGCTAGACACCAGAGCTGAAGCATGGCTGGGTTGCTTGGAGATTGCCCAATCCTTCGGAGATCCCCAAAAATGAAAAGTCATGCAAACAAGCCGTTAGTGACCTCCGCTATTGCTATCGCTCTTTTGGCCTCCGGTGCGGTATTTACTGCTTCTACACAACCAGCAAGCGCAGAGGCTGGTTATTTCTGGGATGAAACCGTTGAGTCTGTAGATAGAAGCCCTTGGATATTTGAAGGCATAAATGTTTTTGGCGAATTGGCACGAGTTCCACCGTCAGATTGGGTACGTACTTTGGAAAAAGCGGCATACCCAACTGAGCTTGAGACTTTTGTTTTCACAGCTAGCAATAATGAAGAACAGAATATCAACGATTGGTTGCATCAAACACATACCGATAGCTTTTTGATTTATCACGATGGCAAATTGGTCGCTGAAAAGTACTTCAATGGCATGAGAGCTGATACGCCTCACCGCATTCACTCGATCACCAAGACAGTGTTGGGTATGGCAGCAGGGCTGGCGGTTGAGGCGGGAGAATTAGATCCCAAAAAGCTGATCACCGAATACCTGCCAGAGTTGGAAGGCCCAGCATTCAAAAATACAACGGTTAGACACCTACTTGATATGACCGCTGCTGTTGATTGGAAAGATGCTTCTAGCGGCTACTTAGACGACGCCGGTGATCTGTTCTGTGCGTTTGGTCAGGACCTCTCTGAAAAAGTTGAAATTTGTGATACAGAGTCTGGCGTTAAGGAGTACATGATCTCTCTTAGTGATCGCGAGACCTTGGTAGAAGACGGTGAAGTTTATAGTTACCGTTCAGTGCTATCTGCGCTGCTGGGTATGGTTATCGAGTCGGCGACTGGAGAAAGCTATCTGGATGTACTGGCCGAGTTGTGGCAGGACATCGGTGCTCAGGACCCTGCATATAGCGAACTAGGACCCAAAAGGATTGTGCAAACGAGTGGTGGGTTATTTACCAGCTCTCGTGACCTATTGCGATTTGGCATAATGATGCTGGACAACGGAAAGGTTAACGACACTCAAGTTATTCCTCCAGATTGGATAGCTGACACGATTCAAGCAAATGATGACGTTATCGCAGCTTATGAGAAAAGCGCATACGCGGAGGTGTTTGAAGGCTTCCACTACCGTAATCAAGTTTGGGTGAAAGACAGAGAAAAAGGTGCGTTTTACGGCATTGGTGTCTATGGGCAGCTGTTGTATGTGAACCAAAAAGCCAATGTGGTTATGGTGAAGCTATCAAGCCAGCCAGACGTTCAAAATACACCTATGTACCTGGACTCTATGGTTGTGATGAAAGGTATTGCAGAGACTTTGAGTAAATGAATTTCAGATTATCTAAATCTAGTAAGCTGAGCCAAATGGCTCGGCTTATACTACGGAAAGACTTAACAGTGTCGTCGGGTTAGTACCGGGTGACCTCGACTGCGACCGCAGCAAACACCACACCAATCAACAGAGCTTTTGTATTCACTGCCGAAAGGCTGGGTAGTTTAACCCGAAGAGACAGGGCTATTATCACACCCCCTGTTAACCCAGTCGAAATTGAATAGATCATGCTACTTTTGTCTGCGTTGAGACCGATCAATATGCCGACCGCAAGCGACGCGACAAAGTATGCGCGTAGCCATCCAGACATGTGTCCGGGGTGGGTCTTATAGAGAAAGATATTCACCCCAAACAAATGCAATGAATAGGCCAACGTTCCAACAGCGTACAGCTCAGGTGATGTTCCCGTCGTTTGCATGACGGTAATGGCAAGCAAGCAGTTATAGGTCCCGAGGGCCACTGTGTCCAAGCCAAGCGACAACTTGTTGTCGGCCCCTACGTCGCGACTGGCCTCCAGCAAGTAGTAAATGAGAAATCCTAGGAGCGAATAACCGAACAGCGAGTTTTCCCATTTCCCGCTTGCAGCTAAACCGGTGGACAATTCACCAATTTTTGGCAGCAGGAAAAGAAAAGCATAGCCAAGTCCGATCCCTGATGAAAAATCAGAAAGCCAGCCTGCTAGGGCGGGGAATCTCCGGTAAAAAGACACGCAGAAGACGTGAACAGTGCCGATGACTGCAATCGATGTTATCGCGAGGTATGTCGACGCGTCGAACACGGCTAAGATCCAATTATCACATTACAATTTGTATGAGACACCCCTTGGGAGCAAAAGCACAACCTAAAAAGTGAAGAAGGTGCGGTTTGAATATAACACTCAACGACAGCTTTCTTCTGCACTTTCGGCATTGATGCACGGTGCAGAAATTTGAACTTAGGGCTCGATCCGGGCGTTCTCCGCAGCTTGCTTGAACGGCTGCTTTGCAAATTTCGCGTTCACAATAGCTCAACAGCACCCGCCAGCTGCTCGGCGTTAACGTCGATGTAGCGCTGAGTGGTCGAGATGTGGCTATGACCCGCTAGCTCAGCCAGCAAGCGCACTCCGACACCCTTGTTCGCAAGCCTTGTGATATATGTCCTTCGCCCGCTGTGGCTGCTGGCGTCCTTGAACCCGCAGGCTTTGTAGATATCGAGAAACAGCTGGCACATGGTGTTGGCAGAGAAGTGCCCACCCTTTTGGCTCTCGAACAGCGGACGCGCAGGGTCACTCAGCCGGATCGTGTCGCCGTATTCGCTAAGTGAACGGCGCAAGCGCTGGCTTAGGTACACAGTTCGGGTCTTGCCGCCTTTGCTTTGCGCAGCCTGCAAGATGAACTGCTCGCGTACATTGCCCTCGTCATCAAAGACGTCGCCCACCTTCAGTGCTGCAATCTCCTTGGCCCGCAGCCCTGCGTAGAAGCTGACCATTATTATCGTTTGGTCTCTGACCGGATGACGACGGCTGCGGCAATAGTGTAAAACGCGACGCAGTTGAGCTTCGTTGAGCGTTTGAGCTTGGCGCATGGCAGGACCTCCGAAAATCTAATCCTTTGCTGCAAACAACAGTAAAGTCTGAGGTTTCGGATGGTCGACCGAATTCAGGCCATGCCTGATCTACATATTTTTCAATGACTTAGGCGAAAATCTCATAGATTGCTTATTCTATGAGATTTTCATTTTCCCATGATCCTGAGCGCGACTTTCAGGAGACGCCGACATCTTGCAGTCACACGCCAACGATACCATCTTCGCACCAAACAGCAGGGAGGAGGACATGGCAGAGCAGAGTTTTCTTCAAAGCGCCGTGGACGCATTGCAGCAGTCTGCCGGCATGATCTGCACAGCACGTGACTTGGTCGTGCAGAACGGCGGGCTTTGGAACGATGAGCTCGCGCGGGTCGATAGTGTGCTGTTTGAAATCCACTTGTTCGGCGTTGCTGGTGTTGGGCTTGGTGCTGAGGGTGCCGTGCAGAACTGGCTCGAAAACGCCAAAGCGGAAATCCGTGCCCCAGCGTTTGCGTCCTGACATCTGAAGTTCCGAGGGTGAATTACCGAGCCTAGTGCTGCTGTATGGGCTGGAGCGTGTCGTCCAACTCAAGCTCTAGCACTGATCGCCAAAGCGGCGTTTTGAAATAGTGCCGCTCTTTCCTGTCGTTGCTTATGGCCTCTTGTTCGAAGATCAAACCTGACCAAACCAAGGGCTTCAGCACAAATGATGCGAACACGGCGAGATCACGCCAGCCAATGTCGCCGTCATCCGCTTCATCGCCATAGAAGACTTTGTACAGATGCTGTTCTGTGGAGCCTTGGTCCATCTCCACGTTCATTACATTCAGCCACACATCCCAGTTTCCAAAGGGCTGCTCATCAAAACGCCCATAGCTGCTGTGGTCGATGCTGATGATGTAGAACGGGATTAACGTATTGAAGAGCTGTGCTGGGTGCTGAAGCAGCTCTTTGCCGAGTTTAGTCAGCTTGAACTCACCCTTGTAATGCCTGCCCAGCTTGAGCTCGACGAGCAGGAAGTGAAGCAGCTCAAGCGGTGGAAAATCGTACTCGTTCAGGACCTTGTTGTATTGAAACAGCTTTTTTGCGCTCATACCCGGCCAGTCGAAGTGTTCAGCAGCCCATTTCACGAACGTCCGCTTGAACGCCTTGGTTTGTGTCAGTCCAATACCGCCGTTGTCTTCTGCATACTGCAGGGTCAGCACAGCCGCACGCAGCAAGGGCGAATACGCAAAGTCTGGGTGGTCGTCAGGCCGTTGGTGGAAATCGATCATGGGGAATTTTGGCACGGTTCAAGGCATCTCGCCAACACAGTAGAGGCTTTGAGCGCAGCGAACCGCTTTTCATGCCGTTTTCTATGTCAGTTGATAAATACACACGTAGGCAAAACTAGGCTGACGATAGGCCCACAAACGAGATCAAGGCTGGCACACCGACTGCAATAGTGCTGCAAATCCGTTCTGATGTGAGACGGTACGTAAACCGAACTGCTCGTTGTTCGTCTTCTTCGCACTACCCCGCCATTGTGCGCGGGATACTTGCAAGCAGGGCAAAGACACTCCCGCGGCTTTGGAGCAGATATACGCGCTCCGCGTAAAGGGCCATTATGTGGTTTACTTTCGATAGCCGGTCTTCCTCATTGCCAGCTTCGAAGTTTCTTACGGCCAGCTCAACTCTGACGTTATGGCCCCCTCCAAAGTCTATTTCCGTGTCTTCCGAACCCAAGAAAGTTAGTGCATGCCTAAATTTCTCTCGTATGGGATTTTCGTTATAACGTGACACTTCCTGATGCACGTAGTCGTCAAGGCTGTATTGCTTGACCACGGTCGGAGCAAAGACCTGGTATAGGACGTTGCCGATCAAAGCGGACAATGAAGCAAGAAAGGCAACTGCCCAGATTGAGGGCAAGGTTAGCGATACACTCTCAAATACCCCTCTAGCCGTGGGCCAAATCGCCGCAAGAACGGGAACGAAAATCAAAGTTGTGATTGATGCTCGTGTCAGTATCGTGAGTTCGCCGAAAGCCCGTACAAATGTCCAACTACCCAAACGGCTCAAGATAAAGCCGAAGACGTCAACACGGTTATCACGCTCTTTACGATAACTCATTGCAGTAACCCCTACAGTTCCGTATCCGTCCGTTTAACCCACCCTGTAGAGCTTTGGCGGCGCCTGTTACGCGGCTGTAGCAGCGTAACGCCAAGGGAGGAGTTCGTCGAGGCGCGTGATTTTGTGGTCGGTGATTTGGGCAAGCACCCATGTGAGCCAGGCCTGAGGATCGACGTCCATAGCTTGAGTTCGCGTTGCCCTTGGTTTGCGTTTGCAGCGAATGACCGCAAAGCGGGCTGCGACTGCAGCATCTTGACCAATCGGTGAAAGGCAGGTTTGGGCCGATTGCTGCGCTCTGTGAGCAAGAGTGAGTATCCAGCCATCAACAGCATGCGACGCAATGCTTGTGGCGTTAAAAATCGAGTCGGCTTCCATTACCCGACACTACGCATCCCAAATAGATTGGACAACGATCGACGAGGTCTGCGCTCTGATGGAACCTGCTCCACATTTGGAGTTTCGGGTGGTGTTTGCGCTCGTACTGACTGTTCAAAACAGGCTTTTACTTCGGCCGCCAAGTTTGATTTGGGGAGGAACGCAAGGTCAATTATCTCGTTTCTCAAGCGAACAAGTTTGCTAGCTCGCCGCATCACGCTTTCCATCGGGCCACGTCCAATTTCTTCAGCGGTTAGCACCCATTCTTCAGCGATCGCTTGAGCGAGGTGTCTATTGGTGGACAACGAAGCTCGTTCGAAAATCTGAACCATTGCATCTTCGCTTAAACTCTTCAGAAGGTGCCAGCGTTCGGGGTTTTCGGGTCCACGGTCGAGAACGCGACCGCGCATCCAAAGCCGTTGGAAAGTATTTCGAACACCCCCTGCGAAACGATGAGATGCGGGTTTCGGAAAACGCCATGCAACAACGTCTGGGGCCAGCACGGTGGTCATGTATGCCCAGACGTCGTCTCTTAGGGCTTCGCCTGATTGGAGCTCGGGACACTGTGCCAACGCGATTGCTGCTTTTCTGTCGAAGTCAGCCCGTTGTTCAATTGAAGATTGGTTCGGAAACCCACAGTTTTCCGCAACCTCCCTAATGACTTGGGATATCCGGACTGCTGCGTCCGGGTCCTTCGCACCGCCGCTTGGCGAAAATGAAACCAGCGCAGAGTTTTCATCAAGCAGATTCAAGGCTCGCCTTGTTTCCCGGCTTTGCGCTCCGGCTTCTTCGAGAAGAACGTCTACGCCCGCACTCTTAAGCCGGGGAAGCAAAGATACTCGTGTCATGCCACCTCTCCTACGTCAGAAGCGGACAGCAGCGCAGCCCTGAATTTTCCGGGTAGATGTTCGTTTATCGATCTTATCGTAGAAACAGGATGCCCCGGAAAAGCCAAATCCATCCAGGTGCGGACCTGTTGGCCGACACTGCCGTCGGCACAATCAGCGAGAAGATCTTCGGCCTCCTCCAATGCCACAACAGAAGCAACCATCTGGGACATAACATCGGATAGCATAGCCTGCAGCGTTAGAGCATCGCCTTCGACAAATCTGTCTGCGATATCCTCGATGTCGGAGTTCACGTACAACCGAACTGCGCCACCAAAGTCCGCATCGAGCACTCCGGGCTTCCAGTCTACATACCAAGGTGAATGAACGTGTGGAGCGCCTGGAAAACAGGATGTGAAGCTCACTAGTTCAATTGGAAAACGGGAGTCTCCTCCGTCTTCAATCAGGACGTCCTTAGCTACCGACCAAAGCCGAGATCCGGGTACGACCGGTGATAATGCATGCAACCCTTCTGCTTCGCTCTGCAGGAGGAGGCTGACTTCAACCTTTAGCCGACCTGAAAGCCTCGTCGAGTCCAGCCTTGTAGAAAGTGTGGCCGACGAACTTGATGCACTGATCATTTCTGTCGCGCAGATTTGAGAATGGCGAGGCATAGAACCCGCGCCGGTGCCATTTCGAAAAACGGCCGCGAGGACCAATTTGTCCGGATCAAGTTGAAGACTCAGAGCGGCTTCGGCAACATCGACTTCTAGGGTCGCGGAAACCTCGATATCTCTTTCGTAGTCCCAGGCCGAAAGAATATCCTGTGCAGGGCTCAATGGTTGCCCGGGGTCGCCGATCATCCATCCTCCAAATGTTACAACTTCCGAAGGCAGCGTGAGAAATGGAAATGCTGTCCGACGTTTCATGATCCAGCCCCCCCCTGCAATCGAAGCCTCAAACCTACAGCAGCGGCTGCGGGCATTTGAACTGCGATCCGTAAGCGACCGCCTCTTTGTCCAACTTCAAGCCGGTCCCCAATCGAGACCAAACCTTCTCCTTCCAGTTCAACGGAAGCTGCCGTTACTGCAAATTCTGGCGGCAAGTCTTCAGCACCGGTTACACCGCCGTCAGCCACAAGGTGCGGTTCTGCCACGACTGATAGAGACGGATCTGAACCATCGTTTGTCAGGGTTGCCTCAAACTCTGCCCTGGGTTCGCCGTTGTCTCCTAGCGACAATCGGACAAACTCGGGCTGAGATATTGCGGTCAGTCTTCGTTTTGAAGTTCCTTTTCTTTCACCGGTCTTACGTCCGGGCCCCTGAGTTGAGACTGCATCAAGCAAACGGCCGAGCATTGTTGCTGTTCCGGCCAGAGATGGGCCTCTTTCTCCTCCCGATCCCGTTTCTCCCCGGGGGGTCACATATGTTCGTGCGATCTCATTCAGTTTGTTCAGGGCGACATTTACATAGGTTTTGGCATAGCCTTTTGGCAGGTTCTGAGGCGCCCAGTCGTCGTGAGCGGGCGGCTCGGCACTAGCAAATGCCTGTTCAATATCGTCCGCGTCGGAACAGATGAACACCCCAGCCCATTCAAATCGCCGATCTGGAAATGCTTCGCCCTCGATGTAACGCACGACCAGTTCAACCGGTCGCATAAGTGCTATGTGACTGCTGTATTCCGGTATAAGGCTGCCTTCCGCTGAAGTGTTTCCAGATCTTTCCGCCCGCATGCCCTTTCTGATCGAGAGATGCCCTAGTTGCTTTGACGGGCGCTGACTTCGAATACCCATTAGATGCTCAGACTTCGTTCGATGGTCGCTCATTGCCTCGGCGTATAGATCGAGAGGCGGAAAATCCTCTGGCCGCGGAACGGGTACTCTCAGACCCTCGATTTCGATTCCAACGCGCAGTCTTCTGTTCTCCGGCGTAGACTCTGTCATTCTTGGCCAGAAATTCCAGAGGACCGTCTCGACAAGCTCCTTCTGCACTACCGACAAATCGTCGCTCGACAGAAACGGATCGAGAACCATGACCGTCGTGCCAGTATTTCCGCGTTCGCGATATGGCATGCCCAGTTCTTCAGCCAATTGTACGGCTGCCGCTTCCTGCGCGGGTTCAACCCCCTCGTCTTCGTCCGGAATGCCCCACCAGTGGCGTCCCGTGAAGCGTCGCCTGTCACCGGTTCCTGTTTGCGCGTCAAATGCACTGCCAAGATGGCAACCCATGAGCCTGCGAACTGGCTGCCCGGCAGAAGTTGTTTCCGAATCCACCAGTATAGTTGACACCTCGCTCATCGAGTAGAGCGAGGTTTTCCCATAGCCGTATGTTCCTCCACCATGGTGTGTGTCCCTTGCTGCTCCGACGTTTCTCATAAAATTCACAAAGTCCGGATCTTCAAAATCGTCCGAAGGGGCGTCGGCTCGGGTAGGACCGGCGAGGCCAGTTGTGTTGAAATCCGCAATCTCAAAAACACGCAGCCTCTTTCCCGAGAGCAGACCTGAAATTAGCACGCTAGACTGGCCATTGGCTGGCAGAGAGCCAAAGATTTTCTCTCGTAGTACCTGATGCTGGCTTTCAGTTAGTGTGCGAAGCCTGAGCCGGATATCCGGTCCCCGGCCGTTTTTCGCGGCATCCATACTGTTCTGAATGGCTTCACGGAGCACTGTCTGGAGTACCCCGAGAGCAGGGCGACCAAGCAGCTTGCGGAAACCTTCCGCAGAGATGTTCCCCGTGCGCGCGAAAGGTTCGCTGAAGATACTGAGCGATGTCATTGGAACATTTCCTCAATGAATTCATTAACGTAGCCGTCGTCAACGCGGAAACCTCCGGCAGCTGACAAATCCAGCTCATAGGTTAGCCTAGAGATCGCCTGCGGAACCCGATCACCGGGAAAGTCCTTCGACGTAATTCTCGGGAAATCGCTCCCTACCGCAAAGGCATCGAACCCCTGAACCTCAAACTTGTACTTGTTCCATGCAGAGTCTCTCGGATCAGCGCAGCCAATCTCGGCCAGACCAGTTCGTAGAGTCATTGGATCGACACCGCGATGCACTAGCTCGTCAAACAGCGCTTCAACGCTCAGCCTGCCCTGATCGGCGAGCTCCATTCTGATGTGAAACAAGGCCAGTTTTCCGTGCAAGGGTTCGAGCAACTGATCGGCTCCGTGAACCGATATCCTTGTTGCGTCGGATCTGGTGGACGTTTTCACTTCGATTGCGTGATTTGCGCGCCGGAAATCATGTCGCTGATCATAGGGGCCTTTCCAAGCGGCAGCCGCCTCCGGACTGTGTGCAACTAGCATTCTGAGAGCGTAGAGTTCACCCAGAAGACCAGCGGTCCTTGAACGGGAAACACTGTCGGTCGCGTTGGCGAGTAGTAGCTCACGAAAATCACCAATGGTGCCTGATACTGCAGCCACCGGTCCTTCGCCTTCGGACAGCCTTTTGAGTATCTCTTTGCAGAGTTCCGCAAAAACAGCATTCAGCCGAATGTCGATGCACAGGACGTCTATGAAAAGCTGCCGCCCTGTGACGGCATTGTAGTTCGCGACCGAAACCGCAAGTTTCGGCCCGTCCTGCAGCGACTGTCCGGATGTTCCCTTCGCGCAGGGTACAAGTAGCCTTGGCTCTCCAAGCGGCCCCAGTGCAAATCTTGCAGAACCGTATCCTGTTTCCACTTTAGCCGACCGGCTGACGACGTCAACAACACCGTCCCCTTTCCTCGACTGTGCCAGTTGGTTCCAGACTTCTTCCGGATTACTGTTCATTGATAATCTCCGCCGGCTCGAGCTCCTCAACTATTTCTTCCTCATCAAGCTGCTCAGGCGTTGGAGCATCGATCATGACCTGGAAATAATCTCCCGAGCGGTCAGTCTCTCCCGGAAACACCAGACCGATACCTAGCAGATCGCTCGCGGCATTGAGTTCTTCTCTCTTAGTCGAATTCGGTTTCGGACTTGAAATGGCGTCGATCGGATAGAGCAGCAAAAGCGGTACGCCCGGGCGCAACACCTTTACCTCATCCCATTTCAGCCCCTTAATGCGTTCGGGCGGGCTTTCGACATCAATCAGAATGTCTCTTAGCGACATCAGAGCTTTGATATCCGCATGTCCTTCTTCGGTCAGCTCCTTGAGCCGGGAGCGTGTGTTCAAACCAACGGCATCTCTGCCTGCGAGGCTTCTTTTTGATGGTTTTCCTTCTTCTGGCGCGACCAGCACAACGTTCCAGGTCGGCATACGCGACTGGGAACTGTCGAAGAAGCCCAGAAGATGGTCTTTTCGCAGATCCATATGTGCGCTGGAAATGTTATATGCCGTCAGGAATTTCCGGATCGCTTGAGAAGGAACGTTTTGGTACAGCACCCTTCCGGGGGATTCCGTCACATCGGCGATAGCCGTTATCTCATCCACAAGTTTAGACCCGGCAGCCCAGTTTCCGGCAACCACATCGTCATTAAGGTGATCGAAGCGGATTGTCTGCACATGGCGGCCCTCATAGCTGATGCTCGTCCGGTAGGCGTGCTTCATTTTAGAGGCCGAAGTGATGGCCATTCCTGGTATAGCTCGAACCTTCACTGCAAACTCGAGAGGTGTTGTCTTTCTATCCCGGTAAGCCGAGATATCCTCCCGGATTTCTTCTTCGATATGTGCGAGGGCCCGGAAGCTGGAGGCAAGATCGTGAGTGGTCCAGAGGCGCGGTAGGTCGTCATATCCAAAACGGTAGCCGAACCACCGGCCCATCTGCAGGAGCGTGTCATACTGTTTTGCTGTACGAAGGAAAAAGGAAACGCACAGACCTTCAAGGGTGAGGCCCCGGGCAAGCACCGCGCCACCGACGACAATGTAGGTTTTAGCTTCAGCCGTGTAGTCGAGACGTTCTTCGCTTTCTCCGTTTTCAATAGCGACCTCGAGATCGCCAAGAACCTCCCGAAGTGCCGGAATCAATTCGCTCAAAGTGCCGGGACGAAGATAATCCCTTCCATTATCCGGAACCTTTTTGAACTCTTCATGCATCACGGCCGCGAGGCGCTCAGAAGCGGGTCCGACGCCGGAAATGAGATCGGATTCGTTTGCAGAAATCCAGTTGCGGATGCTTTCAGCCATTCGGGTATGCTGGATAATGTTTGGCGAGGTATGAACGAGCATCGTCATATGCGACCTGCTCTTTCCGCGCATTCGGCGGATCGCACATGTCGCAAGGTACCAGAGCAGTGCATCTTCAAGGTCTTCTGTTACTTCAGGGTGGAAAATTTCTTTGTCAGCGGCTCTCGCAGGGCGGAGGCGGTCCAGTTCTTCATCAGGAATAATCCGGATCATGTCCTGTCCGGCTTCTGCTTCCGTTTCGTTCTCCGCGTCCAGCGGGTCAGTTCCAAACACTTCTTTTGTTCCGAAGTAACCATCCGGGCGCGGCAACGCAGTAATGAAGTCTTCTGGGTAAAGGTCGTCCAGTTCTTCCCGATTGTGGGGAAACGGGTCGATGAAAACATTGGCAAATGGCGTGGCCGTGTACCCAACATAGGATACAGCAGGAAGAGAGCGGATAATCTTTCGGATCGCCTCGTTGATCTTGGTCATATCATAATCGTCGCGTGCTGAGTTGACTGATGCCTGATCGCACTCGTCATCTATCAGCAAGACCTTGAGCTTTCGCAAAACCTGGGGGGGCGTTCGTTCAATCGTTCTGTGGAAACTATTCAGGCGTGAAGTGATCTTTTTCATAACGGCGATCTGCGCACGGCCAGGAACTGGCATCGTGAACGACTTGTTCGCAGGCATGATGAAATCGCCATCGTCCTCGGCTGTCGTGTAAAGCTGCCATAGATGGCGATGTCGTTCCACGATGTCGGTTTCGAGACGTCGCTGTGTCTGTGCGCGGAGCTTGTTTGTCATCCCGCCCAAAAGAACGATCAGATTGTATCCGGCATCAACTGCCTTCGCGATCACACCTGTCATGTTCGCAGTTTTGCCTGACTGAACGTAACCAACTACAAGGCCGCGACAGCAGAATTGTTCCTGCGCCGGGTTTGCAAGTAACGACACGACTTCACTGGATGCGTCATCAATCGACTCAATCGCGTCTTTCGCCCAGCCCTTTTCATTCAGGAGGTAGCCATTCAAAGCGGGCCAGTGACGATCGCCAGGACCGGGTCCTTTGTACCAGTCCTCCCGTTTCTTGATCAGCGAAGAACGGCGAAGGATTTCCACGTCCTCAATGGCAGCTTTGACGATCTGCAACGCGGCATCAATATCTGCACTAACCGCAGGTGGAAGAGGACCAGCGATCCGCTCAAAATCTTCCCTAAGAACCTCAGCGCACTTCTCCGGGCTGCTGTAGTTCGGCAGTTTCTCACGAATATTGCGGACAAATTGTTCAATCTGCGGACTCAATGAAAAAGCTCCTTTAATCCTGTGGCTCTCTCCTTGCTTCTAGCTGGGCATTCGCCAGGCAAAAGGCTTTGTGGTCGAGGCCATTTTTTTTCGATTTTCTGCCAAATTGTAACGCTGGCGTTACTGCTCGTTACTGAACGTGATCACCGCCTTTAAGCTTTGTCAACCTTAGGTGGCATGCGCTCGAATCCCCGAGTTTCTCGGTTGTAGAAAGCCTCGTCGATTACTTCTTTGATTTCCGTCAAAGGGTGGTCCGCTGCCTCTGGGTTTTCGTCTCGCAAGCCGGGTCGGACCCCTCGTTCCTGCCAGCAGTAGTTTCGACTTCGACAATGGTTTATGCTGTTTCTCACAGAACCCGCCTGGACCCAGCAGGATGCTCAATGCGATTCCAAAACGCGGAATCACATATATAAATCAAATACTTGAAATGATATGAGAATTTCATTGGGGGTAATTCAGGGGGTATTGAAGGAAACCAGATATGATTTTCGTGTTTAATTTTAAATTATTACCGTATTTTTCCGATTCCGCCCCCGGCACCATCTCAATGCTTTAACTCATTAACTTTAATTCAAAAAAAACCACTATTTACTTCATTCATCCACCCTAATGACCACCATTTATGTGTAGATAGTTTTGCGACAACGGAGCGATGCAACCCGAACTGCTTTGGGATGCATCTAAAAATTGGAGCCGCACCGTATCTTTTGGCCTCCTTGCGCAATTCGAAGTTCCAGTAGAGCGTTCACACTGTTTCGCGGCGTCTATTCTGTTCGCCAATACAAACGCCTTCGACAGCATAACATCAATAAATGCGAAACACTCTCTCTTAGATCAGAACACAATCTGTCCCAAAATACTTGATGACGGACACTCAGACTTTATTCAGGCAAACTACGAAAGGTTGTCAATTCGCACTAGGCGGCTTTGTCCGCACGGCGGCCCTTCTTCACAGCCAGTATCGAGCGATTTCAGCGAACTGCGGCTTTTGATGGGTCGCGCCTTAGCGTCAATACCAACTGTGCAACGGCCCTTACGGGCCGTTGGCTCTTGGAGGCGAGAATAGCCGAATGAATTAAATTGCCAATGCAATGCAGTGCGTGCTCTGTGTTGGGGTCTCTCTATCTTTGCTACCTCGTCCAGGCTATGGTTTCACTATTGGTATTATAGTTTCACCATTGGTATAAGGAGCACTTTCATGGCAAAGGCTTTTTCTGTTTTGACCTGGAACGTCGAGCATTTCGGGGCAACCGACAAAAAGAAGAAAACACCAAAGAAACCAATTCAACCAATCATTGATGAGATTGCGGCAGTCAATCCAGACATTGTGGCGATCATCGAGGTGCGCAGCAGCATCGTGGCCCAATACTTGATGAACTCGATGCCCAACCATTTCTTCTTCATAACCGAAGGTGAGCAGATGCAGGAGATTTTGGTCGGAATCCGGAAAACTCTTCCTGCGTTCGTTACACAGAAGAACGAGTTTCAGGCCGGACAAACAAGCCTACGCCCCGGATTGCTGGTTACACCGACGATAGATGGCGAGGCCTATCCAATTCTCTTCCTCCATGTGAAGTCAATGCCCGATCCGCGTGGGTTTGGCATTCGGAATTACATGATCGACAAGGCATTTGATTTCCGAAACGTCCTGAAGAAGGCGGCGGGTGGAAAGACCCCGAACTACATTTTTTTGGGGGATCTGAATACAATGGGCATGGAGTATTTTGGTTCAGACAAGGACATCAGCGGAGAGAGGGAGATAAAGGAGCTTGCCGCCGCTGCCAAGCGCAGGAACATGCAATTGCTGACAAAAAGCGAAGGCGCAACCTATTGGAGCGAGCGTTATGGTCCAAGTGATCTGGACCATGTCGTGGCGATGGATCATCTAAAATTCAAATCATTCGGCGGCGCAGATGTAAAGGTAAGCGGCTGGAATGACAAATCTAACAAGGCGCAGAGGAAGGCTTGGGTGAAGAAATTCTCGGATCACGCAATGCTATATCTGGAAGTTCAGAAGGTTTAACTCAAATTGGCACAGCTTGCCACGCTACCAGATCGGGCTAATCCATTACTACAGTCTGGTCTGGGTCTATTCTGTTCGTCTAAGCTTAGCTTTTTGTGCCTTGAGCGCCCCAATAAAACGACCTAACGGAGCCGTTTGATCTTGATGCACTGAGCTTGAAATAGTCATTCGACCATTTTGCTCAGATAGCGGCTGTGTCTCTTGATTAGAGAATTCACGCGCGCCAGATTTTTCTCTGGAGGTGAATGTCGGCAAATCGGGTTGTGGCCGCAACACCTAAACGTCTCGCTCAACGTCGGCTTACCGATCTATTCATCTTGCGTGGTACCCCTGCCTTTACCCGGTCGGATAAAGGGTCTGAATTCTTTGTACAAGCCGTTCGGAACCCTATCGCCTCTGATACCGCGAAGATCGCCTAAATCGCGCCAAGTTAACACTGGAAAAGCGGATATTGCGAAAACTTCAACGGTAGAATGAGGGACGAACTTCTCAACGGTGAGAAGTCTACAGCTTGCGCGAGGCTCAAATTCTGATCGAACAGCGGAGGAAACACTACAATACGATGAGACCGCGAAGTGCACTGGGCTATCGCCCGCCAGCGCCCGAAACCTTCATCTGGGTGGAGCTGAGGCCAATCATATAAGAATAATCAAATTGGAGCAGTCAGACCGGGTTGCTCAAGGGGTCGTGTAAAACAACATCTGGTCTCTAAATGCTATTGCCGAAGTGAACAAATACCTCGTAGCTCAGTTCGTTTCCATTCGGCCGTTTGACGATCAAATGGAAGGTCAATCCTCAAAGAGTTAATATTGATCGTTTTGACAAGTCCGTCGGCTTGATGCAGAATTTTGCGACGCGTTAATATCTACACATTCAATACCTTCTTTTCGATGTGCTGTTGGTTGGGGGATAGGCTGTGAGTGATCTAAAAGCCTGGTTGGCCTCCGTAAAAATGGAAAGATACCTCGCAACTTTTGAGGAAAACTCTGTTGACCTCGATGTTGTTGCCTTATTGACTGACGAAGACCTAGCCCGTCTCAATATCCCCTTAGGCGACAGAAAACGCCTAATACGAGCCGCACAATTGTTGGGGGAAAACTCGACCGTTGCGTCAATTCATGCCCAAGAACCAGCTGTCAAAAGCATCCACGAGGGATCGACCACCTCTGAAAGGCTGATTGGTGAACTGCGTCAGATGACAATAATGTTTGTCGACCTAGTGAATTCGACCGGTCTAGTGCAGGAGCTTGGTGTTGAGGCTTACCGAGATATTTTAAAGGAGTTCCAGCAGTGTAGCACCGAGGCCATTCATGACAACTTTGGGTTTTTTGCCCAACTTGTTGGTGACGGGATAGTTTCATATTTTGGTTTTCCAAACGCAAAGGAAGATGATGCTGAGCGAGCCGCGTTAAGTGCCTTGCAGATAATGGAGAAAATTCGACTTTGGGATATGAAGGTACCGCAGAAGTTATCTGCACGTATCGGTATCGCTACGGGTGATGTAGTTGTCGCAGACCTGGATCATACCAGTCAATCCATGGACAACATCGCATTAGGAGATATTCCCAACTTGGCTGCTCGACTTCAGACAGTCGCGACACCTGGACAAATTGCGATTTCTGAACGCACGCAGCAACTGTTGGGAAGCAATTTCAAATGCAAGGCGATTGGTAATCACCAATTGAAGGGGTTCGTTGATCCCGTTAAAGTTTGGCTGGTTGAAGGAGCCAAAAACACCGAACTCCGCTTTGACAAGCGCAAACGTGGCGATCTGACACCTCTGATTGGGCGCAAGTCGGAACTAGACCTAATACGCGGTCGTTGGGTGATGTCCTGCCAGCGCGAAGGACAGGCGGTCTTTCTTTCCGGAGAAGCCGGAATAGGAAAATCGCGACTTGCGGAAGAAACTCTTAAACACTTGGCTTTAGCGAATGGGCGACGCCTAGTGTTTCAATGTTCGCCTTACCATCAAAACAGCCCGTTTTATCCGGTCAAGTCACACCTTGATTATGTTATCGGCCTTGAAGATGGGGACACTCAGGAAACGAAACTGAGGAAACTACAATCATTTGTGGCTTCAGGCGAGCAATACACGAAGGAGTTTCTTGCACCGCTTTCAGAGCTTCTGTCGATCGAAGGCGTTGGAAAAATTGATTTTTCGTCGCCCGAAGGAACCAAATCTAGAATAACGAACGCTTTGCTGCGATATGTTGAGAAGATGGCCGAGCAAAGCCCTGTCCTTATCCTTTTTGAGGATCTGCATTGGGTGGACCCATCATCAGAAGAACTGCTGAGCAATTTGATCGACCGATTGGACGAATTACGCGTGATGGTACTCGGCACTTATCGACCTGAGTATGTTCCGCGTTGGCATGGCAATTCCAAGGTCACTACTCTTTCATTGTCACGATTGAGTAACAATGAGACGCGCCATCTTGTGGAGGTGCTACTAAATTCAAGCGATATACGTCGTACCGTTGAAGCGACCATCGCAAAGCGATCAGAAGGTGTTCCCCTGTTCGTCGAAGAACTGGTTAACATGTTTCAGCGTGTTGGTTTGGACGGTGTAAAAGACGCTCCGCTAAACGACGATTCAGAATTTCCAACGACTTTGAAAGATTTGTTTCGTGCCCGGCTTGATCACCTCAAGGTGGCACCTGACACAATTTCAGTTTGCGCTGCATTGGGGCGAAGTTTCTCGTTGCAACTAGTGGCGGCAATGGCTGGTCGAGATGTTTCTGAAATAGAACACGAACTTAACACGCTTGTTCGTGCGCAGATACTGGTCATGAAATCAGGCAGGGGAGAAGATAGTTTCTCGTTTCGACACGCGCTAATACGCGACACTGCTTACGATGCCATACTACCTCAGAAGGCCAAGCAACTACACCATCGTATTGCAAACGTAATGACGCGGGATTTCCCCAATTACTGCGATCGCAACCCGGAGATCCTTGCCCTTCATTTTAAAGAAGCCGAAAACCATGCGGCAGCTCGGGATCAGTGGAAGCTGGCAGCTCAAGTAAGTTTGCAGAAATTCGCTAGCCAAGAAGCAGTCGCGCACCTTTCAGCTGCTCTTGAAGCGCATAATAGTCTGGACTGGGATGCTGGGTCGGATGAGATTGAAATCGAACTGCGACAGAACCTATATTTGGCGCTCGAAATGCGTGGTTGGGGATCTCCTGATATTGGCGTGAACCTCGACCGTTTGATCCAACTCAAAGAGAAGGTCGGAGATAAAGAGGCCGTTTTCACTAACCTCAATCAACTCGCAGGGGACAATCTCATTGCCGGACGGCCAGACGTCGCGTTCGAGCATTGTGAACGCATGGCGCTTGTCATAGAAACCGAAACGTCATCGGCTATGCATACCCTTTGTCACCATTATAAGGGGATGGCGCTTGTTCTGTTGGGTGAATTTGACCGAGCGATTTCTCATTTTGATCTCGCCTTGAAATTTCACAAACAATCAGACCCCGAGGATCTGCACCGTTACTATCCGGCAAACTCAGCCGTCGTTGACACCGTGATGCGGTGTTGGGCCATCGCGCTGAAGGAATTGAAGCTCGAAGCAATTCAAGATGAGCTTGAGGCCGCGATTGCACTCACTAACGCGCAAACAAGCGAGTTTACCAGATGTTATGCACTTAGCATCATCGCAACGATCTATTGTACTGTAAACGACCCCGAGCGATCCCGTGAATTTGCCTCCGAAGCACATCGAACGAGCGAAAAGATCGAGTTCCAGTATTGGGAAGCGTGGTCAAGCATCATTCTTGGTTGGGCAGAAGCCAAATGCGGAAGCGCAGATGGCGGCATCGAAAGGATACGGTCGGGTCTAGAGAGATACAAAGCTACCGGGTCGGGTCAGATCGTAGCATTTTCTCACACATTGCTTGCCTCAGCATGCCTTTGCAAAGGCGAAGTAGAAGAGGCTGCCAGTCAGATCGCTAAAGCAAAGAAACTCTTAGAGGATTCCCCGATAAGATTTCACGATCTTCTGACGGACAAAATCGTTAGAGAAGTCGAAATTCAATTCGGTTCGCCAGGATCGAATAGCTGACCCAAATTACGGCTTATGATAGTACCAAGATTCATTTTTGCAAAATCACTGAGTTTTTGAAGCACTTTGTGGTATGTATATAACTTACTGTTTTGTCTGGAGGCGATTATGCGAAAGTACTTGTTGGGGACAGTATTGGCGACATCCATGGGTTTTGTTCTGACTGGCTGTACACAAGGGCCAATTAACTCGGAAACAGGAGAAATCTTTAATGTACAAAGCATCCCAGATCTAAAATTTGTAGCTGGAGGATCTAACGGTAACCGTAACGATCCTCCAAAAAAAATAGCAGATCTGGATGAGCAAGAGTTCGTAAATGTATTGCATGTACTTGCGCCGGATCAGTGCGAAAGAAATGGTTCATTGAACGCTTGTATTCAAAGACTAAAGAATGACACCAAGAAGTTTGGAAGTTTGTCGGGAATTACAGGTCAATCTTTGGTTCGAGTTGCAGAAGCGGGCAGGAAAGCAAACGGGAAAACGGAGGTCTTTGTTAAAGGCCAAATCCTAGAAAAATGCGCTCATGACCCGGCTTTGCAGGGCTACCATTACGAGAATGGCAACTTACGACTTTGCGTTCTAATGGTAACCGAAATCCCCAAAGCTAAGAACAAAAACAATAAGTTCCGTTATCAGTATTTCCACGTTGAAGCATCAAGCGCTCGCGTCGAAAAAAGAAACAACAACGATCCCAACAACATTTTTCCGGCCGCGGCTAATGCAACGGGTTTGAAAATCAAAGATTCGCCGGACAATCAAAACTTGAATTATAAGTTGTATGCAAATGGGCGAAACATTCGCGTTGTAAACTACTGGGAGGCGAATGCTAAAAGCAAAAATAGCAATCCAGCATGGAAGATGTACACCAGCGCTACTGCGGGAATGCCACCGCGCATCGCTGCGTACTTTAAGGTGGACCCTGACGCGTGTGTTGACATGCTGTTTCCCACAACCCCACCACCGACACTACAACCCGGAGCCGCTGCTGGCGTTCATTACTGTTTAGGACGCTGCAAAAATCCACCAATCGTGAACACAAAATAAGTCGGCAACATTCTGCGGCGGACGAGCATCCCTTTGCAGGCTCCCGCCGCAAATAGTGCTTGCTTCGTCAGGATCAATTCTTGAGCGGGCGAGGCTATTTCTGTTGTTCTGCTGGCTCGGTCTCGGACTGACCAGTAGGATGATGGGATCATCATCATCCGGACAGCGGCGCGCATCGTTCAGCCAGAGAAGCGGGTCGCAGACTACAAGCAGTTCGGGTGCAGGTCTGAAAAGATTTGCCTCAATAAGTGTGGACTGGCGCCGGAAGGTATCGAGACGGCGTAGATCGCGATCCATGTCGAGGACAAAGCAAACGTCTGCCTGATCAAGCGCCAACCCAGCCCACGCGAAGCCAACCGGGGCTCGTTACCAAATTATCTGCCACTTATCGAGAATCCGCACTCCTAGCTCAACCAATCACTGTCCGACTTGAAACGGGTCAATATCAGCCGCCTCATGCCCTGGAGCTGCACCGCAGAAGTGTGATCGGCGCACCGCTTTCTCTTGAAACCCAGTTTCCATAAGCTCTACACAACGTGACGCAGTTTTTTGTAACTTCTTAAAATCAAGTATGAAACTTGATCGAAAATTCTCGAGGCGGTGGTTCGCTTCCGCCCCGGCACCTTTTTTGGCTGAACTTTTAAGTGCTTTCTAGATGGTCATTTCGGCCTTGGGCTGCACGGCTTCGTGATGCTCAATTGATCATAGGCCCATTAACCCTGTCCTGTACTGTCTTTGCCTTTAAGGAAATCGGCTAAGCGCGCGTTGTGCTGTTTTACGGCTACGGCTGCGGCCTTGGAGAAATCCGACCAGGGCCATTTCTGGGAGTCAACGGATTTGGACAGTTGCGCAAATAGCGGGTTATCCGCTTCGTCCTGGTTCTCGGCGATTTGGACCGAGACGCGATAGTCCGATGTGTCGTGGCCCTCGTTATACATGCGCAACGAGGCGAGATTGGCGTCCTCGTCAATCAACACGATTGCGCCTCCGATAAGCGGTTTGACTTCGGGGCTGTCGACAACCCAGCCGCCGCTGTTGTAGGCGGCGAAACTTGGCACAAAAAAATGTTCCAACGGCATGATCGATTCAAAAGGTTTGTGTGTGTGGCCAAATACAAGAGAAATTTGTGAAGGAACGCTCGGGCCGAACTCTGATTTTATTTGCTCTTGAACAGGGAGCTGCATGAACCGTTTGACGCCGGCTCCGTCGTCGCTGAGCAATGTATCAGTCTGCCCACGTTCAAAATAATCTGTGACCAGCGCGCTGACCATCTCGCCGACGCCGTTGGCAAGTGTCTTCCCGCTCGCGCCGCCCTTTTTAAGAACCAGATTTCGGGCAGCACTACCCAGCAGTGATCCAATCGCTTTGGGGCTGTTTTCAGTATTATAGACGTTTTCTTCGTCGACCCCGATGTGCCCAGATCGGCCCAGAACCGACCAGACGAAATCGATCCAGGCAAAGTTCTGCGCCTCCCATGCCTCCATCGTCTCGGGCGGAGTAGTCTTTGGGTACAGAAGATCTGCGAACTCACTGACCATCAGATAGGCGTCTTCGATGAAGTGCCCATGGCTGACCACGATCAGCCTGTTCCCGGACGTGATGGCGAAGTTTGGATAAACGGTTTTGATCCGGGTTTCTGAAAGCCAGGGAAGGCTGTGTGTGATTGCATTCACGAAATAGCTTGGCACCCCTTGCGGGTCGCGCATCGGAGTGATGTGCGGTGGGCGGGGCAGGGGATTGCTCCAATCGGCGGAACTCAAAGACTCTGCATATTGGCGTTCTCGACAGGTTTCCCACAGGTGATGGTCGTGATTGCCGGGAATGAACACAATCTCGGGGTCGAAAAGCCGGGCGGCCGGGTCTTCCGGCATGGTCAGTTCAAGAAAGTGCCGAAACGCCATTGCAGCGACATTTTCGGTGCTGAAGGCCAGATCAAGAATGTCGCCATTCAGAATAAGCGTTGGCAGTCGGTCGCGTGAGTTTTCGTTGATCAGGTGCCTCAGGCAGTTCGCCAGGTGGATCAGAACATCGCTTGGGTGCATCGGGTCTACTTGCCCGTTGGTTGCGTCCAGACGGGTTAAAATACTGTTATCCGCCCCGAAATGCATATCCGAAAGACAGACATATCTGATGTCGCCCATAATCCACCCAATATATATGTTTTAATAACGTTTTGTTGCCTCGTGCTCGTCTTGAACACGAGGGCTGACTATTTCTGAGAGGTATCACAAAACTTGACCTAGTGACACCTTTGCGTGTTTGTTTGAACAATAGCTTGCTTTTAACTAGACTGTTTTTTCATTTTTGCGCGCAGGTGACCTTATGGCAAAGACCTCCGCTGGTACTCATAAAGACTCTGGACTCAGCGGTGAGAGGCGGCGGCTTGTTCTTGCTTTTGTCGATGTTGTGGGCTCTACCGAGCTAAGCACCAAGATGGATTCCGAAGATTTCGCCGATCTTATGTTGGCGTTTCAAAAGTTCGGAAGTGCGGCATTCGAAAAATTCGGTGGAAAAATCGCGCATTATCTGGGTGATGGGCTTCTTGTTTATTTCGGGTACCCACAAGCGCAGGAAAATGACGCAGAACGGGCCGTGCGCGCGGCTTTTGAGATGCTGGAGGGGTTGGGCCAAGTCGGTCAGTCCCGGCTTAAGGCGCCGCTGCAAGCGCGTGTCGGTATCCATGCCGGGCCAGTGGTCGTCGGTCAAAGTAGCGAAGGTCTGGGTGACATTCTATTGGGTGAGACCGTGAATGTTGCTGCGCGTATTCAATCAGCAGCATCGCCGGGCACGATCTTCACCAGTGAATCCGCACTGCAATTGCTGAAAGGAAAGTTCGCTTCAAGACCCCAGCCACCGGTTCAGCTGAAGGGGATTGCAGACAAAGTAGTTCTTCATCAATTGCGCCGATCCGCGGCGGCAAAGCGATCTGCGGTGCGGCAAATGAATGCTCTGGTGGGTCGAAGCGAGGAGCTGTCCGCGCTGACCTCAGAATTTGGGGCGGTTCTTAATGGCTCTAGGTCCAGTGTGAGCATCGTTGCTGAGCCCGGATTGGGAAAAAGTTCGTTGATCGACAGGTTTCGGGCCGGTCTTAATGAAACGCCGCATACCTGGCTTGAGGCCAGGTGTGATGTATTGCAGACCGGCGCGGCCCTGCATCCGTTCATCGAATTGGCGTTGAAAAGTCTGGGGATTGCAGATCCACAGGAAACTGAGGACGCCGCGTCCCGGTTGCAAGACGGTTTGGCAGCTTGGGACGATAGGCCGGACAATGCGTTTCCCGTCATTGCCAACCTTCTGGGTATCCATGTGCCGGAATCCTCAGAGCTGGCGAACAAGAGCCCAGAAAGTCTGCGCAAGCTGACGTTGGAAACCTTGGTGCGCTGGATCGAGTTTCTGTCTAATCAGCGCCCTGTCGTTTTGGTTTGCGAAGATTTGCATTGGAGCGATGCGACGACGATCGACTTGCTGAACTTGATGTTGGAGAGGGATACGCCTGCGAAGGTCCTGTGCGTCGTCACTTCGCGACATGCCAAAGACGGGGTGGCAAAGAAACTGCTAGGCCGCGTTATCGAACTGGCGACGCTGGAAGACACTGAGGCGCGTGAGCTCATTCGCGTGATCGATGACGCTCAGCGTCTCAGCGCCGAAGACATACAGCAACTGATTGATCGGGCGCAGGGTGTGCCGTTGTTTCTGGAAGAACTGACGCGACAAGCGCTGCGTGATGAGGCCGGGCGTCATTCCCTCATACCGACATCACTTGACGGTCTTGTCATGCAACAGCTTGACCGTCTGTCGGGCAACGCGAAAGGTACCGCTCAGGTGGCTTCTGTTCTGGGGCAGGTGTTTGATCGGACGCTTCTGGCAGCGGTCTCGGAACTCGACGCCGATGGATTGGATGCGGCGCTTGACCAGCTACTGGAGGCTGATCTTATCCGGCGGCATGAAGGTCAACCAGACAGCTATTTCTTCCGCCACGCCCTGACCCGCGATGGGGCTTACAGCACTTTGCTGCGTCAGCGTCGCAAGGCGCTTCATGCAGTAACGGCAGATCAGTTGACGACCCAGTTCAGCCGGCAAGGAGGCATGGCTCCGTCTGTGGTGGCCTACCATTTGCTTGAGTCCGAGCAGTTCAACCCAGCTGCGGAGTGGTTCAAAAAAGCAGGTCGAAGCGCAGCAAAACAGGCTGCGGTCGAGGACGCCGCAACCCTGTACAGGCGCGCGCTAGAAGCGTTGGAAGGCGCACCGGAATCGCCCGAGCGCCACGTCTCTGAGCTGTCGCTACAGATATTGCTGGGTAACGCTTTGATGGGAGTGCGCGGGTTTGGATCAGATGAAATCGTTCCGGTATGGGAACGTGCGCTGAGCATAGCAGAAACGCTAAAGGACTATGATGAGCGGTCCTCGGCACTGAATGGGTTGGCCGCCTATTGGATTGGGAAGGGCGACTGCGGCAAAGCCTGTGACTTTGCGCTTCAGATATTGTCGTGGTCAGAACCTGCCAATCATCGCATTGGGTTGCTTCGGGCCCATTCTTCACTGGCAAATGCGAAGTTTCAGATCGGTGATGTACAAGACGCGCTGGACCATGCGGAAACGGCGGTCGCGCTGTATCAACCCGAAGATTTTGCAAATGTGACCTACGGTGTCGGTACCGATCAGGGTGTTGTGGCCTATGGGGCTGCTGCGGCCTCGCATTGGTGGTTAGGGGCGGCGCAAACCGGTCTCAGACGGGCATGTCAGGGGGTTGCCCTTGCCGAAGGGCTTGAATCCGCCCTCAGCCTTGCCGCCGCACGCTCTTATCTGGCGCTCATTCATCATTACCGAGGGGATGAGGCGTTGGCTTATGAGGTCGCGGACGAAACAGTTATGTTCTGCGCCAATCTTGGGATACCGTTTTGGCAAGGGTTATGCCTGCTACTGCGCGCGGGTCAAAAGGTTGATCCGCCTGCACAACGCCTGCAAGACATCGAAGCGGGGCTTGGCATCCTGTCCGGCAGCGGCAGTCAGTCTGCTGTGGGTCTGGGCTTTGCCATTATGGCCAGCGCGCATACGGATCAGGGCAACCCCGAAATAGCGCTGGGCGTGTTGCAAACAGGCAGCCAGATGTCGGCGATGTTGGGTCAGCATTTCTGGGACGCTGAACTGAAACGTCTGTTGGGTGTGGTGCAGGCAACGATGGGTGACCGCACCGCAGCGGTCGAAAGCCTGTCCGAAGCTGTGGACCTGGCACGCGGCAACAATGCCCGCTCGTTGGAGTTGCGGGCTTTGCTGACGCTGGATGACGTACTCGGAACCGAGGATCGGACCACCCGAAATCGGTTGGCGACTGTTCTCAAGGCACTCGAGCCCGGCACAGACACTCCGGATGCGCAAAGGGCATCCCGCGTTTTTACTGCCGTTAATACCTGAAGTTTATTTGTGGAGCTTTTTCAAATGTCAGAACAGATCGTTTATTGCTCGGGGCCGATGTTCAGCGTCGGGGATCTTTGGGAGCAGCAGAACATTGCCGCCGTGCTTGAGGCCGGTGGGTTCACAACCTATCTGCCGCAGAGGGACGGGCTTGAAGTTGGCAAGCTGATGGCTTTGCTTCTTGATCCCCAGATTTCATCGCAAGAAGGGCAAATCGCGCTCTCGATCGTGCGCAAAGTCACTTATTCGCTGGATATCTATCAGTTGATCGGTCGGTGTACATGTTTGGTTTTCAACATGGATGGGCGTGTGCCTGACGGGGGCAGTCTGGTTGAATCCTCTATTGCCTATGCGGCCGGCAAACCGATCGTGATCTACAAAACCACACCGATCACAATGCTGGCCGGGACCGACAATCCCATGATCGAGGGGCTGTCCACCAGTTGGACCTATGTCCATGACACAGTCGACATCGTTCCGGCCCTGCAGGCCCGTATCGCGGCGCAATCCGATGCGGACTATGTGTATACCCCGCCACCGGTTGTTGGCCTTGTGCTTGAGGTCGGGGCAAGCGTCGCGGACAAAAACTCAAAACTGCGACAAATCCTGGCGGCCATCTCTGCTGCGCCAACAGGACCTGACGCGCTGAAAGAGGCCAAGGCGCTGCTGGAATGGGCCAAGACGGACAAAGCCTTTCAGGCGGCGTTTGGGTCCGGCCAAACAAGCTTTCTGGGGTCTGACGGTCAGCACAAACTCGTCAACCTGTAGCGGTATTTCCCGCCAGCCAAAGGCAGAAACCAAAAAAGAGGGCAAGGCTAGGTGACTTGTGCTCTTTGATCATCCATCCCCATTGAAACCAGAAATGGTGCGGTGCGTTGTACGCTTTGGAAGGCGGCCTTGTCACCCAGCCCGTCCCAATTGCTGAGGATTAGGGATTGCGCCACAGCCCCGCCCAACGTGGTGCCGGGGCCGGTGACGATGAACAGATCCGGCGCGAACTCTCGAGCGGCCTGCGCAATCGCATGGGTAAAGTCGTAGGTTTCCGTGACCTGATGACCCAATGTGTAGTCCCACAGCGCGTGCGTGTCACAAGCTCCGGGCCACCAGATATGGCCGCGCCCGTCGATCATCGGAAGACCGGGTTGGTGGAAAAGATCTACACCCAGTCGCGCGCGCCCCTGTGCGGCGACGGGGGCTTGAAGGTGTGAATGAAAGCCCGCATGGTTGGCGAGGCGCAAAGGGAAGCGCTCCTGCACCACCGGTACGGCTTGTTCGAACGCAGCAAGCCCGGCTTCATCCCCGGCCAGAACCAACATTCCTCCCAGATCAATCGACAGAGTCAGCGTTGCGCTCGTGCCGTCGATCCGGTCGATCAGAGCCATCAGCTCGGCCTTGCGGGCTGGATCCGGGTGCCAATCCGCGTTCAGAAATGGATAAACCAGTTGCCCGCCAATCATGTTGTCCTGCATCAGCGTGCCCATTGTGTTGACAACCTCGAACCCACCTTCGGCGGTTAGCGCATCCGCGCAGGCCAGGGCCGAATACCAACCCATCGAGTTACCCGTCACCGCCACCACGTCGATCTTGTTGCGGTCAATGGCACGGAAATCGCCCAGCGTCGCAGCATAGATCAGGGCCGAGGCGTTATCGCCGCGCGTATGTTTCGCAACTGAATACCGCGCTGCACCGTCCAACTCAGTCAGAGTTTCCTGTCCCTGTGCGCTGCGCATCTGGTCGAACCGCGCCAACAAAGCCTTGTCCGAGAATTGCCGCCCCAACACCCCCAGTTCGGGTTTGTTATACGTGCCCCGACCGGGGCATATGACAACGGCGGTCTGTTTTTCTTGGCTCATACCTCGGTCTCCATCAGGCGCCGCGCTGCAGCCTCGATGCTGTCTTTTGACGGCATTGTGGCGGCATAGGCCGGGCCGGTTGCGATGAAGCTGTCTTCGGCCGTGATGCGGGCCAATGGCACATTTGCGGTTTCATGAAAATGCGCCATCAGGCCCTCGGCCACACCGCCGTGGTGTCGGGTTTCGTCAACGATCAGGATACGTTTGGCCCCGGCTACGGCTTGGGTCAGCGCATCCTTCGGCAGTGGCGACAGCCACCTCAGGTCGATGATCCGGGTTTTGATTCCATCCGCCTGCAACGCCTTTTGCGCTTGGTGGCTGAGATAGACGCCATTGCCAAAAGTCACGATGGCCAGATCGTCCCCGTCACCTTCTACGCCGACCTCCCCTAACTCTATGCGCTCGGAAGGGGCGGGATAGGTTTGCATCCACCCACCATCGCCCGCTTCATGCAGATCGCGCATCGGATAGAGCGCGATGGGCTCAAGGAAGACAACGAGCCGTTGTTCTTCGCGCGCCAGTCGGACACATTCCCGCAGCATCCGCGCGGCATCTGCACCATTTGACGGGCAGGCCAGGATCAGGCCCGGAATGTCGCGCAAAACGGCGACCGAGTTATCGTTATGGAAATGCCCGCCAAAGCCTTTCTGGTATCCCAGCCCGGCGATGCGCACGACCATCGGGTTGGTGTATTGCCCGTTCGAGAAGAAGGAAAGGGTGGCCGCCTCGCCACGCAGTTGGTCTTCGGCATTGTGCAGATAGGCTAGGAATTGGATTTCCGGCATCGGAACAAAGCCATTTTGTGCCATGCCGATGGCCAGACCCAGGATCGATTGTTCGTCCAGCAAAGTGTCGATCATCCGATCAGGGCCAAAGCGCGCCTGCAATTTTTGCGTCACACCATAGACGCCGCCTTTGCGTCCGACGTCTTCGCCCATCATCACGATCTCATCGTGTTCGAGCATCAGGTCGGTTAGGGTCCAATTGATCAGGCGCGACATGATCTGAGGCTCGGATTGCGCCTTTAGATCGCTGCCGAAGATTTCGGCTCTGTGCTCTGGGCTTGGGCCATTGGTCGGTGCACAGGGGCGCGCAGGTGGGATCAGGCTGGCCATCACGTCACTTGCTGTTTTCAAGCGCGGGCGGGTTACGGCTTTGTCTGCGACACGGGCGACACGTGCGCAGGTATCGGTATAGATGCCCAAGGCGTCCTCGGGCTGCATAGCCCCGGATTGTTCCAGCAGTCGGGCAGAATGCAGCAGGGGATCGTTGGCCTCTTCTGCCTCGACTTCCGACTTCGGCAGATAGGTTGTCGGCATGTCCGCCCCGGCATGACCGTAAAGGCGCACCGTGCGTACATGCAGGAAGGCGGGTTTGCGGCGGCGGCGCACGTAGTCGGCCGCCTCTTGCGCGACTCGGAATGTGTCGAACAGATCAAGCCCGTTGCAGCTGAAGTATTTCAGCCCCGGCCGATTTTGGAAGGTCGCTGCGATCCAACCCTGCGGTGTTTTGGTCGAAATACCAATACCATTGTCTTCACAACAAAACAGCAATGGCAGAGGCACAGATTGGTAAGACGTCCATTGCGCGGTGTTGAACGCCCCTTGCGAGGTTGAATGGTTGGCCGAGGCATCGCCAAAGGAACAATAGACAATCGCATCATCCGGCATGTCAGCATGTTCCGGGCGGTGGCGGCGAGCCGCGCCAATGGCATATGCCGCGCCCACCGCTTTGGGTAGGTGGCTGGCAATGGTTGAGGTCTGCGGCGGAATGCACAGTGCCTTGGACCCCAATACTTTATGCCGCCCACCGCTGATCGGGTCTTCAGAAGACGAAGCAAAAGACAGTAGAATATCCCAGGTTGGGCTTTGCCCCGGCACCTGATCAGAGCGGGCTATCTGAAAGGCGGCATCGCGATAATGCAGAAAGGCGGGATCGGTCGGGCGCAGGGCGGCGGCGACAGCTGCCATGCCTTCGTGGCCGGACGACCCAATGGTATAAAACCCCTGACCGGCTTTCTGCATCGCGCGGCTTTGCCGATCCAGCGCCCGGCTGAGGCATTGTGCACGATACAGCCGCACGGCTTCGGCCTGGGTCAAAGGGCCAGCAGGGGCGTCACCTGAAGGGAAATCCCGCGCCGCCACGCGACGCAGGAAGTTTTCGTGCACAATGGCTGCGCGATCCATGTTGACTGTCCTTAGGCGAAGGCTTGCAGGCCCGTTTGCGCGCGCCCCAAAATCAGCGCGTGTACGTCGTGTGTGCCTTCATAGGTGTTCACCGTTTCCAGATTCACCATGTGCCGGATAACGTGAAAATCCTGACTGATACCGTTGCCGCCATGCATGTCACGGGCGTGGCGCGCGATCTCAAGTGCTTTACCGCAATTGTTGCGCTTGATCAGGCTGATCATTTCGGGCGCGGCGCGGGCTTCGTCCATCAGGCGACCCACGCGAAGGGCGGCCTGCAGGCCAAGGGCAATCTCGGTCTGCATGTTGGCAAGTTTCAATTGAAACAACTGGGTTTGCGCCAAAGGTCGCCCGAATTGCTTGCGATCCATCCCGTATTGATGGGCGGCGTGCCAGCAAGCTTCGGCCGCACCCATGGTGCCCCAAGCAATCCCATACCGCGCGCGGTTCAGACAGCCGAACGGACCTTTGAGGCCCTCGACATTGGGCAACAGTGCGTCTTCTGCGACCTCAACATTGTTCATCACGATCTCACCAGTGATCGAGGCGCGCAGCGACAGTTTGCCTTCGATCTTGGGCGCGGACAGCCCGGCCATGCCCTTGTCCAGAACAAAGCCTTTGATCTTGCCGTCATGTGCCTCGGACTTGGCCCAGACCACAAACACATCCGCAATCGGCGCGTTCGAGATCCACATTTTCGAACCATTCAACACATACCCGCCTTCGGTTTTTTTGGCGACGGTCTTCATCCCGCCAGGGTCTGAACCTGCGTCGGGTTCGGTCAGGCCAAAACAGCCAATGAACTCACCACTGGCCAGTTTCGGTAGGTATTTCTGACGCTGCTCGTCGGTGCCGTAGGCATAGATCGGATACATCACCAGGCTGGACTGGACCGACATCATCGAGCGGTAACCGCTGTCGACACGCTCAACTTCACGCGCCACAAGGCCATAAGTCACATAGCTGGACCCGATGCCGCCGAACTCCTCGGGGATGGTGGTCCCCAGTAGGCCCATCTCACCCATTTCCCGGAATATGCCAGGGTCGGTTTCTTCTTTGGCAAAGGCTTCGGTCACGCGTGGCAGCAGTTTGTCCTGCGCATAGGCACGCGCGGCATCACGCACCATGCGTTCGTCTTCGGCCAGTTGGTCTTCCAGCAGGAACGGGTCTTCCCAGGTGAAGGGGCCAAGCTGCGGACGGGATTGTGGTTTCATCAGAGTTTCCTTTCTACAGCCGATTTAAGGCGTTCAAGGCCAGCTGCTATTGTATCTTGGGCGTAAGCGAAGCTCAGGCGGAAATGTCCGGGCAAGCCAAATGAACGACCGGGGACAAGGGCGACACCGGCTTCTTCCAGCACCCAGCCGCAAAAGTCCGCATCATTCTTGAAGGGTCCGCCGTGATCTGCAAGCAATTCCGCGCAAGAGGGGAAGGCATAAAAGGCCCCATCAGGCGCGTCACAACGCAGCCCAGGAACCGCGTTCAGCCCGGCAACCACAAGATCACGGCGTTGGGCGAACAGGTCGCGGCGTTCTTCCAGCAACTTCGGATCACAAGTGATAGCCGCCAAAGAGGCCCACTGCGAAATCGAACACGCGCCCGAGGTCACCTGACCTTGCACCGCCGCCATCGCCTTGATCAGTTCGGCGGGTCCAATCCCCCAACCGATGCGCCAACCGGTCATGGACCAGGCCTTGGCCACGCCATTGACGACCAACATGCGCCCGACAAGTTCTGGTGCGGCTTCGGCTACCGAGGTGAACGGAACAAAGCTGAGGCGTTGATAAATCTCATCCGCCAGAACCCAGACATGCGGGTGCTGCGCCAAAACGGTAGCCAAGCTGGCGATCTCATCCTTCGTGTAGATGGCCCCGGACGGGTTCGACGGTGTGTTGAGCATCAGCCAGCGGGTACGGGGCGTGATCGCGGCCTCAAGCTGTTCGGGCAGCAGCTTGAAGCCCTGTTCCATCGGGCAAGGCAGGACAATCGGCGTTCCTCCCGCCATGCGAACAATATCGGAATAGCTGGTCCAATAGGGCGCGGGCATGATCACCTCGTCGCCGGGGTTCAGACTTGCCAACATAGCGTTGGCAATCACTTGTTTTGCCCCGGTCGATACGATGACTTGCGCCATCTCGACCCTTGCCTGACGAGCGATCTCGGTGCGCAGGTCGGGAATACCCGCTGTCGGCGGGTATTTTGTCTTACCGTCTTGCGCTGCGGCGTGGGCCGCCTCGACCACATGTGGCGGCGTGGGCAAATCCGGCTCACCCGTTGACAGCGCCACAATATCGCGGCCATCCGCGCGCAAACGGGCAGCAGCCTCGGAAATCTGCACGATCTCAGAGAGTTCGATCCCGTTTAGCCGCTCTGCACGTTGGAACAACATGTCATTTCCTTTGAAATTCAGCATGAAACTAATGCCTAAATTACTTGAGAAAAACACCTCAATAGGTATCTTTTCTGTGACTAAAGCTCATGGATGTCATGCCCAGGATCAACGCTCTTCCGTCTCTTGCCCTGATGCGCAGTTTTGAAGCCGCAGCGCGTCACGAAAGCTATACCATGGCGGCAGAGGAACTGGGCGTTACGCAGGGCGCGGTCAGTCGTCAGGTGCGCGAGTTGGAGGCGGCAATAGGTGTTACGCTGTTTCGCCGCGTTGGGCGGGCCGTTCGGCTGTCAAAAGCAGGGCGCGCTTTGCGCGAGGAACTGGCCGGCGATCTTGAACGACTGAGCGGTACAATCAACCGTGCCATTGCCGCTGGGGACGGCGCCACCCTTTTAACCATGGCAGTGTTGCCCACCTTCGCGACGCGATGGCTGGTGCCCCGCCTGGCCGATTTCAAAGCGTCACATCCAGAGATCGTACTGGACCTTCACTCCTATACGACGCCGTTTAGTTTGGAAGAGCGGCGCGTGGACGTTGCCATCCACTTTGGCCATGATGACTGGCCGGGTGCCGCGCTGCGCAAGCTGTTCCCGGAGCATCTGGTGGTCACGGCTGCGCCTGCACTGGTGGGCAGCGCTGGGCTTGACGAAAAACAAGATGTGTTCGATCTGCCGCTATTGCATCTCACCTCACGGTCCGAGCAATGGTCAGACTATCATGACAGCCTGGGATTGGGTGCGCGCGCTGTGTTTCCGGGGATGCGCTTTGATCAGTTTTCGATGCTGATCGAGGGGGCCGTTGCCGGGTTGGGGGCTGCGATCCTGCCGTCTTATCTGATCGAGGCCGAGTTGGCCTCGGGAGCCCTAGTCGAGATTGGTCAGGTCGCGAATGTGTCAGGCAGCGCGTATTACGTGGCTTTCCCAACCGGGCAAAAAAACGAAGCTGTTCAGGTCTTTTCGGATTGGTTGATAAAGCAGTCAAAGCACCGGCGATCAGCTGGCTAGCTGAATGGATCAAAATGGCCGCGCCGGGGTCTTCCTACCCGATGCGGCCAGTTCTTGTTTGCTTGAGAGGCTACTCTTTTACGAACAGCGCGGGCCTTAGATGTCGAACTTTACACCCTGCGCAAGCGGCAGTTCCGCTGAGTAGTTCACGGTATTCGTTTGACGGCGCATATACGCTTTCCACGCGTCCGAACCGCTTTCACGTCCGCCCCCGGTTTCCTTTTCACCGCCAAATGCCCCGCCGATTTCGGCCCCTGATGGCCCGATATTGACGTTGGCGATGCCGCAATCGGATCCGGCCGCGGTCAGGAACTGCTCGGCCTCGCGCATATTCAGGGTGAACACGCAAGAAGACAGCCCCTGCGGCACATCGTTTTGCAGTTCGATGGCCTCGTTGAAATCCTCATAGCCCAAGACATAAAGAATAGGCGCAAATGTTTCGGTCTTCACAGTATCGGACTGCCCGGGCATCTCGACGATCGCAGGTTCCATATAGACACCGCCGGGGACACCTTCGGTCACACAGTTGCCGCCGAACACCTTACCACCTTCGGCCTCTGCCGCCTTCAGCGCAGCTGTCATGGCTGCGCCCGAGGCTTCATCCACCAAAGGCCCAACCAGCGTGCCTTCGGCCATCGGGTCGCCGATGGGCAAACCAGAATAAGCTTTCTTTAGGCGGGCCACCAATTCGTCCTTGATCGAGTTGTGAACGATCAGGCGGCGTAAGGTTGTGCAGCGCTGACCTGCGGTGCCAACTGCCGAAAACACAATGGCGCGCACGGCCATTTCCAGATCTGCCGAGGGGCCAACGATCATCGCGTTGTTACCACCCAGTTCCAGAATGCACTTGCCAAAGCGCGCCGCGACGATGGGCGCCACCGCACGACCCATACGCGTCGAACCGGTTGCCGAGATTACGGGTACATCTTCGCTTGAAACCAGAGCCTCGCCCAAAGCCGCGCCACCGATCACGGTCTGCAACAGACCGTCAGGGGCATCGCCAAAACGGGCCAGAGCACGTTCAAAGATCTTCTGGCACGCCATTGCAGTCAGCGGTGTCTTCTCGGACGGTTTCCAGATCACCGGATCGCCACAGACAATCGCCAGCGCCGCGTTCCACGACCAGACCGCAACCGGAAAGTTGAAGGCCGAGATCACACCTACCGGCCCGGCAGGATGCCAGGTTTCCATCATCCTGTGCCCCGGACGCTCGGATGCGATGGTCAGTCCGTAAAGCTGCCGCGACAGGCCAACGGCAAAATCGCAGATGTCGATCATCTCTTGCACTTCGCCCAAACCTTCGGAGGTGATCTTACCAGCCTCCCAGCTCACAAGCGCGCCAAGATCGTCTTTGGCAGCGCGCAGTTCTTCACCCAGCAGCCGGATCAACTCGCCCCGCTGCGGTGCGGGCACCACGCGCCAGGCTTTGAACGCAGCTTGCGACCGGGCGATGATCGATTTCATCTCAGCGGCGGGCGTTTCATGCACGTCGGCCAATACACGACCATCTATCGGAGACGTCACCTGCAAGGTGCCGCCGGTCAATTCAGCCACAGTCAGGTCCAGTTTCGAAAGTGTGGTTTCTGCAGTCATTACAACGTCTTTCATGTCTCAGGCCGCTTTGTTTTGAGGGGTTGCATCACCAGCGCGATAGAGCGCGCCAAATTCAGTCTTCAGGAAGTCGGGCAGCTTCACCTGCTCTTGCCGGACAAAGCCTTTCGAAGGCAGCGCACCCGTGCGCATCAGGTCGACAACGCCCAGAACGCCTGCGGCTGTCGTGACCTGAATAGCGCTCCAGGTCTGGCCGCTGATGTCACGGGCAAAGCTTTTGTTGATCAGTGATTTTTCACGCAGCGCGCCGTCGATCATGCCCTTGGCTGTGCAGTAGACCAGAACAACGTCCTGATCTGTACGGGGCAGGGCGGATTCGAAAATCTCTTTCAGCAAATCGCGGCGACGTTCCAGGCCCAGATCATGCAGCAGCAGTTTCAGAATGTCACAATGGCCCGGGTAACGGATCGACCGATACGAGACTGACCGCGCCTTGCCTTCAAGCGTTTCGGGCAATGTACCCAGCCCGCCCGAAGTGTTGAAACATTCGTATTCCACGCCGTCATGCCCCAGAACCTCGTAGTCTTCCAGCGGCGCGGTTTTGACCCGTTGGCCGTTCACGATGGCATCGCAGGGGTTGCAATACTCGTTGATCAGCCCGTCAGTTGACCAGGTCAGATTGTATTTTAACGCGTTGGTTGGATAGAGCGGCAGCGCACCGACCCGCATATGCAGGCTGTCGATTTCGTCAAATTCGGCGGCCAGAGAAGCGCCCGCGATACCAACAAAGCCCGGCGCCAACCCGCATTGCGGCATGAATGCTGTCTGGCTGCCCTCGGCCAAGGCGCGCACAGCGTTCGTGGCGGCCACATCCTCGGTCAGATCAAAGTAATGCGCGCCTGCCTTTTGAGCCGCCTCAGCAATCTTTGGTGTCAAAAAGAAGGGAGCCGCCGAGATTACGGCATCAAAGCCCTTAAGACTTGCGGCCAGACTATGTGTGTCGCTGGCGTCGACTTGCTTGGTGGGCACACCAAGCTTTGCAACTTCTGCCAGTGATTTGAGGTCGTGATCCGCAACAGACACGGTGTAATTTGGCGATGCTTTCAGTAGGGTCGCGATCATCTGCCCGATTTTGCCTGCGCCTACGATACACACATTCCAGGACATTACTGTCTTAGCCTCCCAATTTATGCCTCACTTAACGATGGTTCGAAGGCTGTTCGGGTGGCAGGGTGAAATGTGACGAAACGTACAGGTATTCTGTCGTTATGACGGATAATTCGGAGTTATGACGGATCAGAGACGGGCATCTGGGGTGCTGCCTGAAACGGAGATCGAAGGCTAAAACACGCGAATATCTGACATGGTGCGGATGGCGGCCATGTCCTGCGCGTAAAGCTCTGTAAACGCGTCAAATATGTCCGTGTTCCACCCAGGCAAATCCAACTCTTCTTCAACCAGCTCGGGGCGCGCTTGATCCTCGAGGACTTGCGCCAATTCTTCGCGTTGGCCTTGTATATCCAAGGGTGTGCGCCGCCCAAGGATCTCCTGCACTTGTCCTTGTCCTGCGTCGGTCAAGAGCGACGTCAAAAAGGAGTACTCATCGGGAAGGGGTGTCTCGCTGGGCAGCCCTGTCATAGCCCGGACAATATCACCCCAGATCAGAGGTAGATTTTCGTTTTCCCATACGGTCAGTTTAAACTGAGGCGCAAGTTCGCGCAGGTCTTCAATCATGCTGAGCCAACTGAGACAACTGAGGTCAGTGCTGGCCAGAATATCCCGCCGATGGTCTTCGTGAATGGACATCAGTGTTTTGGGAATGAAAATTCCAGGGTTCACCAGCCCGACAAACAGCTCTAGCTGCGCACCTTCCAAGAGGGTTTCAGTAAATGCCGTCCGCCTTCCCGCAAAAGGATAAATCTGACCATGTTGCAGCGCAGTCCGTCGAGGCCCAAAGAACTTGTCGCTCGACAGAACTACACGCTCCAGGTTGACGTCTTGTGGAAAAAGAGGGGCCAGACTGTCCCGCGTTTCGTCGATCGATGTGCCCTGGGTCAGCGCGTCCGACATGATCTTGACGAATTGTCGGGACATCCGCGGGCCCATCGGAGCAGTCTTCATCTCTGCCAGCATCTGTCTGTTTGCAACAAGCGACGACAAAATGTGGCCTTCATCGGTAAAGGCTGCACCGGCATGAATGATTACCTGCATGTCGACTTCCGTACCCTCACATACAATACCCAACCTCGCACATGTCCTTCGCTGTACCAGACGTATGTGGGGTTTCTGCCTGAGTGGTTTTTGCACTTTCTCAGGAAAACCGACAATACCTTAGTTCAAGCTGAAAATGAGGCTTGCAGTCCCCCGCCAGAGGAAGTAATCGACTGCCAGTGCCCCTATAGCTCAGCTGGTAGAGCAACTGATTTGTAAGAAATTGCCTCTACAAATCGATGTGGTCGGATATGCCCCCATTCGTAGCTATTTTCTATATACATTACAAGGGTTTTGGTCGATTTTGAGCGGGGTTGCTGCTCACCCTTCCGGCAAGTGGTTGACCACTCTAAGTGGCATATCATTAGCTAAACATTAGATGAAAATAGACAAACACCGAGCGGCGACATAGAAAGGAAAAGCTATGTCAAGAACCGCTAAGAAGCCGCTGACCGCGCGGCTCATCGACACCGCCAAAGTGCCGCAAGGTAAGAGCGCTGTAGTTCTGTGGGATGCGTCAGTACCTGGCCTCGGCGTCAGGAAGAGCACCAGCAGCACCCGTTTTCTCATGCGTCTGCTGACGGACGGTAAGCAAAAGACTCAGACGATCGGCTTGTACCCGCAGATGGGTCTGGCTGATGCAAGGGCCTACGTCAGCGCTGCAAAGGACAGGCGCGAACGTGGCGAAAACATTAACGTCAAGCCGGAAGCGCCGACAGGACCTGTCAAATTGCAGGACGGGTTCGATCTCTGGTGGGAACAGCACGCAGAACCGAACTTGAAACGGCCCGACCAAATCAAGCTCCATTGGAAACGGGACCTGTCTGAAACCGCTCAGGGGACGGTTTTGAAGGACATGACCCGTGGGACGGTGGTTACCATGGTCGACGACCTTAAGCGGCGTAAAACACCTTCGACGGCGGCGGCTGGGGCGCGTCTGCTCAGTTCGGTGATCGGTTGGCTCGCAGATCGGGAATTTTGCCAGCCCGTCGCTTATCGGTTGAAGATAAAAGCGAGCGCGGTCCGTCAGCGTGTGTTGAGTGTCGATGAGATCGAGCAAGTGTTGAGCGCTGCTGCTGACATGGGGCTGAGGCCGGGCGCAGTCGTTAAGCTGGGCTTTTCGAAGATCAGGCCGTCTGCCAGCTTACGAAGTCGGTTTTTGACATAGACCTCTGTCACCTGAACCCATCGGCCTTTCTGATACATCATCCAGCGCTGTTCGCGCGCCCAGATCAGTGGCGGGAATAACCTGTCAGCCTCCTTTGCCAACCCGTAACTCGCATCGCCCATAATTACGTTTTCTTCGGGCCAGTGTTTATCGAACAGCGCGCGCAGCGTTTTGCGGTGCTTCTTAATCACGACCATGCCCATTTTGGCCTTGGCTTTGTATTGCGGCAGGTTTGAGTCAAACGCAATGTCCCCAATCAGCGCTGACTCAATCAACACGCGCTGGGTATTTTCCGGCACTCCTTTAAGTACCTCCTGAAAAGCGGGATGAACGATAAGCGTCTGGATTTGCCATTCTAATGGGTGGCGTAAAAAGGAGGTGCGGTCTTTTCCGCCAACGTCAAGATCAATTAGCCCTTGGTGATGGTCGTCCTTTTCAACCTCATCTCTGTCTTCTATGACAAATACCTGCTCCAAGTCGATTGCGTCAGCGCTATTGTGTTTCTTATCGTCATTAGCGGCCATGAAAGGTCCTCCAGATTAAAAGGTGAGGTTTCCTTTCTGGTGGGGCTTTCGGTCATATTGGTACTTCCTCTAATTGCCAATGTTAGAGGATCTGGCGTAATATACCCCTGCAAGTGTGGAGTCATTTTCACCAAATCCTGAACCCCCAGCGCTCGATGTTCCGGCGTTGGGGGTTTTCTATTATGAGGCTTTGGCAGGGACTTCAGTCGCGGCCAGATATTCGTACCACTCGCGCTTGCTGATGAGCTTCGTCTTGTAGCCCAGCCGCCAATAGCGCAGTTTGCGCAGCCGGACAGCTTCGCGTGCAAAGGTGATCATTTCGGGGTCGGGGCCTGCTACGCTTTCGAGTTTGCCCACGTCTTCGGGCAGCGGCAGTTCGGTCGTCGTCATATCGTTGGCCATAAGAAGCCTCCTAGTAAAGGTTTGCCTGACCCGCCCAGCCTCAGCGCTGAACGGGCTATGTCCGGCCCGCCGGAGCGGAACAGACAGACTCGGTTTCCTTTCTAGGTGTCAGCGCTCGGTGTACCTCGGACCCCACTCACTGGTCCTTGGCCCACGGGCCGTAAAGCACCGACTCATATACCATTGCTCAGAACATTTGTCCTGTAAACCAAAAACCCGTCCATTAGGTAATGTTATGCAAATTCAATGTCTTGGGTGTGATGATGCAGAGCCAGCGCTGTTTCGTCATATTCGACCTCCATGCCTTCTCTGACGTAGAGATACGCGGCCGTCCCCAACCCATAAGCGCTGACCGGCAGCACGTATACGTCGAGGCCAGGCGGTAGGTCAGCCCGCCTTCTCAGGCCCACTGGCCCGTAGTTGTACGACACAATCGCAACCGCGCTGTTCCGGCATTTGAAGTGATAAGCATGGTCCAGCGCTGGGTGCCATGCGTCATAACATTCGTGCGGGCCAACGGTGCCCCTCGTGAGGCTATAGAGCGGAAAGCGCTTACCGCCGGGTATACCGTTGCCAATGGGTCTTATGTCATTATCGCGCCCGATGGCCAAAGCATAAGACGCGGCTCTGTCCTGTGGTGTGTTCAGCGCCAACACGGCCTTCCCGACCGGCGGTAGGTTCAGGTGGTTCACTTGTGGCATGGCGTGTGGCTCCTTTTCGTCAAATCCTGAATTAACCATTCCACAGAAATGAGTGAAAATAGAAATGGTATTACTTATTTACAGTGAATTTTCCAAATCGCGGCGAATTGCCATTATGACAGTTACTTTGGCAAGAAGCCCACAACTTCGCCACTTCTTATCAGCGCTGATGTGTGTTTGGGTAAGGCTCCACACTAATAGGAGACTCCGGAATGAACAGAAATAAAGAGTATAAGAGAATGGCCAAGAAAGTGGCGCTCGATTTGCTGGGTCTGGAAGAGACCACTAATCCCAAAACTGGTGCATTCAGTCTAAACGCAATTAAGAAGATACGCGACCGATATGCTGAAGATCCTCTTTATGCCACAATTCTGGATGATCTTAACGTTAATATGAGCGTAGTACAGCGCGGGCATTGATTGCTCTAATCGGCCTTTGCTGCTATTTTCAATCAAACCCCGAAGTCGTATAAAAGTGCTATCTTGTTTGGTGACACATCAAGAAGTCGTATTGCGACGAGATTGGCCGGGGCATTCGTGCTCCGGTCATTTTCCGTTTAACAACCTTAGCCTGTTAAATAGGTACCCTTAAGAATTTACCGGCGGGCCGAATTGGTAATTTAATTGTCACGTCACCAGTACAGGAGAACCCCAAATGACAAATGAAATGACAGCACAGCCCCAGCGCTATTGCGAGATTACGTTGGCAGGTCTGGACGGTCCACAGGCCACGTTCCACGGTCAACTGTACCGGAACGGTGAGCCGTGGTGTTTCACACCCGAGGCCAAACCGCTGGACGAACTTGTGGCTGACCTGAACTCGGTCGGCGTGCGGGACATTACAATATGACGGCGCAATCAGCGCTGTGGTTGAGCCGCTGCTGCAAGAGATCGGCTGGCTTACCATGTCCCAAGTTCACTTCCCGGCGGAGTGTAGAGCGATGATCCTTGAACGGGCCATTCCACGTGAAGAAGGCAGTAACTCTCGAGGATGCTGGATCGCAGATGGCCGCGACCGAAACACACATGGAGTGTGTCGCCCATTTCAATGGTCGCGGCTGCGTGCAGATCATCTGCGATCACGGGATAATCGGCATCAATACCCACGACGAGATCGCGGCGACCTTTTAAGGTTCGCATTCCACGAATGCCTAATGTATTTCCAAGGATACTTCCGCGTATGATCCCGCTCCTGTAAGGCGGTGTCCCGTGCCTGTAAGGCGGCATCCCGTTCCTGTAAGGCGGCATCCCGTTCCTGTAAGGCGGTGTCCCGTGCCTGTAAGGCGGCATCCCGTTCCTGTAAGGCGGCATCCCGTTCCTGTAAGGCGGCATCCCGTTCCTGTAAGGCGGCATCCCGTTCCTGCAAGAAAGTGACAACGCGCTTAATGGCGTGCTCAAAAAAAATGAGCTTCAATTCACTAAGGTCGAGGGGGTTGTAAGGCGCGTTGTTCGAATGAGCAGCCTTCGGCATATCGATGATCGTAGGCGGCGCACCATAGTCTTCGATCAAGGCCTTGGCCGGTGACAAGAGCTTGTTCCGAATGGTTGTCATATCCTGTTTGGTCAGCGTTTCGACGACTTTGCGCTGATCACCTGAGTGCAGTTGGTTATAAATGCTTTTTACTAGATCGTGGCTGTATAAACGCGGCAGACCATATTGCAGCGATAGGTCGGCAAGAGTGGATGACGTATCGCAAAATTTACGGGTGTGCCCTACATTGAAAGGGTCGTTACTGGCCGCATCCACGAGGCCGTCCACGGCCTCTTGGTTCAGTTCGAGCGCCTCCAGAAGGGTTTTGATCAAGGTTTTCCCGTTGGATGGCGGGAACGGAAGCAATCGCACCGTCAACTCTGGATCTGCCGCGAACGCCTTGTGAAGGTTTTGCAGATGGCTAAGATAGCGATCTGTCCAGACGCTGATACCCTCTTCGACAGATACTACGCCGCGCCCACTGCTGTGTTCCTTCTGCGAAAAATTGTAAGGCAGCGCGTTCTCGGAGGCCCATGAAGCGACGAGGTCAACGTTGTTGCGCAAGTATAGGATGACAACACGGCGCATATTGTTAAAAACCGGGTGCTGCCAGATCTGCGGCCTGCCCATCAACCCCTCTTCCGAGATCAGGATACGCGAAGCAGGACTTGCCTCTACGTACCTAGTGACAACATCGGAGTCAAAGTCAGCGGTCATAAGGTAATCTGCATTTGCCCAACGGGGCAGATCCAATCGAGGGGGTTGAAATTGGATATAATCTACGTCTGCACCCAGCAACGCTTCACGGTGCTCATAGCAGAACTTCTGCAACCCGGTCGAACCCGTTTTGACCGTGCCGATGTGGAAGTATACGGTCTTCGTCATGCTTGCCAATTTGTCAATCCTGCAATTTCCTCAGTGATTGTTTAATTCGGAATTCTTCGTGGCTTCTAGTTCACCATCTTCGATCTTGATACAAAGAAAATCGATATGGGCCGGTGCACGCTGATCTTTTTGAAGATCGTCTGCGATTAATCTGCGAAGCGCATCTTTCCCTTCACGAGTTGTCTCAAGAAAGTATTAACTCGTTTGATGTGATGCTGCTGCCGCGGGTGGTCTAGGAGGTCGGCAATACCATTGTCTCGCAGCCCTGCCCGGAAATCGTTTTGGGCGGTGGCCTCATCTTTGTCGAACAATGCGACGGCCGCGCTGCGCAAGCCAATCACATTCAGCTTTTCGAATGGATGATCATGCAAACCGATAGCAGTATTCATCCAGTCCAGAACCTCTTCTTTCGAAGCGTCCCGGAAGCTGGAAGGGGCTACTGCGCGAACGGCGGCGAGGTCTTTCACAACAAACACGGCAGCGTTAAATGCACCGAACTCAGGATCAGGGCGGCCCAAATAGGAGAATGCTCCCATACTCTGATACTTGGCCATAGAGCAGGCTATCCATGGGTGGAAAGGATGAAAATAATCTTGCTGGTAGAGGACCGTGTCATCGGCGAAGTAGGGAAAGAACTTGTCATAAACCGCATCCATCAGACTTGTGCTTTTTAAAACATCTAAGAACGCTATAGATATTTCGGGGCCGGAGAAGTGAAAATCTCTTATATCTCCAAGGTTAAATTGGATTGTATTGTGCCGATCATCGACAAGCGACTTCAGCATTTCGCCGAAATTTTCCCCGGCATGGAACTCTTTTGACAGGATCTCGGTCGCAAACTGGGAGCTATAGTCGCTGAAGCGGCCATATTCGTAAGTATGAACTGACGGGTTCGCGAAGCCGCCATCCTCGATTGCACGCAAAAATGCCTTTGTCGACGCTCCAAGGAAAGCGCCAGCGTCGATTATTGTTGAACCGTCTCGATAGTGGTCGCGCGTCAGGTTACAAAGGGCACGCCGCTCCGTATCCGCTATCATTCCGGGATGCTTTAGTACATCGTCCGGGGCGTCGCCGTGCCCCGCGGCGAGGAGGCCAGACTGATCGGCGGTCAAAGAGGGGTGTTGCGACATCGGCATAGTGCGTTGCTAAATCCATGATTCACTGACTAAGCCAAATTAGAGCATTTTTCGTGTCTACTGCAACCGCTGCCCGACGGCAAGGTCGCGGTGCCAATCCGCGACATGGGTAAGTAGGTGGGTTTTCAGGTCGTCTCGGATATCGAAACCGACCTGGTAGGCAGGCACCACGCCGTTTCGGGTATCAATCCCCCCGATCACCGATCTGTCTTGATAGAAGGCGTGGTGCTGAGCGCCCGCTTGATTGTCTCCTAGGCAACACGGGCTTCCCATGATGCCGCTGTCGACCTCATTGACGGATTCTTCGACGCGTACCCTAATCTGAAACGCTGGCAACGTGACCAGGAGCGCCAGACCCGTCGCGGCGGCGACGTTAGCACCATCGGCGGTCGGCGTTGGCTGTTCCGCTGGCGGTCACGCACGCCGGACGACAAAGGCTTCGATGAACTGGAAGACTGGCAGGTCGACGACTGGCTGGACGGATACGAACGCAACTTCGCACTAAACCACCCCGTTCAAGGCACCGCGGCCGAAATCATCGGCGTCGCCCTTGTTTACGTCGGCGAAGCCTTGCGCCACCTACCAGCCTGCATCGTTGCGACCGTACACGACGAACTGGTCATCGACTGTGCGGTCGACCCGCAAACCGTCCGCGCTGTCCGTCGCATCCTGAAAGCCAAGATGACCCGCGCCTGGTTGGAATTCCTCCCCGACGCGCCGTTCCGCGGCGTCGTTGACATCACCACCGGCCCATGTTGGGGCCAGCAGCTGGAGTGACCAACAATGGCACGCGAAAGAACCCATACCGAAACTGTCTGCCCGCGCTGCGATGGGCCAGCGACACACACTGTGTCCGAAAACGATGGCTGGACCTATGGGCTTTGATCGCGCCGTTGCCTGCGGTGGACAAGTCGCCGTGTTCGTCGAGGTAAGCAGTCAGCCGTTCGATCTCCAAATCTGCTTTGATGACCAAGCAAACCTGCACTAGCTCAGCGTCTAGCCATTCATCAGCGGGCCTTGCGCTGGTGTACTGCATCCAGAGGGCATGTTCGCGCGGTGTTGAGATTTCATAGCCGACCGGAACTTGCACACCTGCTGCGGAGGCTTGAAAGTCGGCCACATCTTTCAGTAAGGGTTTCGTGGTTTTTGCCATAAAACATTGATAAACCAAGAAACTATTTACAAAATAGCCACTAAATGCAGTGGTGGGCTTCTGGGCCGGAACTTGCTGCCTACCATTGTCGTGACCCCCCTGGACGGTTCGACTTCCCCCGTCATTGTCTTAGGCACCCCGCCCCCTTTCACGACGGTCCTGCCCCATGTAGCGGGGCCGAGCAGGTGTGTAGCGCTGGCGTGGCGTGGCTGAGCGGGTGAGATGAGAAGGGTGGCTAGTGGTTGGCAGCGCTGGTACTTGCATCTCCGGTGATTTGCCGTCATTTAGCTATGGACAGACAAATGCGCGTGAGATAAACGACAAAAAAATCGAAGGTACCATAGACAAACATTAGCTAAATCCCATGTAATAGCGATTGCTTGGCATTGTGTACGGAGATAATAGTCGTTTAGTATCAACGGCTTGCCCCTATAGCTCAGCTGGTAGAGCAACTGATTTGTAATCAGTAGGTCCGCGGTTCGAGTCCGTGTGGGGGCACCACTTTAACATCCAGTTGCGTCCGATTTTGACTGATAGTAGCTTGTAGTTGCAGGGTTTCTACCGTCGGATTGTCCGATGTTGTCCTGCCACGTGCGCTGTAATCTACCCCCAAATGGGGTACCAAATTGGGGTACATGCCACCTGGTGACTGGAAGGTACCCCCAATGCCTGTCTTGAGCGACGCACGGATTCGGGCTCTGAAACCTAAGGAGAAGCCCTACAAGCAGGCCGATTTTGACGGGCTTTATTTGCTGGTGAAGCCGAACGGTTCGAAACTCTGGCGCTTTAAGTATCGTTGGCTCCAAAAGGAAAAGCTGCTGGCGCTGGGCAAGTATCCTGAAGTGACACTGGCCGATGCGCGACGGAAACGGGACGACGCCCGCAGCCTGATCGCAAATGGCGAAGATCCTTCCAGCGTGCGCAAAGACAAAAAAGCCAGAGAAGAGGCAGAGAACAAAGCCACTTTCTCCAAGTTGGCGATAGAACTGCTGGAAAAGAAGCGCAGCGAAGGCCGTGCCGAAGCAACGCTGACTAAGACCGCCTGGTTTCACCGGCTACTTTCCGCAGACATCGGGAAAATGCCGATCACACAAATAACAGCACGGGATATTCTGGTTCCGCTGCAGAAGATGGAAAAAAAGGGCAATCACGAAAGCGCCGTACGGATGCGGTCTGCTGCCGGGGCCGTCTTTCGCTATGCCATCGCCCTGGGACTCGCCGATAACGATCCGACCTATGGTTTGAAGGATGCCCTGATCAGGCCCCAGGTACAGCACCGCGCGGCAATCACTGATCCGGCGCAGGCCGGTGCATTGCTACGGGCTATCGACGGGTTTTCCGGTCAAAGAACGACGCGCCTCGCATTGCAACTGCTGGCGTTGACTGCCCTGCGCCCCGGAGAGTTGCGAATGGCGGAGTGGGATGAGATCGATGAAGCCAGAATGGCGTGGACCGTTCCGGCACATCGCGCCAAGATGCGGCGGCCTCACACAATACCGCTGTCCCGCCAAACCTTCGATCACTTGAAGGAACTGCGCGACCTGACGGGCTGGGGCAAGTTACTCTTTCCATCGGTACGTTCATCCAAGCGCTGCATGAGCGACAATACTTTGAATGCCGCGCTGCGCCGCATGGGGTATGAGAAGGACGAGATGACGGCGCATGGCTTTCGGGCAATGTTTTCCACATTGGCCAATGAATCAGGCTGTTGGCATCCGGACGCCATTGAGCGAGCACTCGCCCATGTGGAAAAGAATGAAATCCGCCGGGCATACGCACGCAGCGCACACTGGAATGAGCGAGTTGAGTTGGCACAGTGGTGGGCAGATCAGCTTGATACGATGAAGAAGGAAAAACTGGGACATGATTGAATGTGAACAGGCCCCGGTAAAACCTGCTGAACACTTGATGCAGGCTTGGATCTATCAGAACAGTTGGTCTCTTGAAGAACGGTGACACTGTCACAACCTGATGCAGCCAAAGCGTCTTCCAGTGTTCCTGTGACATCGTCAGCTTTCATCGTGGTGCAAAGGCGCCAAGAGACAACGTAACGGCTGTAATCATCCAGGATCGTAGACAGGTAGAACCAGCCCCATCCTCGAACATGCTTTTTTTGAGCAGCCGGTTCTCAAGGGTCAGGTCGGC